>CAYFID010000019.1:0-22234 GCA_964343205.1 uncultured Candidatus Poseidoniales archaeon | reverse complement strand
CCCCGGCTTAGGAGGCCGGTGCATTATCCAGGCTATGCTACACGCCCGCTCCCGCCAGCACGACCCGCTGAAGAAATCTGCCCCGCCAAAACGACTTCTCTGTCTTCCTGGTATCCGATGCCATGAAGCGCAGAAAGTCACCCGTGTGACCGTGGCAAAGAGCTCTTCCGACCTACCCAACCCTTACGGGGAGGAGAGCACCTTCGGGCAGGCATCTGAGTCCGCATTGACTCGAAGGGTCCGGATTAGGGACTCTCAACGGATCCTCTGGACGTCTATCACAACTCTGAGAGGGTGCAAGGAAGCCAGAATATTAGTATCAGCATTGGCGCTAGTCTACATTTCCTTGCTGGCACTCGGCGATTCTGGAGGTAGTGGATCTGGGGGGGGAGATCTGAATATTCAGGTCGGATCTACCCTTTTTGTTATCCAATCTTTGCTTTTCTTGCCCGCTCTGGCAGCAACTTCGTTCGCCCAGATGTCAGCAAGGGACAGGCTGCAGCTCAAGGCGGGCGGCAATAGATCGATGGAGGCGTACCCAGGGGTCGAGAGAATCCTGAACACCCTGCATGAGAGGCTTCTCAGGGAGAGAACAAGGCTTCTCTGCGCAGTTATCGCTGCGGTTTCGATAAACTCGTTGGATAGCTTCGAAACGGGGACCACACTAGCATCAATTCTCTACGGATTAGCAATTTTATCGGGTTCTGTCTCAGTTCTGAACACTCTGCAACTGGAGAGAAGGATACCCATGACAGACGAAGACTTCCCCCTCCTCTCCATGCATGCCCCATCTCTACATCAGAGCACGTTGGACAGGGTACTCTCCGATCTGGTCATCGCGCATCTAGACCCCGAGACAGCGGGTGCTTGGGACGACTGGGTTAGGGGGTTGGAGACAAAGGTCCGATCCAGCCAGACCCCTGAGTCTGCAGTCGAGCACCTGCTCAGGGTCCTTCATCTGAATTATCTGGGGCTTCTCGACGATGACAGATTGGTCTCTGAGTCCAAGAGGGTCTTCAGAGTGGCGGCAATAGACGATCTGAATAACGAAGAGTCAAAATTCTCTTTTAGAACTCTGAAGAGGATCATGGCCCATACAAGAGCATGGCAGCCGGGGTTGTTCAGACTGATTGACAGGCTTGAAGACGCGGCATTGAGAGGTCACTCATCCCTAGTCGACCAACCATGGAGGATGGACCTAGACATCCCCCCAAGGTGCTCGCAGGGCCAGGGGGACCTCTTCGTGATGGTCCACAACCACTCTGGGAAGGAGTCCCAGGTCGAGATAGACATCATTGCAGCCGATGGGGAGCCTCATCATCAGACACTCGGTCTAAATCCGCCAAAGTCGAGACAGCCAAAAGGGCCAGCCAGGATAGGCGAAGAGGGCAACGATCTCGTTGACGTTCTAGGCAGGCTTATCGACAACTGCTTCGTTCTTTGGATTGGCTTAGCTTGGCCGAAGGGGGCCACAGGATCTAGACCCGTGCAAGTTACACTCAGAGGACCCGACGGCGAGACGCTCTCCTCTCTTGTAGTTACCACAACTCTCTCGTCGGGAGTAAACCCCGAGGGAGCTGCAGAGAAGATGCTAGATGCAGCTGTGGCTGTAAGGAGACTCGCAATTTCCGTAGCCGAGTGATCGCTCAATCGAATCCCTTAGGGCGTCACGTTCATGAGATTGTGACCTCTGGAGCATCTCGGTAGCATGGAGTCCTGGGATGTCGTTATCGTCGGATCCGGACCAGCCGCACTCCGTGCAGCGATTGCCTGTGCGGACGGGGGCTCGACCCCACTGATGATTGATGAGTACGGCGTAGGCTCTGGTTCAGGCTCACCCCCGGTAGCAGGCTTGGCTGCATCTATAGACGAAATGGACTCGACCTCCCACGCTGAGGACACAATAGCCGCTGGCGGCGAATTATCCGAACAGACAGTTGTTTCGAGAGTTTGTGATGAGGGCGTCTCCACCTTAGCAGAGCTCGAGCGTTGGGGTCTTGTGCTAAGAAGAAGGGAAGGCGGACTGCCATATGCTTCCAAAGCCCCAGGTCACTCAGTGGCACGACTAACCGGATGCGGGGACTCCACAACGAGGGAGGTCACCAGAGTTCTTGAAGAGCAGGTAATCAAGAGGGGAATCCAGAGAAACTCAGACTCCCTCCCTCTCGCAATCGCCTC
The DNA here is from genome assembly GCA_964343205.1 of uncultured Candidatus Poseidoniales archaeon. Lineage (GTDB taxonomy): Archaea > Thermoplasmatota > Poseidoniia > Poseidoniales > Thalassarchaeaceae > UBA36. The sequence goes on along the minus strand of CAYFID010000019.1, from coordinate 20,056 downwards.
CGACAATAGCCAGGTCAGAGGAATTATTACCCTCAATGTGATGAACGGGGAGGTCATTCCAATCCAGGCAAAAACAGTTATTCTAGCCACTGAAGGCCACCAAGGCCTATGGTCAACACCCAGCGAGGGAGCGGGGACGGGTTCCGCGCTTGCACTGTCTGCAGGTGTCGAGCTGAAAGGCATGCAGTCTACGCCAAAACACCCTCTATCAATTAGCGATGGAGGATTCCACATACCCATGGATGTCTTAGGATCAGGCGGGCGAATCAGGAGAGAGAATGGAGAAGACGTCGGTGCTGGGGAAGTTCTGGAAGGGGAGCCTTGCGTCCTTGACCTCAGAGAAATGGATCCGGATTCTTCAGCATGGTTTTCCCAGACCTCTTCGCGCGCCATGGATAGGCTAGGCATCGATATCTCGAGGGATGTGATACCAATATCACCTGGTGTAGCTTACACTACTGGTGGCGCCCCCTGCGACGAGCACGGCAGAGTAACCTTCCATGGATTCACGAAGGAGGGCCTGCCAGCGAACTTGTGGTTCACTGGTCTATATGCAGCCGGCCGCAGCTCTCACACAGGAATGCACGGAGAAAACCCTTTGGCAGGAAATCTGATGTTAGACGACTTAGTATCCGGAAAGGCTGCTGGATCCCATGCATCCGCATGGTCCGCTACAGAACAGTTCGGGGGCGCTGAGAAAATCGAGAATGCGGTTGAGGAAGCTGCCTTCCGTATCTCCTCGCTTTTAGACTCGGACGGCATCCCTGTAGGGCAATTCTCCTCTAAGCTGTCATCGGTTATGTTATCCGGACCATCTTCTAAGGAGGCGGCTTTGGAAGAGATCAGAGGAATGAAGGAATCAGGAATCAAGCTAACTGACAGCTCTTCCGTTATGAATACTGAGATGGTTGATGCAATCCGCCTAGATGGACTCGCATCAGTTGCCGAATCGATCATTAACTCGGGGTAATCAAATGGAAGATGAAGGCCCCAGCATCTTTACTATGATTATCGAGGGGAAAATCCCCTGTCACAAGGTGTACGAAGACGAGCTTGTTTTCGCTTTCCTCGACATTAACCCATTCAGTACAGGACACACCCTCGTCGTCCCCAAGGAACCTGCTAGGACTCTTGATGAGCTATCTGACGAATCCGCAGAGGCCCTCGGAAGAGTACTTCCTCGAATCTCCAAGGCAGTCCTAGAAGTAACTGGAGCCAAAGAGTTCAATGTCCTCCAGAACAATGGGCCAAATGCTTTCCAGAGTGTCTTTCACGTCCACTTCCATATAATCCCCAAGCTTGAAGATGGAAGTGGCCTATCTTGGCCTTTCAAATCAAACCCGATTAACCATGATGCCGGCTCCCGCCTCGCCGGCTCGATTAGTGAATTACTCCAATGACGCATAATCAATAATCAAGACCTCTACCTCTCTGGGTAAGTTATGTCGGATATGCAGAGCGCGCCCGACATCGATCCCCGGCTTTCCAGTGGCGCCACAAAACTAAGGAAAAAGAAGCTAGATAATCTCCCATGGGATCACTCAGGCGGCCATCCTGGAAATCCAATTTTCTGGCATGTAATCATGTTAATGACAGCAGTCGCGTGGAGATATATTTTCAGAATAAGGCAGGTAGACAAACTTCCCGATTACAAGGGAGGGAGAATCCTCTCCGCAATGCACCTTAATGGCCTAGTTGACCCCATGACTCTGACTTATACCCAAGACAGGAGGGTTATCTCTATGGGAAGGCACGACATAATGACCATGCCCCTAGTAGGGTGGTTTGCTAGGAGGATGGGCGCCCAACCAGTAATCAGGAGGCCGGAAATTGAGAGCGGAGTTTCAGGCAAGAAATACGCTAAGGAAATAAACGATAGAACTCTACTAACGATGACCAACTGTATCGCATCAGGACATAATGCAATAGTAATGCCTGAAGGAAAATCTCACCAGGATTCTAGGCTCCACCGTTTCAAGACAGGACCAATGAGATTCGCCATAAATGCTGCATCTATAGCAAAACAAAGAGGACTGAAACCACCAGCTCTCCAACCGGTGGGCCTACATTATAGGTGCCACTACTGGTTCAGGACCGACGTTTTCGTTGAATTCCCCGAACCAATTCCAGTTATCGCTCCAAATGACCCAGAGATAGGGCCCAAGCTCTCGTCGGGGTCATGGGTGGAACCTCCATCCGAACAGGTGAACTCTCTGAGAGACGAACTTTTCGCATCGGTATCTGAGGTAACTCCGAATGCTCCGGACTGGGACACTCACAGGGCATGGCACCTAATTGGTCACCTTAGAGCACAAGAGTCTGGAGGCGCCCTCGAATCTCTGAGGGACGAGGTTCTTGCAGCAAGAGAGGTCAGAGCATCTCTATCTGGAAGAGAGGGAATCGATGGATTAATCGAACCATCAATCAAGGCAGCTAGGATTCTTCACTCTAACGATTTAGATGCCCGCTCAATCAAAGATGGAAAGCTGTGTATTGGAAGGCCATGGTCTAAAGCATTGCTAGGCTTCTTCCTTATGGTTTTGGCCTCTCCAGTCACCATCCCCTCCACTGGGTTCCAGAGTCTTCTAGCTTGGTACTTAGGGGACCGAACGGATGAGGGAATTGATGCTAGGACTACATACCACATGCTTGCGGCCATGTTTTCCCCAATCTTGTTTTGGCCTCCTATGGCAATTCTAGTTTCGGTTTCTGTCGCACCAATCTCTGTATTGACAATCCCCCTATCGGTTTCTATTATGATCGTAATCCACCTTCTAAACATCATATTCTTGTTTGGATACGACCTTTGGACAGATTTCTCTGATTCTGGAAGGAGGGAAATGCTAGCTTCTTCCATACAAGGCGAAAATCTTGCTATACTCCTCGAACAGACTCGGTCCAATCTCAACTTGCTCTAAATAGGACCACTTATTGGAATGGGTATGGATCATAGGGAGGCGGCTGACTCCATCAGGGCTTGGTTGAAAGGGGAAAGGCTAGAGGCCCGAGAAGTCAAAGACCCTCAAGCATTCATTCACATGCACGTCCGGTACCCCCCAACCAAACAAGGCCATCTATTCAACATAGTAATCCCCAAGAAGAGAAACCTAGTTTTGGTTTATTCGATTACAAGAGTAGACGAGGGACAGCAGGATTCTATGCGAGAAATGGCATCGGAGGACTCGGAGAGTTGGGACGAGTGGCTGCATGAGACTAGAATACGCATGACATCATCAGATCTAGATTGGGTCCTTCACGTCGGGCGTAGCAAAGAGGGAGTAGCTGGGCCTCTCCAGGCGTTCAACCTGTCCAGGCCGGTGTGGTTGGACGGCCTTACTCAGAATGAGTTCATGCAGTGCATGAGGAAGGTTTGGCTTACCAAACTCTCACTGATTCATCAGATAAAGTACGGATTCGGTCCCGGTAAAGGGAAGCCAGGTCCTGTAGACGACTGGGAAGGACGCAAGTCCAAGAGAAACCCTCGTCAGTCTCAAACTAGGATTTCCGATATCGATACCGATGAAACCGGAGGTTTCGGGAAGGACTTCGATCCATTAGAATGGGTCTAGTACACGCCATTGCTCACAAACAGTAGAAAAGTGACCGCAAGGGGTTTAGGTTAAGTATTCGATAAATTCGACAAAAGACGATGCAGTCGACCGGCTACTTCGTGGAAGATGTTAGTGGAACCAAAAGGAGTGGCACCTCGATAGTTTTGTTGATGCTGGTCAGCATCCTGGGCTCCTTCTCATCGCCAGCCAATGCGAGCGATGTGGTACTTACGGATCCGATCGAGGTGGTTCAGAGCGCAACGTACAATGACAGGATGATTTCCATGGACGCAGACTCCGGTGGGAACGTCCACTTAGTTTGGAGCCGAAATACCAACCATCTGTATTACAAGATGCTAGATCCCAGGGGTGAGACTCTGATTGATCAGACCCAGATTTCCGATCCAGGGGCACATCGTGCTTGGCATCCGGATGTACGTGTGGATAGCGATGATATGGTTCATGTTGTTTGGACCGACAAGTCTGGCCAGTACAAGATAATGTACACTCTTCTCGACCCATCACTTGACGACCAGAGCGGCGACTCCTCTCTGGACTCAGTGATTTCTGTTGTCCCTGATGACTACGAGGTAGCAAACAACCCCCAAAATCGAGATTGGCCAGCAATCGATGTCGACTCAGAAAACAACCCCCACATCGTTTGGGAGGACTCCTTTGAGCCACTCGAGTTATACTACCAGCAATCCCAGATTTTCTACAAGATGTTGTCCATCGATCACCCGGCCAGAATGGTAATTGTGGAGATTGACAGCACACTCCTCACACCTATTCTGGGCCAGAAGGGCCATCCTGACATTGCCGTAGATGTGAATGATTTCGTTCAAATCGTCTGGGACGACACCCGGGGGGGCCAGGTAGAGATGGTTGTCCCAATCGATACCTCTGGTTCGATGAACGCGGAGTGGGCCGACATGTGTGCCGTATTCTACGGGGGAAACTTCGCTAGCGGTGGTTATTTCCCCGGTCTAAAACCTCTATTGGTTCAAGCTAACATGACGGTATATGAGACACTCTATGCGCTTAGTGGCAACTGGCCCGCTGCTGCAACGAGCGGAAATTGTGCTGTAGCCTATCAGACTGGCGGATCCGGGAGCCAAGGCCCGCGAAGCACCCCATTGGGTGAAAACGACGCCTCAGGTGGAATTAGGGAACTGACGGAGGTTGTGTACAACAACCAGGCTACAAACCTCCCTGCTGATGGGGGTTACTACAGCGAGTTCTGGGGGCCGGCAGCAACCTGGGCATGCCTCTCTTATCGAGACATCGCGGGTAGACAGGGACTCGCCGCCAACCCCCCCACAGCGGCAGACCACCGCTGGAACGACAACGCCACTAGGGTCGTTATTCCAATCTCAGACGAGGGCCCTTACGGTGGAACACCGATGGACAACGACGATACACAGAGCATCAACCAGGCTCATGACGCGTGTGTGCTTGCTCAGACCAAGCCTTACCCTCTCTGGGCCGGCTCGGACACAGCGGTGGGGAGCTACATGCTGGACATGGCCCAATGCCCCGTCGGCTCCGGCCTGAACACTAGGTCCTGCAACGGTGCCACTACCCGGACCACAAACGCTGAGGGTCAGATGTATCAGTTCCCAACAAGCTCAGGGTCGTCTAGCGAGCTTGAGATAATGGTAGAGGCGATGGTCTATCTAGCCACAAATAACTCTAGAGAGATATACATGACAGTTCTAGACCCACACTCGTTACTGGACAATCCCTGGCCCGGGTGGGCTCCAGGAGATTCCGGTACAGAAGCAAATAGTCAGCAGGGATATTACACTGAGGACTTGGGTCCCTCCGAGGACGCTCAAGGGTACGGGCACCTTGTTGTTGTCAACGACACACAAATCACAAACAACCCCGCATACAGCCTGCATCCGGCAATAGCCTTAGACACCTCGGGCAACACACACCTAGCCTGGCAAGATGGCCGACTCTACCCCGGTTGCGACGGGGCTACTGGGGGGATAGACATTGAGGGAGCGTACGAGATTTACTACACCCGTCTTCGTCTCAGGGGTGCTGCAGAGTGGGACGGGGTGCCGGAGGGACTCCCCGCATACGGCATCAAGCAGATAGCTTCGAGCACGATATCGAACGCAGAGCAATGCGAAGGCGCGTCTAATGATTACCCATATGCACCCAGCTCTGTGTCACCTTCGATCCTTACAGACCAGTTCGACAATGTACACTTGGCATGGTTGGACTACAGCAATACTGAGTGGCAGGAGACACTGATGTACACGAGACTGAACAACACCAACGAGAAGTACCCGCAGGGCTTCCCGCTGAACTCAATAGCATCTTCAGTACTTGACGATTGGGAGATTCGCGAGGTTACAAACTGGACCTCAGACAAACTAGGACCTGCAACATGCCAGCCAGAATGTGACACCGCCGACGGAGAGCACCTCTACCCCGATTTCAACCTAGACAGAGGAATGCCTCCGGCTTTTGCAAACGACCTAGGAAGCGGGGCCCACATGGGATGGTCAGACAAGAGGTGTGACTGGGACGGCACCAATGCGAACAAGTGGACATTATGCTACGTGCACGTCCTGACCGGTCTCGTTGACCTATCTCTCGCTTGCGATAACAAGATCATGAACAATGCCAACATCGAAGGATACCCCTACGAGTGCCCTGCTGAAGCAGAGACTTTCTATCACACGATCCAGCCAGGGGAACTGACGACGTTCAACATCTCTATTGCCAATCCGACTCCAGGCCCTGCTGAGCTTGTCAAGGACACCTTCACAGTTACCATGGAGGGAGTACCTAACAATTGGACGGCCACGCTCTTCTACATGACTAATAACACCCCTATCTTCGACTCAACTCCTGTATTCCTGGACGGGGGAGCAATAGACCCCCTCTATCTCCGAGTCAGGTCCCCAACCATATATCAGGCCAAGCAGGACCAACTAGCCCAAATCAGCATTATTGCCACTTCCGCAAAGGATCCAGCAATAAGGAACAAGCTAACTCTGCTGACTCTCATGGACGTAGTGCATGGAATCGAACTCGACACCAGCCACTTCCAAGTAGATGTTGAACAGGGTAAGTCCGCTGTCTTCTCAATTTCTATAAAGAACACGGGGAACGTGTACGACACATTCGCCTTCTATGACCCGGCAACACTTGATGGACAGAACGAGTGGTCCCTACCATTCGGATGGGGCATCGACTTCCCATTGTCAATCTCTCTCGATCCAGGACAGTCTGTGACTAGGAACCTCAAGATTAGTGTACCAGAGTCTCAGGATCCCGGCACGTTCGCGATATATCTGAAGGGCTGGTCGCTTGGAGAGCCGGTACTTTCCATTGACAGAGGTACTTTCGACGTGCTTGAGCTGTGGATCAACGTGTCTATCAGAACAACGGGCAACATTGTGTTCGATATCGGGGACACTAAGCTGTATGTTCTCCCGGGCGAGTGTGCTAGGTTCCCGATTCAGGTGAACAAATACTTCACCCCGGGATATCTGGTCTTCACGACACCCGGTGCCCCGGAAGATAGACCAGACGGCACAGACACCAACTCATGGAGGTTCGATCACTGGACAGTAGACCTAGATTTCTCAGAGTGGCCGGGAGGCTCATCTTCAGCTGACCAGGACATATACTGGGCCCAAATAGAAACCACTTACACGGTTACTGCAGAGATGTGTGCCCCATTCAATGCAACAGCAGGCATAGGCGAGTCAATCACGGTCCGCGCGCATTTGGATGGAACCCCCAAGGTAAGAGACTCGGTGTTGATTCTCACAAACGTAGTACAGAGGTACGAATTGGAAGCCCAGGTTCCGTCTACCATACTGGAGCTCTATCCCGGGCAGTCATACCAGATGGACACTAGCATCACAAATGGTGGAAACGGACCAGACAGGTTCGACATAACAATCGCGTCGATAGTCGACGACCAGGGGGGCTCTCACGTCTGGGATATGGACATCCCTAGGATACTTTTCGAGGAGCTAGATCGCGAGGAGTCGCAGGTAGTACCAATCTACGTTAATGTCCCCCAACAGACTCTCGCCGGAGAGTACACCATCACATTCTACGTTCTAAGCGAGGAGCCTTTCGAGGGAACTAGGATTCAGGACCAGATTGTGCTGCGTGCCACCATAATAGAGTTTCATGACATGAGGATCTCACTCGATCCTTCTGTCGAGAGCCGAATCAAGACCACTGCTCCCAGCAGGATAGTTCGGTACACCCTAAATGTCTCAAACTACGGTAACGTCGAGGATCAACCGACCATACACAACCACACATATGACGATGTCAACAATATCTGGTCCGTGAGCCCCGGTCTGGGGTCTCTGAGTACATGGGAGATTGATTATGCTCTTCTGGAGGGCTTCAGAACAGAGTTCCCCGTGGAGGACCCTTGCGTAGAGCTGACCGTCGAAGAGGAGAGCCAGATTTCACAAGAGCAGGCGCAGGGCAACGGCCCGGACTACTGTTTCGTCACGGCTGGCAACACAGTCACACTGCCTATGATGCAGCCCTACACTACGTTGCAATTGGTGGTTATTGTGACCGTCGCTCCAGATGCTTCCCTAACAGATAGAAATATTGGAATCAAGGTGTTGTCGATGTACGGATCATCCGAAGAAGGAGGAGATTACGACGAGACCGAGATTTGGACCGATTCGTGCACGCTGGACAGCAACTCTGACGGTCTTCCCGACAACCTCCCTCCGGATTGCGATACAAACGAGCAGGTCCTGGAGATGCGTCTTAGGGCACCGGACCTTGTATTGGAGAATGTAATAGTCAACCAAAACGAGGCGGCTATAGGCGAGATGCTCTCAGTGAACGTCTTCGTTACCAATAGGGGCAACGCCCACGCAGCGGACGTCAACATCATTCTCTGCAAGGACCAGTCAGAATCCGATATCAAGAGAAATGGCTGTAGTGAGGAGAACATAGTGTACCGACAGATCGTTGCTGCTATAATGCCCATCGGGCAGGCCGAGTCTGAGCAGTCCGACCCGATAACTTTGCTCTACATGGTCCAGGCCGGCAAGCACGAAATCGTAGTTGTTGTGGACCCTGACAACAACATTGTCGAGACAGACGAGAACAACAACATTCAGAGAATTCCCGGCGGCCATATGAGCTCCCCGCTGGGGGCGCTGGACGTAGGCCGTGAGGTGGTGGTCCGATATTCGGTACCTGTCATAATCGTCGGTGCAACATTCTCCCTCATTGGGGTAGCAGGCTATGTGATTTGGGGGAGGAGGATAGAGGCTCTGGCAAGGTTCACTGAGCTCAGCAGCCTACTTCCCGGTTCCGATGACGACATGGTCTTCTGAATTTATTATTTCAGGCACTTCTCTGTTATATTGGTGGCCCTTCAGACTCCTCACTTGGCCATCCACCAGGGCATAGACACAGACTCGTTGCCCGCTACAAACACACCGCTCCTTGTTGCGAAATCCCTCATGAGACGCTCCCTAAGGGTGTCCATCATCTTCTCCGCCTGCAAGGACTGGATTCGCATTCCATTCGAAAACGCATCTAAGTCAAGCGGCCGGCGAGGGTGGCTCATCATCTCATGGGCCAACTGTCTTTCCTCGTAAGATTCGAAGCTCTCCTCTACACTTGGAGATACCTTGTGCATCACCTGCTGATGGAGCGCAATGATGGCATCTCTCTCTCTATCTACTCTCTCAAGTGCGGTGTCCAGCTCGGCGAGTATTCCCATAGCGTCAACCATAGGCATCGCTCTCCTAGTACCTATCTTCCCCACTACCCCGGATAATTCGTCAGGTATGCTTCCGGAGAGCTTCATGGCTCCCCCCCTCGGTATCTTTCGATGCTCTGCTCTGAACAGGTCCGGCCCTAAATCGAGCCGGATAGAGAATGACTGATTGACTCTATACACCTTCCTAGGCGGACCCCCTTTGTCCGATTTCTTTGCCTCCGAGTCAACAAACCCAGCGTTTTCCAATACTTTGAGGTGCTTTACAACGGCTTGCTGGCTTACATCAAGTAGATCTGAGAGTTGAAGGGGGTAATGTGGCTCCTTCACAAGGTGTCTTAGGATCTCTCTCCTAGTGGGGTTCTCTAGTATGCTTAGGGACTCGTCGAAGCCTACCATCACTTGCCAACCTGGGGTTGGGTAGTCGGGCCCCTCTAAAAACCCAATCTGGCAATTCCGGAGGAAATCTCAGTTGCGATCAACCTTCGTCCCATCCCTTCCAAGCCTCCTCGTGTTGAGGCTCAGGCTCGAAATCTTGCGATTCGTCGGAGACGAATGGCCCGGGAACCCCGACATCCTCTGATTCAATCCTCACATACTCTCCAGCCTGAGTTACTACCACACTGCCATCTTCGACTACAACGAACTGGTCGGGCTTCTTTCGCTTGTCAGACCAAACCATGATTGCAAGAACTAGACCCACTATCCCCGTTGGAGATCCGATGCAGCATCCTACTAGGAATAGATATGTCCAGATGCTCTGAAACATCTCCCCTGCAGACTCTTCATCGTCCACCAACCACAGAACAGATGACTCAGCGTCATTGTGTACCGAAAACTCCCCCTTTACTCCTTCGAAGACTTTTACAGGCCTGTAAAGGGTATCGTCCGAACCAAAACGAGTCGAGTCGAGTCTGTTCGGAGATCTTCCTGTAACCTCAACACCGTCGCCATCCATCAATCTGAGATCTGCTTCTGGAGTTTCTCCGGACTCCAATTCTATTCTCAGAGCGGTGAGCATTTCCGACTCAACTTCAAAGGACTTCTGCTCTCCTGGCCCCAGTTTTACCAAGTTGTTCGCTTCTGGGTCGTAGTTTTCGAGGTAGTCGTCCTGCAACTGAAGCAACGATACAACTGCTACTAGTAGGAGCACTGCTGAGGAAGCTGTGGCTATTCTAGTCCAACGCCTTCTGCCCTGCGACACGATGCTTCCCCGGTACCCGCATCTATCAGGGTTGTTTCAATATGACAGTCCCAGGGCCGAGAGCTTCTCGGGCAGGTAGGTGTCCGTGACGAAGTCCAATCCGTACTTAGCGAGAGACTGCTGCTCTGCTTTCTTTCCAATCTCCTGCATTAGGCCAATCTGCTCCTGCCACCATCCCGAGGAGAATCGCGGGTCGCTGAGCTCTGCATTCAGGGCATTCTGATCCTGTTTGGTCAGTTCATCGCTCGGGAGGTCGTAGGCTAGGATATCGTCAGCTGTAATCCCAAGATAGGTCGCCTCCTTAGTAGCGAGATATTCGGAGATGTGCGCCGTCTTTATTGCCCCATAGGCTATGCTGGCGTAGATTCTGAAAGACCAAGGGTCGCAGTCAGCAAAGACCAGAATCGGTTTGTTCCACTCCTCGCTCATCCTTTTCATTATCCTCCTAGTGGAGCGAGCGGGCTGACCCTTCAGGTGGACAAGAGCACACCTAGCCTCCTCATCGAAACCATTCTCAACGAGCCGATCAAACATCCCGCCGGTTTCAATCGCCATGACGAAGTCTATGTCCTCATCCACCAGATTGAGCTTCTCCGACTCAACATTGTATGGGACCCCGTATCCAGAGTCCCCAACGTCGTCACGACAGTTGATCCTCATCCAATCACCTCTTCTGTTCTTCTCTTCGAAAGTAATGTTCCCGATAATTCTAGCACCATCTTCTTCGGGTCTTAGTCCAAAATCTTCCCTAAGGCACTTTGTTACGATCTCAAGATCCTCGGCGAGGTTATTGCTCTCGTTCTGACTCGAGAATTTACCATGCCCCCAGCCCTCAGAGATGTAGTACATCTCCCTTAGCGTAGATGTCTTGTCAACAGAAATCATTTCCTCCACAAATTCAGAAATGTGCAAGGCCCTCAGAAGTTGTCTGGCTGATCCTAATGAAGTAGCATCCCTACTGCTTTTTTTCTTGCCATATTTGTAGACACCCAACTTCTTGTCGAAACTGATATTCTTCTTAGTTCGGACGGGCAGAGCCATCTTGGGGGCCTCCCCCTTTGTCATATCGTCATGCATTTTAGCGGCTATATCGTGAAGGGCCTCTACTACCTCTTCCTTGGTCTTCTGCTTATTCATACTCATACATTCACCCCCATTAGCTACTCACCCCACTCTTCGTCTATTCTGCGTTGCGTGTATTCTCTTACATTGCCCTCTTCAGGAAAATCAGTCTCAGATGCCCGATCCTTTATCCACCCAATCGGTGTCATCGACTTCTCCAATTCTGCTTCGTTGACAACCTCTTCTTCTGAATTTCTGATCTCTCTTAGAAGCTCTTCGTCAATTTTCGTAGCACCAATTATTTCTCCATTGCCTCTGAAGAAAACTTCAGTTTCTGTCCACTGTCCTCTTTCCAACCCTGAAACTGTGAAGTGAATTGTACTAGATGTCCCTGGATTTAGAGTCTCAATTCTCCAATTCCACAGACCAATTGCTTCCTTTCGTCCCACCAGTTCATTTTCTTCAATTCTCGCCCCCTCTCTCTCGGGCCACTTCGCGAGGATTGTAAAGGCCCTAGCTCTCGCTGTGTAGTTGAACACTTTGATTATACACGTTGCAAGTCTTCTATCACTGTCCCAACCCACTTCTTCTTCACAGAACACTGCATTCATTATTTTTGTAATCACGGGAGATAATTCAGGAACCTCCCGGCCCAGAATATTTGATGATTTTCTAGCTATTTCTGGGAGTATAATATTCACCAAATCGAATTTCTCTCTAGTCTTCTCTCTTTCAACGCTCTTTCTTAGGTGTCCTTGCAACCCCTGCCCAATCTTTTGTAGAGACTTTCTGATTTCTTTCATTACATCATTGTTTACTGCTACAGCCTCTTTGGCCTCGCTGGTGAATTGTACGTTTGTCGAAGCAATATGGACCAAGACTGCAGCAGGCCCCTTTGGAATACCCCTACCACCCGGTTGATCAAGTCCGTATGTTCTCCAGTTGACAGACTCAATTGCTTTGGTTAATGCGCAACCTCCTTGCTGGTACATAAGTGGGACTCGGTTTGCAAATCTTAGAATTTCAATCGGGCTATCGGCCTTCAGGTCCCCTCCAAATACTAAACCAACTTCAACTTGATATGGGTTTCCTTGGCTAACTTTAGGATTACTCGTTCTCGTAGATGCGAACCTCGAATCTATAGCCTTTGACATGCCTTTTTTGATTAATATCCCTTCGATAGGTGATAGGCAATCCAAATCCGGATTGGGCAACTTATTCCTCTGCATGCACCCCAGCAGTCTCTCAGCATCCAGACTCTTAATTCGGCGTGGTTGCCTTGAATATTCCAGCCCTGCCTCATCTAGCAACTTCTTGGCTCTACTTTCTGCTACACTGGAGAAGGACTCATGTAGGAAATCAACCATATTCTTCTTCTCGGACTCACGAAGCATTCTTTGGAGTGTTCCCAGATGAATCCCATGAGGGTGTGGTTCAATTTCCTTCACCACTCGAGGTAACTCATTAGTATTCCTGGGCCAATAACCCTCTTCGATAATCTCTCCGTGCCTATCTCGAACCTCTAGGCTTATCGTAGCATGCGGATTAACGATTGAAGTCATTCGAAGATATTGGTAAACGGATTTCTTTCCTCTCTGGTATTTCGCCTTCATCAATGTTTGAATTCTCAGACCATGTTGAATTTCTTCCTGCGTCTTATCATCGATCCAAGACTTCCGTTCCTCCCCAGATTTTATCGCTTTATTCTTCCTAGTGTCAATCCCTAACTCTACGTAAACCGCGCCGGAATCTCGCTTAATCTTCGAAATTACCTTGGTTTTTGATCCAGTAGTGAGTTGGCTATACATCACCACACCTGTTATCCCAATTCCCTGTTGGCCTCGAGTCTGCCTAATTGAGTGAAATCTAGATCCCAGCAGAAATTTACCGAATACGTGTTCAATCGCGGTTCTAGCTATTCCGGGGCCATTGTCCTGCGCGATCAATTCCAGCCTATCTCCTTTCTTTCGATTAATTTCAATCCTTATTTCTGGAAGGATTCTTCTCTCTTCACAGGCGTCGAGAGAATTGTCTACAGCCTCCTTTACAGCCGTAATTATGGATCGCTGTAAAGTGTCAAATCCCAGGAAATGCTTGTTCTTCTCGAAGAACTCACTAATCGATACTTGTTTTTGCTTGCTAACGGTCTTTTCGGTTCTGGCCATACGCATCCCTCAGCTAAGTCCTCCCATGTCCGAATGACTTGGGGCTTGAGCAGTAGACCACCTCGGCCTCGCCAAGCTCTTAACAATCTCTGATATTTTGGTCCAATAATACCTAATTAAGAGAAAATATCGGGCCTCCAAGCAGTGATTTTTCCTTTGAAAGCACTAGTCATCACAGTCAATGGACTAGCTAGATAGAGCATACCCGGCCCAGAACGACCCTGGAAGTTTCTGTTTATTGCTGAAACAGTAACCTGTTCCTCACTCTCACTGACTCCTGGGCCGGCACCTATGCAAGCCCCGCAACCCGGATCAATTAGCTTAACCCCCACCTTCTCGAATGTTTCCGTCCACCCCTTGCTGTCGGAGAGCTCCTTTACTGTTTTCGAGCCGAACTGGATGTAGCATTCTACTTCCTCTGCTATGGTTAGGCCAGACTCAAGGGCAGCTTCGCAGACCATTGCATAGTATGAGAAGTCGTCATCTTTTCCTGCAGTGCAAGATCCCGCATATGCGATATCTATCTTTATGTCACCTATTTCGTCAATGTACGCCCCATTGGTGGGGTCCGAGGGAACCCCCTCGTCCGGATTACCTGGATGGGCCACCATGGGTCGAATCTTCGCGAGGTCAATCTCATGCACTCCTCCGTCGTAGACAGCTCCTTTATCGGGGGCCACGAAAGCACTCTTGATTTCCTCTTCCGAAATACCATCTCTCCTTGTCAGCAGCCATTCTACAGTTCTTTCATCCGCTTCGCAAATACCCGTCTTCGCACTACATTCTGTCGCCATGTTGCATAGAGTAGCTCGTTCGTCCATCGACAGGCTCGATAATCCCGGGCCACCAAATTCCATACTCCTGTCCAAAGTCTCCGAGTTTGCTGCAAACTTCCAGAGAATGTGCAATATCACGTCCTTGGCTGTACATCCCGGATCCAGACTTCCTACCAATTCGAAGCGAATGCTCTCAGGAACATTGACGAAAGCGAATTGGTTGTGGATTAGGTTTGCATACTCTGTTGAACCGACTCCGTAAGCCAGAGCGTTGGAAGCACCACCCATGCAAGTATGGGAATCAGTAGCTTGGATGAAGTCTCCAACATCGATAAACTCCTCTCTAGCCACTTGGTGGCAAATTCCGGGACTTACCCCATCCTCGGCTGAATAGTCCCTGACTCCTGTATGTTCCTGGAATATTTTCTGCAAATCTCTGAGATTTTGAATCTTGTCTGCGAACCTTCCAAACCTTGGGACCCCGGTGGCATATAGGAGGTGGTCCTCAAAAACGGCAAATTTTGGAGGGTTTGGCAAGCTGTAATTTTCCCCGTATTCCTCAGCTAGAAAGGTATGAACTTGAGCGGTCGTGAATTCGTGTGAGTAACCCCCATCTACCTGTGCTAGAACCGCGTCTCCAGGCTGTACATAACCCACCTCACCATTTTTTCCTAGAAGCTTGTTTGCAACCAGTTTCTCTATCATATTCATCTTTCTTTCGCCCGTTGACAACGGTGGAAGCACAATCGACCCCTCGTCCAGTCGCTTTGCGAAAGGAAGAATCCCGCCGTTCTCAAGGATTAGCCTACTTACCGGATCATATCTATTAGTGAATTCTGAGAGGTGGATTGAATCTCCTTCTTGCAATCTCCTAAGCATGTCGTGGTCCCCCATAAGCTGTCCTAGATTCAGATTGTTTCGTTCGTGAATTGGTGCAAACGAGGCTGCAATCACAATCCTTACTCCTGACCACCGTTCACACTGCGGCGCTGTCTCCCTACTCGACCCCGTCCCCTTTCTATGCCCTGAAACAATTACTTCGAATCCTCCATCAATCAGTGCCCTTGGCTCGAAAACCCTCCTGCCTTCATGCACCAGTCCCGCGTAGGCATTCTCGGCGATAACTGCTGGATCGTGATCGAAGCAGACCCATGCGGGTGTCATTACATCCGTGTTGATGTCATCGAGCAGATCATCAACAGACAGATCCTCCATCCTCAGATCCAAGCCCTCGTAGAGTTGCTTGCGTATCAGCTCCAGATCCTTCGTGAGGAATAGTACACGCTTATCTGACGATAGACGCACCTCTCGAGGTGGCCATTCTGATTGAGTCATGCTAATCCCTTAGTATACGCCAGCATCGCTTTGTATTTCACGATTCTCGATTTTCTGATATGCTTAGATATCATATTCTCGGGCGGAAGAGATGAAAATAATAGACTTATATAAGATGCCAATCGCGGATTTAATACCTTTCGTAGAAAGGGGGTGAGGATGTAATGTCATACCTAGTTGAGGACACAGTGAAGTGCGATGAATGCGGAAGCCGAAATTTGAGTAAAGACGAGTCAAGAGGGGAAGTTGTCTGTGACGACTGCGGCCTAGTCCTTGAAGACAAAGTAATCGACCAGGGAGCAGAGTGGAGAGTGTTCAGCCCCGAGCAAGGAGATCAGCGTGCTAGGACCGGCGCCCCAATGACAGTGATGCTCCACGACAAGGGCCTCTCAACAGATATCGACTGGCAGAACAAGGACTACTCCGGAAAGTCGATTTCTAGCAGGTATCGAAGTCAGTTCTACAGGATGAGGAAGTGGCAGAAGCGGTCGAGAGTCAGCAATGCAACTGAGCGCAACAAGGCTATGGCCCTTGCAGAGCTAGACAGGATGGCAAGCCGCTTGGAGCTTCCCAAAACCATCAGGGAGACAGCGGCCGTGACTTACGGGAAAGCAGTGGATGCTAGGCTGATTAGAGGAAGGTCAATCGAAGGAGTAGCAGCTGCTAGCCTGTATGCTGCTTGCAGAATCTGCGAGAACCCCAGGACTCTGGATGAGATAGGGGAAGCTAGCAGGACAGGTCGGAAGGAGATTGGCCGCACTTATCGATTCATGGTTCGCGAGCTTAGGATGAAGATCCCACCTACCAAGCCGGAAGACTACATCCCAAGATTCTGCTCCGGTTTGGACCTCGATGCCGAGGTACAAGCAAGAGCATACGAGCTGATTGCCGCCGCGCAAGAGAAGGAGCTGACTAGCGGTAGAGGGCCTACTGGAATCGCTGCCTCCATTATCTACATCGCTAGCGTACTGTGTGGGAAGAGAAGGACACAGCGAGAGGTCGCAGAAGTGGCTGGCGTCACCGAGGTTACAATCAGGAACCGCTACAAGGAGCTGATTCAAAACCTCAACATAGAGTTGGAGATTTAGGGAGCTTATTCACGAGCAACCGGTCGTCGACCCACACTCGTTGCACTTCAGACAGGTACCGTTCCTAACCATCTGGCTTCCACCACAGTCGTCGCATATGTCTCCCGTGAATCCTCTCTCCTTGGCTGCCTGCCTGGTGGCACTCTCGGAATCCAGGATTGGTGCTACAGCAGCGTCAAGAGTCATCTGAATCTCTCTCTTCTCTCCTTGGGAACGGACAAGGCCTTGCGCCGTCATCTCAGGCCTGCTTATCGAAAATGGGTCAAGATCAACCGACTCTACGTGAGCGAGGTCGTCCCTGCCCGCGTACTCGATCCCTAACTCTCTGAAGACCCAGTCGATTATACTGGAAGACATCTTTACACGTCCGCTCCCTCCTTCGATCATCCCACTGGGCTCAAACTTGGAGAAGGTGAACGACTTAACGAACGCGTCTATTGGAACTCCGTGCTGCAGTCCTATCGAAACGGCGATCGCGAACTGGGATAGCATCGCCCTCCATGCAGCCCCTTCTTTTGATGTAAGAAGGAAGATTTCTCCCAGATGCCCGTCTTCGTATTCGCCGGTGATGAGCCGGACGCTGTGACCCCCCACTCTGGCCTTGAAGTTCGCACCTCTCTTCCTGTCTGGCAACGTCCTTCTTGTCGCGATATACTTCTGAACAAGAGCCTCCGCCACCGGCTTGGCAACGGGATCAGGGACGGGTATGGCACTTACTGCCTCATCGACCATCTTCTCTACCACAGTTTCCTCCTCTTCCTCTTCGAGCTCCATGGAGTCAACCAGTTGACTCATCAGAGGCTGAGATAGTTTGCTCCCGTCTCTATAAACAGCGCATGCCTTGTTCATTGTGGCATGACTCAGATTGTACGCCTCCCGAACATCATCAATTGTGGAGTCCGAGGGCATGTTGATTGTCTTGGAAATCGCTCCTGAGATAAATGGCTGAGCAGCTGCCATCATCTTCACGTGCGCCTCCCAAGCAATCGACCTCTTCCCGTACTTTCCGCATGGAGTAGCGCAGTCGAAAACCTCGAGATGCTCATCTTTCAGCCCCGGTGCGCCCTCTATCGTGTTATATCCGAAGATGTGGTCGTTAGCTGAGCTTATTTCCTCCGCAGAGAAACCTAAGTGGTCCAGCGTGTCGAAGAATGGGTCTTTGAACTGGCCATCCGACATCCCTAGAACACCTAGGCAGAAATCCTCGCCTAGTATCGATGGTGCGAAAGCGGACCTGAGATCGAAAACGTCTCCTAGCTTGGATTCTATTTTACCAAGAACCTTTGAATCGAAACCCGCCTCCTTCAGCTTCTCGGTGGGAAGGCTCGAGCAACCACCAAGACGCTTAGTTCCCATGATGTACTCCTCTATGGCAGAACTCTCGTTTTCCGAGTACCCCAGTCTGCCAAGTGCATTAGGTACGCCTCTGTTGATAATCCTTAGAGACCCCCCTCCAGCTAGGGTTTTGAACTGGACCAGAGAGAACTGAGGCTCCACTCCAGTAGTATCCGCTCCCATTACCAAGCCAATTGTCCCGGTTGGTGCGATTACAGTGGTCTGAGCATTTCTGTAGCCATGCTCTTCACCCTCCATGACAGCTCGGTCCCAACAGCTTCGTGCTGCATCCAGGAGGTCCTTGGGGCATTTCTTTGCGTTAATTCCAATCGGGGCCACTGTCAGCCCTTCGTATTCCTCGACGGGAGCGTCATAGGCCGCTCTTCTGTGGTTCCGCATCACTCTCAGCATGTCATCCGCGTTTCTCTCATAGTCTGGAAACGCTCCTAGGATCGACGCCATTTCGGCGCTAGTCGCGTAGGTCTCACCACACATTATCGAGGTGATTGCCCCGCAGATTGCGTAAGCTCTCTCATCATCGTATGGTATTCCCATGTGCATCAGAAGGGACCCTATGTTGCAGTATCCCAGGCCTAGTGTCCTGTAGTCATAGGACCTCTTGGCAATCGATTCAGATGGGAATTGGGCCATGAGGACACTGATTTCCAATGTAGTTGTCCATAGGCGAACGCTGTGCCTGAAGTCTTCAATTTGGAATTCATGGGTTTCTAGGTCGTAGTAGTGTAGTAGGTTGATACTCGCAAGATTGCATGCAGTGTCATCTAGGAACATGTATTCTGAACAGGGGTTTGACCCGTTGATTCGCCCAGCTTGGGGACAGGTGTGCCACTCGTTGATTGTGGTGTCGAACTGAACTCCCGGATCGGCGCAAGCCCAAGCGGTGTATGCCACTTTGTCCCAAAGAGCACCCGCGTCTAGGGTCCTGCATGGCACTGGATCTCTCCCGTCTAGTTGTGCTGCTTCCCTCTCGGTCCTAAAGTAGAGGTCCCACTCGTCTCCGGACTTTACGGCATCCATAAACGAGTTGGGAACTCTCACGGAATTGTTGCTATTCTGTCCTGAGACGGTCATGTATGCCTCTCCCTGCCAGTCAGTGTCCAGTGACTCGAACTCCAAACCTTTCCAACCCTGACCAGCTAAATCCAGAATCCTCTGAATGTGTGCCTGTGGAACGCTGTCATCAATCGCTCGAACCATCGCCTTTCGGAGGCCTAGGTTAGTCTTCTGGCTGAACCTGCCTTCGTCATCTCCGAATGACCAGATAGACTCCATTATTGCATCTGCGTGTTTCTGAAGAATAGCGCTCCCAATCACTAGGGCCGAGACCTTTTCCTCTTCTGAGGGCTTCCAGTCGATGTACTCCTCGATGTCGGGGTGATCAAGATCCAAAGTGACCATTTTTGCCGCTCTACGCGTTGTCCCTCCCGATTTTATTGCCCCAGCAGCCCTGTCGCCAATCTTTAGGAAAGATAGCAGTCCGCTCGAGGTCCCTCCTCCCGAGAGAGGCTCACCAGCACCCCGTATGCCGGAGAAGTTTGAACCTGTACCCGAGCCGTACTTGAAGAGCAGGGCCTCCCTATTCCAGAGTCCCATTATCGAATCGCTTCCCCCAACAAGGGAGTCGGAAACAGACTGGATGAAGCAGGCATGGGGTTGTGGCCGCTCGTAAGCGCTGGCCGATAGTCCAACCTCGCCAGTCGCGGGGTCTACAAAGCTGTGACCCTGTGGGGGGCCTTCGATTCCATAGGCCCAGTTTAGACCTGTGTTGAACCACTGGGG
>CAYFID010000018.1:0-22326 GCA_964343205.1 uncultured Candidatus Poseidoniales archaeon | reverse complement strand
GGCGACTCCCCCCTCCGTCCGGCTTCGGGAAGGTCCGCATAGGAGGTAGTAGGTTGTACACCCTTGAGACAAGAGAGGACACTATCAGAATCCCAGCTGAGTATATCAGGCGGGGGCGCAGGCTAGAGGATCACATCGACGAGCTCGCCCATGACGCCTTCGAGTGCAGGTTCGACGAAAATGAAAACTTCACTCTGCTGACTTTCGATCACGAAGCTGTAGGAAGAGGCAAGATAATCCACGGTGATGGGGCGATTTACCAGAATGTCCGCTTCAAGGCATTAGTTTTCACTATGGACAATAACGAGGTCGTGGATGGAGCCGTCTCGGAGGTCTCAGAATACGGCGCTTTCGTTAGGATTGGCCCCATGGAGGCGCTTCTACATAAGTCCCAGATACTTGACGAGCCCATACAAGTGAATCTAGGTGTCAAGCGGATAGAGGGTTCGCAGAGTGGTAGGAACTTGGGGGAGGGCTCTTTCGTAAGATCTCGGATTGTTTCCAAATCCATAAACCACAATGACCCTAGATCCAGCAAGATCGGCCTCAACTGCAAGATGGATGGGCTCGGCTCATTCGAGTGGATTGGGGGGGACGACTGAGATGGTAAAGCAGCCCTTCGCTTGCGGCGAGTGCAACATGATCCTCCCAGAACCGGAGAAGAAGTCAGACCCTCCACAGTGCAAATACTGTCCTAGCGCACCAGTCACAACCGACTGGCAGGGATTCGTGGTAGTCATGCACCCAGATAGGTCCGAAGTGGCGAAGAGGCTACAGATAACTAGGCCGGGAAGCTACGCTCTGAAGGTCAATATCAGGTAGGTGGGATGATGGAGATCATAGAGAGAAAGGAGAATCCGTTGCTTGGCAGGGTAGAGCTAACATTCCAGTGGGACCACCCAAACGATCCCACCCCGTCACTCTCTGCAATGGTCGAGGCTGCAGCAAAGTCGGAACCCGGGGCTGACAAGAAACTCGTGTTTGTTAAGAACGTGGGCACTAGGTTCGGCATGTCCAGAACTTCCGGATTGGCACTAGTTTACGAGTCTGAGAAGTCCGCATCTATAGAACCAAACTTCATCTCGGACCGTCACAAGTCACTTAATCAGCCTAGCAAGAAAGAAGAAAAGAAGACTCCTGAGAAGCCATCAGATGAAGATTCAGAGGAACCTGATGAAGAGGAAGGTGAAGGCTGATGGGAGAAGGCCCCAATCCGAACTCCAAGCACTCGAAGTACTCGGTAGAGGGCGGTGAGCTAGTTAGGAAGGGAACTGAGTGCCCAAACTGCGGGCCAGGAGTGTTCCTTGGCGAGCATAGCGACAGAAAGGTCTGCGGAAAGTGCGGACATACCATCAAGTCTGAATAGAGTAGCTCCAATCACTCCACGTACCATCATTGGCGAGAACTTTCCCAACAAGCAGTGCAACTCCAATGTTGTCTCTAGGATGGATCTGGACTACTCCATCAGATAGTTTTCCGTCATGCCTCCAACCAGTCCACGACCACCTCCCATCAACAAAGGCCGCGTCCATCACAGGACCTCCGGTTCCGTGAACCGCATACTCTCCCTCAATACTTCCCATTACGGCTATTGCACCACCGTGTAGCATTACTAGCCACCCAGACTCCTCCGAGAATGCTACTTTGCAGATTTTGTCGCCCAATTCTAGAACTCTATTGTATATCTCGGTCCCACTAGTTGGATCCAGTACTGAGACCCCTCCCGCATGCGACCAAACAACCAATCCCCCTGGGAACTCATTAATGCTCACAATATAGTCAAACTGCCCTAGATCCGAAATCGCAGCCCATCGGGGAAGTTTAGACCTCCATACCTCCTTAGCATCTTGGTCAATCATGTAGATTCCAGATAGGGTTGCAAAAACTATGTTGGCCCCACATTCCCCCATTTTCATAGGCTCCGAGTCCAATGCCCTGTGCCATATTGAATTAGAGGGAACAACTTCCCTTTCTCCCGATCCAATCGACAATCTCAGTTCCTCCCTACTCACTCCGTCTTCCAACATCTTTTCCATAGGGAGCGCTGCCATCCTAGCCTGCCTAAACTCACGATCCAGCCAGATCCCGATCCATCGGTCTTCCAATACCAATCCGTCTATACTTGGAGCTGGGAAAGGCGTCTTGCCCCTGTCTATCGGCGATCCATCTGCATCGAGTATCAGAAGTTCCCCCTGGGTTCCCGATATCACATGCCTCCCCTCTCCTTTGTCTATTCTACTCGGGGTAAAATCAACTGGGCTATGTCCCATGGTACTCGTACGAGGAACTAGTTTTGAAAGGGTGCGTGAATATTGAAACCCACACCCCTCTCAGGGTCCATGGGCACGTTGTTGCTGGCCTCGCAGGAGGACCCCGCGTCAATGAACATACTTTCCGAGGTCCTGAAAATAGACGGCTGGGGAAAGACCGAGGAAATGGGGCACGGCCAGGTGACTCGGCACGATAGTGGCACTGAGGCACTTCTGATACAGGGTCTTCATATCTGGGCTGACGGCATCGATTTGGAACACGAATCAGCAACCGATTCCACTGTCGATGAGGTTCTGGTGCTTTCTAGGCATGTCTCGGCCTCGGAGACCCCGGCACTTACTCTGCACGCAATAGGGGTTCCAGGAGAATCTCCTCGCGGCGTCAGGGCTAGGTCAGGGGGCATTACGGGCACGGTGGTACCCCCCTCCACGAAGTTCGGGCAACTATTCAGGACTATGAGCGGGATTGCGATTGAGAACAAGCTAGACGAGGAATACGACATTACTCTTGAAACAACTCACCACGGACCGCTTCTCAATAAGCCAACCCTGTTTCTGGAGATAGGTTCGACAGAGGATCGATGGACGGACCATAGGGCAGCTAGGGTTTGGGCTGCGACTCTCTCCCACTGCCTGGGTCTCGAAGGGACGAGCACTCACAGTTGGTCTGGGTCAGGTGAGGTTATGCTGGGCCTTGGCGGGGGGCACTATGCACCAAGGCACAAGTCAATCATCTCTCAGACTGATGTCTGGGTGGGGCATCTCTTGGCCAACTATGCCCTAGTATTCGAGGAGCCAGACGGAGATGAACTGCCCCTTGGACCTTGGAGGCACTCCGTCACCGTTGCAGTGAACTCAACTAGAGAGGCTTTCCCTGGTGGGGACGTGTTCGCGCACCTTGACCGAAAGTCGTTCAAGGGATGGCAAAGGCAGGCTCTGGCCACACTTCTGTCAGAGATGGGCATTCCGGTCTTGAGGGGAAAGCAAATCCTGCCCCCGTAATCGTCAATACTCTGGCAGCGCTCTCGTGGACGATGGGGATATTGGGGCGCACCATGGTCACGTTCTTGCCGTTAGCCCCTAGGTTCGTTGTCCGATGGGTAGCGAAGCGCTACATGGCCGGAGAGAGCCTGGAGCAGGCCATTGAAGTCATGGAGGCACTTTCCTCAGAAGGCGCATGCTTCACTGTGGACGTACTTGGTGAGGAGATCAAGTCGCTGGAGGAGTCGTCATGGTTTATTGACGAGTACGAGAAGGTGCTCGATGCCATTGTCGACAGGGGGATAGACGCTAGCATCTCCATCAAGCCCACGGCCCTCGGGCTCCTAATTGACAAGGAGACCTCTCACTCCAACATCGAGAGGATTGTCCGCAAGGCCTCTGAAACAGGCATTTTCGTCCGACTCGACATGGAGGACAATAGGGTCACGCAGGCCACCATAGACGCGGCCAAGGCCATGCACTCCAAGGGACTAACCAACGTCGGGGTCGTCCTGCAGGGGAGGATGTTTAGGACACCAGACGACATCTTCGAAATGTCTCATGCCACAGGTATACAGACGGACTTTAGGATTTGCAAGGGGATATATCTCGAGCCTCCTGAGATAGCCTACACTAGGTACAGGGACATCGTCGACGCTACCAACAGAGCCGTTGACAAAATGTTGGATTCCGGGGCCTACACGGCAATAGCTTCTCACGACCTACCTGTTATCGAGCATTCTCTGAAGGCTCTGGAATCTCGGGGCCTCGGTCCTGGAAAGAAGGACCCTAGGCACGCGACTCCTGTGGGGAGATCAAAGGGTAAGGGGCCGGGCTACGAGTTTCAGTTCTTACTCGGTGTCAGGGGGAACATTCGGAGGAATCTAGCTAAAAAGGGCCACAGGACTCGAATTTACCTGCCCTATGGTACCAAGTGGTACGAGTATGGTATGCGCAGGCTTAGAGAGAACCCCGACGTCGCAGTCCACATCACCAAGTCCATCCTGATGCCATGGACTAATCGAAGATAGCTCAGTTGTATTTGTTTTCCGGAAGATGCAGGTAAACCCTCCGTATCTCATGGGCGTATCTGCTCCCAGTTAGCGTCCTGCCCCTTCCAGTGTGAATCGCCCTTACTCTCCACCTATCCCCTCCAACCATCATGATTGATCCGCATGAGAATACCCGGTCTGGCTCGCACTCGATCTGCGAAGACTCGCTCAACTCCCCGTTGGTCATTGTGAGGCCGACCAAGGTCTTGTCTGATCTTGTGGCCCACATCGACCGGATCTTTGAGGCGGTCAGAATCTTCTCCGGCCTGGAGTCGGAGTTGTCGATTCTTGTCACTCTCCAGGAGATCTCTTCGTACTCGAACAAATCTCCAACTGTGATCTCCTCGTCTTCGTCGGCCTCGACATCTACGCTCTGGCTCTCCCTTCCGTCTGATAGGGTGGTGCTGACCATGACTAGCTTAGGTGGCCTAATCATGACAGTATGTACCTTGTCGCACTCGAGGCACCTGACCAAAACGTCCTCGCCCTTGCCCTTTCTAGATTTCTTGATTATCTCGTGCATGACTCCCTCCCCACAGTCGGGGCAGTCTGACACTGCCTCGTCCTCGAAATCGGACCCTACCATGCTCTTTCGCCCAATGGCACAGTATTCAACCCATTCTGTGGTATGGTTGAAGTGTGGGCCTCGATAGACCTTCACGTGGACGGGGATGAGGTGGGGGGTGGTCTTCCTCAGATGTCGGAAGAACAGGTCATGAGCCTGCTTCTCTCAGAGGACAATGACAGGAATCAGGATGAGCCCGAGGTGGCCGCCAGCATAGGGGAGCAGATGCTACACATGGAAATGACACTGCTACCCAAGTCGGTAAGGTCTAGAATCCGAGACGTCTGCTCTCGGGTCTCATCAAGGAACGCCGTTCTTGTGGGTGGGGGCATCGGACATCTTTCCGCATGGTTGTTCGACCTGTGGTCCACGGATGATATCCGTCCAGGCTCATTCCGGATTATCGAGCCAGGAACCAGGTTCGGTGTTATCATCGATCGTCTGATTAGGAGGTACGATGCAGAGTCATGGGCTAAGGTGATTTCAAGGAGTTGGCAGGAGGTATTCGCCGAGTCCATGTCCCAAACGGCATCCAACTTCTTACTGCCGGAGGAGGCGCTTGACTCACTACTCCCTATGCCAGTGGACCTGGTAGTGATCGACGTTCCCGAGGAAGAACGAGTCCTAGCCGCATCGTTAGCCTTCGATCTTATCTCATCTGGGGGGCTAGTTCTTGTTCTGGAACCCACCGTACCCACTGGTGATGTCGGAGAAATAGAAGGAGACGAGGGCCCCACTCCCGCACAGGCAAAGGTAAACTCGTTCAATGAGTGGATAGAGTTGATTAAGATGGTAAACGATGGGCACTCCCTAGGCTTCGCTGAGTTGCCAGGCGGTACTCTGGTGGGGATTCTTAAGAGCTAGCAGTTCTATTCCGCAACCCCAAAATGCCCTATAAGACGGTCTATCCTCAGGAGTCCGTATCCGTAGTGGTCGTCGTGTTCGCTTTGCCCTTCTTCCATCTGTGAGTTCTCTGTTATCGCATTCTTCACGCTCTGTATGGATTGTCTTCCCTGTGAATTCTCTCTCTGCAAATCTGGGTTTTCTTCGAGTAGGATGGCAAGGTAGCCACTGACCCATGCAGTTGCTGCCGAGGTGCCACTCGACCATCCCCACCAGTCGTCGTTACCAGTCCCTCCTGCGAAGAGAACGGGAACCTCATGCCCCGGAGCAACGATCTCGGGCTTCATGTCTGGGTCGTTTCTAGGGAGGATTGGATTTGGCCACAGCCTACCGTCATTATCTCCCTTGGAGCTCCCGGACCAGATCTCCCCGTTCCTAGTGACCCCTCCAACACAAATCACATCTTCAACCGAGCCAGGAGAGCCGACGTCTCCATCATCATCCTCCCCATCATTGCCGGCGGAAGCTACCACGAAAACCCCACTGTCCATGGCATCCTCAACGGACTGCTCCAGCTCGTCAGTGGTCAGGAATCCCGATCCAAAACCCTGCCCACCTCCCAAGCTCAGGGAAATAATGTCAGCCCCGCTCTGGACACACCAGTCCACTGAGTCCGATACGGTTGAGTCAGTCCCCTCTCCTTGATCGTCTATGGCCTTTGCAACCAGTAGGTCGACTCCAGTTGAAGCTCCCCTCAAACCACCGTCCGCTACCATTATTCCTGCCATCGCGGTTCCATGACCTTCGTCATCATATGGGTCTTCCATGCCGTGTACTGAATCCCTCCACCCTACTAGATTGACTCCTCTTAAGTCCGGGTGACTTAGGTCGATGCCAGAGTCCACAACGCATACTACCACTCCACTTCCATCAAGGCTGACGACTGAATCGTTGTTCGCCCCCACCATCTCCCTGTATTCCCATTCCCACGAGACTAGAGCTGACGAGGGACCGGCAATGATGAATCCGTCATCGCCTTTCCAAATATACAGTAGTGCGATAGATGTTGCAAGTACAACCAGCAGTGCCATGCAAACCGCCACAACCATTCCAATGGCTTCTTGCGAACCCCTGTCGTAGTTACCCTGAAGGGTTTCATCCATACCCTCTTCTGGATTGAGTAAATTCACCAAGCCTCAACCCTTCCGAAATGACTTCCCACTGGTGTATTTGATCCGCAGTTTGAGCACACCACTCTTGAGGGAATTCTGGACTGGCAACTATCGCATTCTGAACCAGGATGTCCCTTGCCCAGGCATTCATCCACGGTGCAGGGAACGCTGACCTCTCCGTTTTCCCCCATTGTGGCAGATGTCTGCTGGTTGCATACCGGGCACTTACCCTGTTCCACCCGCTTCTCTACTATCGCCTCTCCTGCCACCTCGCGCGCCCTCGAGGATTGGATTCTTGTCTCTGCCGCTCCTAGCATAAACTCGGGAAGCCAAACTATCGCGAGTAGGAGGAAAGAGGCAACAAGGCCCGAGATGACGTGTACTAGTACCAGAAAGTTACTGAATTCCAGATCCCCCGGGCTAGGGGCGACAGCGTGAGTACTGCTCCAGAAGCTTATGTTCACGAAGACCACCCATATCGCAATTCCTAAGCTCCAACCACGCAGCCTGTGGTCCGTCCACGCTCTTTCTATTACTCTTGGATCGGGATGGAAGTGTCGTTGCTGCACGTGGATATCCCTAGTCTCTACTACAGCCTTCCTGACCACAAAAACAGATAGGAACAGCATCACGAGGTTCACTACGATAACCCAGACCAATTCAGCAAATCCCGCTCCAGTTGGGAAGTCGGGATTTTCTGCATGCGTCTTGATATATCCGAATTGCACGAATGCCATTCCGATTACTAGGTAAACCATGTTCTCCCTCATTATAGGGTAACTGTTCCAAAGCAAGATTATGAAAGAAGCCCAGCAGATTACTGAAAGTAGGGAGAGAATGAGGGACATATCCTTCATGTGGAGGATTCCACTATCTCCCCCTCCCAGGATCCCCCATCTGTTGTAGTCGCCACCACTTGAGAGCTCACCTATCCCAATGTCCCAAGATCCTAGGAGGAAGCCGGCCAAGCAGAGAACCAACATTGTTCCTTCTTTGCTCCCCCAGAAGATCCTAATTAGGTAAGCATTGTAGAATATCTCGGAAACCAGGGAGTCCAGAATACCCAGTCTCTGATTAATCTCTGAGAATCTACTGCTCCGTGGGAAATCACTTAGCCTAGTCATGGACGGCGATCCGGATTGGACAGACACGCCTTCGCCGCCCTCGTCCATGGACAACTGAGGACATTGATAGTGAATAAGACACTCGTCCATTGGGCTGCCAGTCCGGCCTCCTGGGGGATAGTTTGGCGCCGAGGGCGAGATTTGAACTCGCGAGGGAAAAATCCCACGGGCTTTCCAGGCCCGCGCAATACCGGGCTATGCGACCTCGGCTACACTAGCGCAGCGGCTTGGTGGTTTTCAGAATGACGTTCGTCATGTGGGCCTATCTCAGTCCGCCACGATTAAACCGCTCCCTTCGATCGACGCTGCGCTGCCACTGTGGCTTAGAGGTATAGCGTCGCCTTGGTAAGGCGAAGGTCGGGGGTTCAATTCCCCCCAGTGGCTCCACCTCAATAATGGCATCCTCGACATTTCGTAGATTGGTTCATAACTGGATTAAGAACCTGCAAAAGCATGCCCAGCGACCGCACTAGACTTGCAATAGCTATGACTCTACTGATGATGTTGGCCCCATTGACCTCTGCCGGGGTTTCTCATTGGTCCGGACCATCTGTGGTTAACAGCGACGGAGAACCTACAGTCGTCGACGGATTCACCGTTCCTTCCAACTCGACAGTAACGGACGGCTGGGTCCATGTTTCAAACTCACCTCTACCTTCTTCTACAGACTTGGGCATTGTTTGGGACGACGATGATTTCGGTTCCGGAAACTTACTTGGATTGGAGATGAACGAAAACGGTGAATTGATCCTGAGGGACGATGGCTCCAGATCCAACGTTAGCTCTTTCGATGTCGGCGACATTGAAGTGACGCTAAACTCAGACTACACCTATTCCCCAGGATGGAGAAGGGTATTCGAAAAAGCTGAGGAATCCAACATTTCTGAGTGTGGGGGTGATGATGGTACTTATGTCAGTCACGGTTTAGACAACGATTTTGACCAGACTCTCGACGACGACGAGATTACGGAGACTCTGTATTTCTGCGATGCCTTCGGAAACGAAGACGTAGTCACATCGTTAACCATCGTTGACCCCGGTAGTGGGTATATCTCCGGTAATCTTACAGCTTCTGGTGGTGGTGGATCCGGATTCTCTGGAACTTACGCGGTGAGCTCGGGAATAGAAAGCATCTCGATAAATAACGGCGGTTCGGGATACGACACCGAAGATCAGATTCTGATTCAGTGTCAGTGCGATGGCACAGGTGCCGCGGCATCTATAGGTTCTGTTGACAGCACCACTGGTTCCATACTATCAATTACGATAGACGCACAGGGTTCCGGTTACCAGTCAACCGACACCATCGCTGTGGGCGTCGCTAACGGTACCGGGGCATCCCTATCTGCCAATGTATTCTCTACCGGTGTACTTCATTCGGCAACAGTTTCCGCCGGAGGAAGCAACTACACCTCCGAGCCCACAATAGTGATTAGCGACGGTGGGGGTTCAGACGGCACTATTTCTGCAACACTTGGAGCTTTCTATGGGTATGAGGTTGAAGTCTCTACCGAGTCAAATGGAGACAACTGCGAACGTGGAGGATTCATGATTGAAGCAGGCCCAGACCTAAACGGAAACAGAAATTTAGACTCTGCGGAAATCGATCAGACACTTTACATCTGCCACAACAAAAAGCTGTGGCAGGCTACGACATTCTTGGATCTAAATGGAAGTGTTTACGCAGATGAGCAGACTCTTGCCCATGGTGTCGTTCCGTCCTCTGCCAACCATGGAATCGTCTCTGCTGGAACTATGCCAGGTGAGCCAGTTCCTGCTGGCACATCGGGCTTCCTGCTAATCCCAGAGACTACTGTCCCGATCGGCGAATACATTTCGACATACTACCTTACTTTCGACCACTGGTATCACGTCGACAGCAACCCTGCAGGAGGGGGGGACGGCACCTGGGTTGAGTACAGGCTAAAATCAGATGGGGATTGGGGGAACTGGACATATTTCGAACCAGAAGGCGGCTATCCTAGCACTATGTCAACAGACGCGCCCACGCCAAATGGCGCTACTTCCCCGGTACCAGTTTTCGCATCTACATCACATAGTGGTTGGGTCTCTAGTAACTTCACCCTCTCTACTATTGAAGATATAGGGGAATCCGAAAAGATCCAATTCAGATTCCAAATTTGGACCGATCCAGGAGCATCCAATGAGAGGCCCGGTTGGTTCTTGGATAATATCGAGGTAAACAACGATGGAGAATACTTGGACGTCTGGCATCATGGATGTTACACCACAACATCCTCTTCGTGCACCTACAGCGCAAACGCGTATGGGGTCTTGGAACAAAACCTAGACCTGACAGGAACAAACTCTACATCCAGGATTGAGATGAAGGTAGAGTGGGATATGGAGGGGTCATATAACGACAATGCCTGTGTAGAGATATCCCTAAATGGAAATACTTGGGCCGATATTTCTTCTAGCACTAGCAGTACTTCTTCCGATTGCTCTGCAAGATCAGGCCCCATCCCCGGAAATGGGTATACTGCCGACAATGATCAGGTTTACTATGATCAGACCGGAGACTTCAGGCTGATTTCCTTCGACGTACCTGCGGGATTCCAAAACCAATCCAGTGTTGATCTCAGGGTAGTAGTTGACACTAGTGCAGCGATTAATTATGGTGGTAGCCTACCATCTGACGCCCGAGAGGGTTTCACCATCGACTACATTCGGGTGGTTGACTACAACGAAACCACCCTTTACATTGACGAGTTCAACAATTCTAACACAATGACTCACTACGGAATGGCCGATTCCCAAGGAAACCCGGCACCCGACGACTGGTCCTATCTGAGTTTGTTGAAGGGGGACAGTTTCGTCTCGGTGAGTTTCGAGGACGCAACCGCCAACTCCCCAACTGTCACGGACGCTCCCGGTTGGTTTAGGTCGAACCAGGGGACCTGCAGCAGCGACAAGTGCAGATTCAGCCTAAACAAGGTCTCTTCAAGTTCTGGCCCTCCAAAGGCCTCATCCTTCCCGTACGTTTACGGCGTGGCGTTCTCAGGGAACTACGAAGCTGGGATCGACGAGGCAAGACTAATTTCGCCAGAATACGACATCCCTGTCAACGGGTCCTCGTTCTTCACCTTTGACCACTGGTCATGCTCCGAGGCTTCATGGGACGGGGGGGCTGTTTTCATCAAGGTTAACGGGGGAGCTTGGCAGCACTTTGATCCTGGGTGGTACACAAGTACAGCCTATTCAAACGCCGGCCACAATTTGGCAGGCTCCTCTATCTTCTCTATGGATCACTGTTCTGGAACTGCTTGGAGTGGGTCTTGGTCGTCAACTAGCGAGATGACCAATCTCGAAGCAAACCTCGACGCATACAAGGGTGATACCATCCGGTTCAAGTTCGCCTTCGGTTCAGACGCATACTACAACCTGGCCGGTTGGTTCATCGATAACGCGGGCGTCAAAATCGCAAATTACGGCGTGCCCGGGCATTGGCTTAGCCCGGTCATTTCCATGGACCAAGACAAGCGATTCAACCTTGGCTTCGTGGATGTTGAGGGTCATGTCAACCAGGACGGGTGGATGAGGGGGTCCGTATTGGAGGCGAGCTCTGGAGACCCTATTCCAGGTTTCTCCAATATTTCATTTCCATTCAGCCTTGCAGGCATCGACGCAAACCAGTTCCCCCAAATCAGACTGAAGATCCATCTTGGCTCGGATGACCCCGAACAGACTCCTAGCATTGAGAAAATTCACATCGGTGGAAAGAGAATACTTAACGCTGACTCAGGCCATAACGGGTGGGACTTCAGCGCAGGTGTGGAAGTCGTTGACGGGCTGCTCAATGCTACCGCAGTTACCGGAACGATAACCTCGGATTTCGTTTTCTCCTCCAGACCAATCAAGAGCGTCACAGTACAGGGGAATCTCTCAAGCACAGTAAATGTAAACGTCTACGACATCTGGGGAAACTCTCTGGGAACGGCTTCCAAGGGGGGTACTCTCCAATTTTCTAGTCAGCAGATAGGGTACTCGGTTTCAGTAACACTACCTACTAACGGATGGATAGATGTCCTTAGGGTGTCTTCTACCTTCTCAAACCCGCCCTCTGGTTCACATATCGATGTACTAGACGACGGTACTGATGAGTGGTCATTCCCCATGAGTGACTCTTCGAATCATGGGTACGGCCACCTAGGTTGGCAGTCAATTATTTCACTGCAAGACACATTCTCTAGAAGCACCTCAATGTACCTAGACGGCAACAACGCTGAGAGCGTAACAGTTCTGATTCCCGAATCCGCTGCAGTGACCTCAGGTATTGTATCCATATCTCCCGATGGAGACGGCTTCGAAGCACCCGTAACTGTTTCAATCGCTGGATCAACAGTTTCAGGCGGTTCAGGGGACTCTCCATTCACCACATCACTTAGTCTGGCTCAGATTTCTGGAATAGGGCTCCTAACCCCAAGCCACACTGATTCCCAGACCGGAAGACAGTGGCTTGAGGTTCCTCTATCGGTTTCTTCCACTTCGTCTCAGACGGTCCATATCTCAAGCGTTGGGATAGGGTACCAGTTCTTCGAGAACGTCTCGGGTCTGGGGCCTTCGATTGGAAACTATCTAGCAAGCATGATTTCCGACGAACCTAGCGAAGAATCCGATATACCCGTTAGTGTGATTTCAGACTATGGCGCTGTTTCAATCTCTGGCTCAATCATCTACGACTTCTTATTCGTAAACAGGGACTTTTCAGTTCCCAATACCTTCTACCCAGACGGGGGGACTATCGAAATAGTCACGAGTCACCACCATCTATTCGACAACTCACAGATTGCCGACATCACCCTAACGGGAACAGCTACAGATGGACAAGTCATCGCATTCAAGGTAGAGAGCAACGATGGATTATGGGGGCAGGAATCACAGAACCCATCATTCTCTCAAATCTCGGGAAGCTCTGTAGCACCACTGGATTTAGCATCTAGCTACGTGACCGAGTCTGTCCATAGCGACGGATACACCGACGTCGAAGTTCACTGGTTGTTCAGTGTAGATTGGAACTGGGACGACGTTGACAGCATTACTTGGGAGGCGAGGGCAAACGACGCAAGTGGTGATACTATTTGGCCGTCGACAGCGCAGAGCGGTAGTTCAGGGATGAACGCAGTAGAGAACGATCTGCAGATCGACTCCTTCGAAGTGAGGGACTCGGATGACAGGATAATTTCCAATATTTATGATACTCTATTCTACCCGTTCCCAATACTCGATGGTGCCGACCTCAACATATCGGGAACTGTCCGTTTCCAGGATAATGGGGCGAAGAGGCCATTATCTGGCGATTTCTCCGTGGCGCTAAACTTGTCTGGAGCATTATACCCCCTACAGACCGGGGATGATGGAACATTCTCTGGAGTGGTCTCTTCACCAGCTGGGATTAGCGAGATTTCGATATCTCCGGTGTTGCTAAGAGTTGGCCCATCAACCTCAACCAATGGGGCCGAGGATACAACTGGTACACCTACCGTAGTTGACATAGTGGTGGATGACAACCCTCCAGTTGCCGGGCCAATGCAGGTGCAGACCCCAGTAGGCCTTCAACCAGTGGACGGGATGGTGGTCTCCCCGACGATCCCCTTCTCCCCCTACATCACTGTCAGTGAGGGTGAAGCCAGGGGAGATTTGCTAACTCTGAGGTATTGGAGGACGGGAGTAGATGACACAGACGGTGATGGTATTGCAGACGAGGATGAGTATCAGTCACAGAATAGTGACCTAAGTCAGGGACTAACAGGGGAGCAACAGATCCAGTTCCTCGGAATCGACGTTTCTGGGATGGAAAACGAGGTAATGCATCTGTATGTCGAGGGGACCGACTGGGTGGGCCTCAGCTACCAAGACGGAGGAACTGGAGGCGGTCCCGGGGCTACAGACTCCTGGGCATCTGTGGTCGTAGCCGAAGATGTAATGGTGGAATTTGCTGGATCGGGACTAGGTGCTGGTTCAGGGGGCGGATCGACATTCTCACTAGACAGGCTAACTCAGGACAGCATTGAGTATTTCCTAGTCCCGGGCCGGGATCACACGTTCAAGGTAAGGGTGGACGAACCAAATGGATTCAGAACGATTGACAACATCACAGTACACCTTTGTGGTTACGGAAGCGAGTACGGGGTCTTTTCTTACGATCCTTACACGTACTCAATTACTAGCCCAAACTCAAGCATGCTGACCCCAGTTAGCACTAGTACAGAACAAATCACCTCATCAGTAACAGAGCTTAGTGTGAAATTCCGGATGTCATGGGACATGCCGTTCACGGAGGAGGACTTCGACTGTAAACCGAGGGTACTGGTCCAGGATGGATTAGACCAGATAGAATCAGAAGTACTCAGCTCCCTGTCGTGGAGGCTCGATAACAGAATTACTGCAGTCCCTCAATTTGCAGAGGATCTGACTGCGCCGATTGTACCAGCTCTTGGAACTTCTCTTTACCTGGGTCAGGGGGACCAGTTCTCTCTGAGTGGCACTATATTTCACGAAGGCTCAGGAGTCAGGCTGGCAGCGACTCCAGAGGGGCTAACGGTAATGCTATCGATGTTGTACGGCAGTGGAACATACGAGTCAACTTCAGAGGTGCTTCAGGATGGAAACTTCACGGTGGAGATGTCTCTTCCAAACTTCCAACCTATCGTTCCCACCACCATGCTAACAACCTCATTGCTGAATACGCCCGGGCAATCTCATTCTGTAGAGAATACCGAAGCCTCAGCTACAGTTGACACCAAGTCACCAACCGCGCTTTTCAACCTAGATCAATACCCCGAATCATCACTAACTGTGATAGAGACTGACAGCATGGACGACGTCCTAGTGACGATCACCATTATGGAGGAGATAGGGATGAACTACGGACCGCTTCAAGTTTCTTGGGTGTTCCAGAGAAACGGCCAGTCTATTCCCGGGACCGAGGCGAGTGGTGAGATTCAGTGGTACTCTAGTGAAGATGGGGTGCACGTCTACCAAGGTATGTTAGATTTCACGCCGGTCCTTGAATTCAATATCGAGGAAGGGGACAAGGTGTCATTCTGGATAACATCCACTGACAAGGCTGGGAATTCTGTCCTCGGCCTGGGCGGCCCCGACTCCCCTAGGACCCCCACACTTCGCATAGTCGAGTTCCTAGGCCAGTACACTAGGGAGGTAATTACCCCTACTAAGAGCCCCATTGAAGGTGAGACTCTTACTATCATGACATACTGGGAAAATCCCGGTAAGAGTGAGGGTACAATCAGCGTGGGACTCTGGGAGCAGTTGATCGACGGAACCTGGAAACCCTCTATATCTACCCTATTGAACGGGCCAGTTGAGATTATCTTGCCACCTGGAAGCTCCAGTGTAAAGGCCGAGTTTGAATACCAGACATGGGAGGAAGGGCAACCACTACTAGTTCTCGTCGTGGACGAGGATTTCGATAACAACCACTACAGGAATGTCGAGATTTCTGGAATAGAGGTTAGCCCTGCAGCTAGCGTTGACCAGTCCGGCGATATCACCCTATGGGTCATGGGGTCGTTGGTCGTAGTCATTTCACTAATGGGAGTGGCATTCTACGTACTCCGAAGAGGAGGGGAAGATTACTACTACGACGAGGATTACGATGACGCCTACGATGAACAACAGGACTACTAGTGAGGATTTTCCAATTGCCGAGAAAGAGCCCTTCTCGTGTTTCTATCTACTGTCTTGTTTATAGGCCAAAGTGATGCCCTGAAGACTGAGGAAGAGATTCCTCGGGTGGGATGCCAGAGTGCCTGATA
The DNA here is from genome assembly GCA_964343205.1 of uncultured Candidatus Poseidoniales archaeon. Lineage (GTDB taxonomy): Archaea > Thermoplasmatota > Poseidoniia > Poseidoniales > Thalassarchaeaceae > UBA36. Next base: position 6,520 of record CAYFID010000018.1, on the reverse strand, counting down.
TCGCTAGTTTGGATGAGATGAGGAAGGAGCTCGAAGAGCTCAGAGCTCTGGTACACACCCTTCTGACGATAATTATGGAAGAGGCAGACGGTGTACAAACAGGGGCAGCACACCCCATTCCCTCGCTGCCGAAGATTGGCTATTCCATGTGACCAGTCGGGTACTAGGTCGGCGCCATGCATTCTACTTCCACGCATTCCCCTCCCCCTATAGTTCAATAGAACTGCCTAGTTCGGGACTCCATGGATTTGAGCAGTATGACCGTTGAGAAGTGGCTAATTTCGGGTGTCGCACTCGCCACCGTGGCATTCTTGGGGGTGGCACTTTTCCAACCCGGAGCCTTCGACCCCGAGCCAGACTGGGGCGTATCAGACGGGTGCCTAGGGGGTTTGGAACATAGCGACGTAGGGATTTCGGAACATTATCATCCCAATCTAAAGATTACAGTTGACGGGCAATCCCAACCCATTCCTGCCAACACGGGAATAGACCAAGTAGGCTGTAGGGAGGGCATGAGGTGGATCCACGTTCACAACGCAGGTGAAAATGGGCAATTTACCAAACTACACATCGAGACTCCTTCCAAGATGAACGTCCCGTTGGGGGCTTTCTTTGAGATATGGGGGAGGGAAGGGGGACCTTCACTAACCGATGATAGGAAGTTTGACATCAACGGCAATGGAGTCTCCGATTGGGACGAGTTCGAAATTACCATGAACGTAAATGGCGATTCCGACGGAAATTTCGAGGAGTACGTCATGGAGGACCTGGACAACATTGAGCTAACCTTCACATCCAAGCAGTAGACTATCCCTTGATGACGATAAGTGGTCTAAGTCGAGCGACAGGCCTAGCCAGACCGGAATTAGCAGTCAACCTGATTACTTCATCTACGTCTTTGTATGCGGAGGGTGCCTCCTCCGACAGATACTTCTCATGGGTTTCATAGATTGAAATACCCTTCTCCGCCAATTCCCTCTTTACAGCAGCACCGTCAATCTTCTCCCTGGCCTCTGTCCTCGATAGAGCCCTTCCGGCACCATGGCAGGATGATCCGAATGCCCTGTTAGTCCCATTTTTAGGTCCAGCCATTACGTAAGAACTAGTACCCATGTCACCAGGAACGAGAACTGGTTGCCCTATTCCTGAGAACTTCGCCGACAACTCCACGCTATCTCCTCCCGATGCCCTTGTAGCTCCCTTCCGATGAACACAGCATGTACAAGAAACACCGTGTACTTCGTGGTTCTCCAGTCTTGCTATGTTGTGGCACACGTCGTAAACCACATCCACGTCAATTTCGGACCCCATGTGGGCCCTTAGTGCGCCTCTGAGTTGCTGGGTCGCACTACTTCTGTTAGCAAAGGCATAATTTCCAGCAGCCTTCATCGCTTCAAAGTAAGATTGCCCTTCCTTTGAGAAGAAAGGTGCAGATGCCAGTTGAATGTCGGCAATTGAGATTCCCCATTCATCCGCTTCCCATCTCCCTCCTGAGTGCCGATACCTTTTCTCCAGATTCTTCACATGTTCCGAACAGACTTGGTAACCCAATCCCCTCGAACCCGTATGAATCATTGCAGACAATCTTCCCACCTCCAAACCGAATGCCCTTGCAGCGTGCTCGTCGAAGATTTCGTCTATTACCTGAATTTCTAGGAAGTGATTCCCCCTCCCAATCGAACCAAGAGCCCTCATCCCTCTTCTTTTGGCTGCTTCTGAGACGCTTTCCGCATCTCCCTCCAAACTTCCATTCATCTCCATCTGTGCGAGGTCCTCATCATGTCCAATTCCTATCTCAGAAGCGGCCTTCGCACCTTCGGTTAAGATGTCATCAAGCTCCCGTTGGGAAATTGGATGGCCGCTTTTTCCGCTTTCCCCAGAAGGGATTCGGGCCTTGAGACGATTCCCGAATTCTTTACTACCGCTACCTGATTTTTTCCTTGTAAGGGCCCCTAAATCTTCTATTCCTAAGTCAATAGAGCATAGTCTAACCCCGCAATTAATATCGAACCCAACCCCTCCAGGGGAGATTACGCCTCCACTATCGATGTCCGTCGCCACTACTCCCCCTATGGGGAACCCAAACCCCCTGTGTAAGTCGGCCATACCCCATGCTTCCCCAACTATGCCTGGAAGAGAAGCTGTATTGGTCAATTGTTCAAGTGACTTGTCGTCACTCCTTTCTAGGTGAGCCCGGTCTGATACAATTACTGCGTCAACAAGCATCTCACCTCGCTTCTTTATCCTAATCGTGGAATCTCCGTCTTCCTCCAGAAACTGCCTCCAGTCTTGCATCTGTCTACCACTGAGAACCGTTCTCCTTTCAACACACCGGGACAATTTCGCGCATTGACTTCAAGACCCGTCATCAGATGGAAGGGTCTGAGGGTGCTTCGTGAGCTTCGGACAGATAGAAATTCCATTCTGGGGGGAGTCCGGTCATGTTTGCAAGATATGCCGCGTTACTGGCGCTCGATTCTGGACTAGGGACGAAAATCGGAGTACATGTGGGGATAGCACAGAGGACCCTTACACCTTCATCGGAAATCCCATAATCCGGGGTTTCGAGATGCGGGGAAAGCGACTAAAGGACGCTATGAGGGAGTCTTTCTTAGGGTTCTTCCATGAAAGAGGGCACACTAAGATTGACCCTTACCCAATAGTGGCAAGATGGAGGGACGATATCCACCTTACTATCGCTAGCATTGCAGATTTCCAACCTCATGTCACTAGTGGTTTGGTCCCTCCACCGGCCAATCCCCTTGGGATAAGCCAACCATGCATCAGGCTAACTGATGTTGCAGCAGTAGGCAGGTCGGGCAGGCATCTTTCTACCTTTGAGATGATGGCGCACCACGCGTTCAACAGGCCAAATCAGGGTGAAGTAATCTACTGGATCGATCAGTGTGTCAGATATTGTGACGAAATGCTCGTCGAATCATTCGGAATTGACCCAACTGATCTGACTTACGTCGAGAATCCATGGTCCGGAGGAGGGAACGCTGGACCCGCTCTGGAGGTAATAGTGGGCGGCCTGGAATTGGCTACCTTGGTATTCATGAATCTCGAGGAACACGAGGATGGTGACATTGAGATTAAGGGGCTTCTATACAGGGAGATGGACCTTCAGATTATCGACACCGGATACGGTCTAGAGAGGTTTTGTTGGGCTGCTGCAGGTACGCCAACGATATACGAGGCGATTTACCCAGAATCAGTAGACTGGTTGAAGGGGTTGGTTGGATTCGACAGCCTGGTCTCTGGAATGGACCTTTCCACGGATACTGATGTCCTCCTGGGGGAATTGTCAAGATTAGCCGGAATTTTGAACATAGACGTCGGAACGGATGTTGCATCGCTCTTCCTCAAGTTATCCGAGCGACTCAGTGAGTCTGGCGTAGACGTCTCAGTGATAGATCTCAAACGACTTACTGAGCCCCTTTCAAGGATTTATGCCATTCCAGACCATATGCACGCAATATGCAATATGTTGGGTGATGGGTTAATTCCTAGCAATTCCAAGGCCGGCTATCTTGTACGAATGCTCTCTCGCAGGGTCTGCCGAATGAAGGACGATCTGGGCCTAAAAGTATCCCTTTCAGATCTTGGTTCACATCATATCGAAACGCACCTCGACTTCTCTCGCTTCGTCCAAACTCGTGAGGGAGTACTAACTATCCTCTCTCTGGAGGAAAAGCGTTACTACCAGATGCTTAGGAAGGGGGAAGCGGCAGTTAGGACAGCTCTCAAAGGCCTTCCAAAGTCCGCTAAAGAAGTACCAGACGCGACTCTATTCAGACTTGCTGAGGAGAGGGGGCTGAACCCCGAGATGGCAATTTCGATTGCAAACGAAGGTGGTTGGGGAAATTTGGAAGTTAGGGTCGGACTTTCCGCGGACATGGCCTCTAGAAATGCCGAACGTACGAAGGCCTCTTCTAAGGATACGCCACGAGACGCGATATTCTATTCGGACGGTTTCCCACCTACAATTATGGATTATTATACGGACACTAGTCGCACAACATTCGAAGCATCGGTACTTGATTGCAGCAAACTAAGTGCTACCCAGGTAAGCTCTCTAGATCTATCTGCAGAAGTCAAAACTACTCCAACACACTCAGTTGTCCTAGACAGAACTCTATTCTATCCAGAGGGAGGGGGACAACTGGGTGACCAGGGCGTCCTTGGAGGTGCAAATGTAGTGGACACAAGAGTAGAGAACGGGGTAATTGTTCATCTTACTGATCGGGCGGTATCAAAGGGACAAGCATCAGGGGAAGTCGATTGGAATCGTAGACGGCAACTTATGGATCACCACACCGCCGTCCATATTGTTGGCGGCAGCGCCAGAGCATTACTCGGACCTCACGTTTGGCAGGCCGGGTCAAACAAGGGCGAACGCTATGCGAGGATCGACCTGACTCATTACTCTCGACTTAGTCGAGATGATTTGGAGCGAATTGAAGATTATGCTAATGAAATAGTAGCCTCAAACACAACAGTTGAGAAAATTGTCCTGCCTAGGAGCCAAGCCGACGAAATATTCGGATTTGAGTTATATCAGGGGGGCCCTCCCAAACACACTGATATCAGAGTCATCAAAATCGGGGACCACGATGTTCAGGCCTGCGGCGGTACGCACCACGACAAAGCAGGAGAAATTGGGGAGATACGTATAATCCGTTCGAGTCAAGTCCAAGATGGGGTAGAGCGTCTGCAAATCGTGGCAGGAGAGACCTCACGCGAGCATGCCCGGGCACAGGAAAGCCTCTTGAACGAATCAAGTGATGTTCTAGGGGTCTCACCCGAAGACCTCCCCATTGCAGTCCAAAGGTTCTTCGATGAATGGAAAACACAGCAGAAGAAGATTGAATCACTTGAAGCAGAAATCGTAAGATTGCGAACTAGTGACGGAGGTGACGCGGCAATAGAAAAAGATGGAATTAGATACGCCGTCATGGAAATAGGGGGGGACATGAAAGCGTTGATGTCCATGCTAGGGCAACTAACTCGTGACCCAGCAAAACCAACCCTTGCAATCCTTGGGACCCGTGATGACGGTGGAAAGATTATTGTCGCCAGTACAGAGGGGACCACAGCATCCGAGAGACACAACGCAGTCGAGATTCTAAATTCCATTTCAGTACATATCGGCGGTGGAGGGGGAGGGAGTCATACCATGGCACAAGGAGGCGGTTCGAACCCAGATGGAATTCCAGCTGCTCTAGATTCTGCTCGCGAACTTCTAGGGTTGTGAGTTTTTGGTTGAGCAGGTAGATGTCTCTGCACGTGCCGCCGCTATTGAGTACGCAATTCGTGATGTTGTCGTTCCCGCAATCGAACTTGAGAACCAGGGGCATGAGATAATCCGCCTCAATATAGGGGATCCTCTGGCATACCAAGGACTTCCAACACCCAAGCACATGATTTCGGCATACAAGAAGGCCTTGGATGCTCAAGAAAATGGATATGCCCCCTCCTATGGGCTCCCTTCACTCCGCAGGGCGATAGCATCCGCACAGGTAGGGAATGGATGGCCCTGCTCTGAGGAAGATGTATACGTGACTCACGGAGTCACAGAAGCCCTCCAGGTCATATTTGCCGCCTTTCTTGAGATTGGTGACAAGGTCCTCGCTCCAGGGCCACATTACCCCCCATACATGGCCTACCCACAGATGTACGGGGCTAGTACAGTTGAGTACAGGCTCGACCCCGATGACGGCTGGAGAATAGACCTCGATGACATCCGCTCTAAGATGGACGACAGTGTGAAATTATTAGTGCTGATTAACCCAAACAACCCCACTGGAAATGTTGCCACTTCCTCGGAGATTGACGCTTTGATTGAGATAGCACAGAATTTTCCTAAGTGCACCATTATTTCAGACGAGATATACGACGGACTGGATTTCACTGGAAATATTGTTTCCGTAGCATCTCGATCTAAACAGGTTCCTGTGATTACTCTGAATGGTGTTTCAAAGGTCTACTTCGCTCCAGGGTGGAGAATTGGATACATGGCTTGGCATGATCCCCAAAGACGACTATCTGCAGTTCGTGACGGAGTAGAAAGACTTCTCCGAAGCCGTCTTTGCGCATCCACACCCGCTCAGCATGGATTCCTTGCAGGTCTAAATGATGGTACAGGGTGGTTGGAGGGACATCGGTCTGTAATAAGAGAAAGGCTAGATTACTCTCTCCAGCGAATCGCGGGAATCGACGGATTGGAATGCCAGTCTCCGGGTGGTGCGTTCTATTTATTCGTAAGAATTTCTGATCCAATACTAGCCAAAGATGACAAGAAATTCGTTCTAGATTTGCTACACAAGAAGCACGTACTAGTGGTCCATGGTTCTGGGTTCTCGCCGGAATTCGGAAATGGGCATTTTAGAATGGTATGTTTGCCCGAAATCGAAACTCTAGCAGAGTCGTTTGATAGAATGGAGTCATTCATCACCGAGAGTAAGTGATTTCAATAATTTCTGCCAATAATCGTCTTTCCCGGGAGATACAATCTCCA
>CAYFID010000017.1:15358-22442 GCA_964343205.1 uncultured Candidatus Poseidoniales archaeon | reverse complement strand
GAGATTTCTATCGACGAGGATGACAGCGCGAAGATAGCGGAGATTTCTAAGAGAGACGATTTAATGATGCTGGTTCAGAGATCGATTGCTCCCTCTATATTCGCTACCGGCATTCTTGGCTACGTTAAGCGATCATTGGCTCTGCAGCTTTTCGGAGGCGTCTCGCGCAGGCTAAACGATAAGACCCGGTCAAGGGGTGACATTCACATTTTGTTAATGGGCGATCCTGGCGTTGCAAAATCACACCTTCTAACCTTCATTTCCGAACTCTCTCCCAGGGGAAGATTTGCAACAGGTGGGGGAGTCTCAGGAGCAGGCCTAACTGCAGCTGCAGTCAGAGATGCCTTTGGTGACGGTAGGTTTGCCTTGGAGGCCGGCGTACTACCTCTTTCGGATCGCGGCTTAGCGGCAATAGACGAGTTCGACAAAATCTCTGAGGAAGATCGGAGGATGATGCACCCAGCTATGGAGCAGCAGCAGGTTCATGTCGCAAAGGGTGGAATCACCGCTACACTCCACTCTAGATGCGCAATTCTTGCCGCTGCGAATCCGAAGGACGGCCGCTTCAGCAAACGGGGCCCGAATCAAAGCGTGATGCGTTCATTCCAAGAGACTGGGTTACCACCTCCCCTAGCATCCAGATTCGATATTATCTGGATGATCAGGGACGAGATTAGGATTCATGACGATGAGAGGATAGCTAGGCACATCTTGGAAAACAGGACTTCAGGTAGGAGTGAGACTTTGCTGGAGGGAAGGATTGAGTTGAGCCCATCGGAGTCTGAAGAAGAGTCGGCACTTGCTACTTCTAAGGACGGACAGGAGCACCTTACTCAGGAGTTCCTTAGGAAGTACATTGCGTTCGCGAAGAGAACCATTCACCCCCAACTGGACGACGACGCCAAGAGTGAGATTCTCAAGTATTACACCGAAGAAAGGCAATCGTTTGGTAGGGAGGATCAGTTCCAGTCAGACCAAAGGGACCGAGAGTCGGTAATTCCAATCACTGCAAGGGCCCTCGAGGCACTGATAAGATTGACAGAAGCCCACGCCAGGATGCACCTTAGAGGGGTAGCAACGTCCGACGACGCAAAGGTCGCATTGGCAGTATTCAAGCACTGGCGCGAAGAGTCAGGAATCGAGGATGAATCAGAACTTCACTCTGGAGTCTCCGTCAGAGCAAGGTCCCATAATACAGCAATCATTCAGATGATCACGGACATCTGCTCTGAACAGGGGGGCATAGCGGAGCGAACTCAGATTTACAACCAGGCAATTAAGAGAAGCATTTCCGAGTTTGAGGTCGACAAGGTAATTTCTAGGATGCTAACCAGTGGGCAACTGTTCAGTCCCAGAATGGATCACTTCTCATTCGCCTGAGTCCGTTGACCCTATGAGCTCGACCCCTTTCCTAGCAATCGTATATGGAGCCGATAGGGGATACAACAGACCCAGAATCTCTTGATTCTGTTGCTCTAGGATTCATGTGCGGACTAGAGATCCACCAGCAGCTGGCTACCGACAAGCTCCACTCTAGGATGCCAAGCGCACTCTACGACTTCAAGTCAGAAGACATCCCAAGTGACTGGGGCAGGTCTACGAGAAGACTCAGGGCTTCTGAAGGGGAAGGCGGTAGAAAAGATGTAGCTGCTAGGTTCGAACAGAGGAGGAACCGCACCTTCGAGTACGTCCAGCCTCCAAATGCAGGGCTGATAGAGCTTGATGAGGCCCCCCCCAGGAATCACGACTCAGAAGCTGTAGACGTTGTTCTGACTATGGCTGCTATGATGGATGCCACCCCAATCCCTACACTCCAGGCAATGAGGAAGACGGTCGTAGACGGATCCAATACTAGCGGTTTCCAGAGAACCACAATCGTTGCCACGGGAGGGAGAATCGAAGTAGACTCACAGTCTGTAGGTGTGGACTTAATCTCATTGGAGGAGGACTCGGCTAGGAAGCTCGAGACCAGAAGAACAGATTTCGGAGATACTGTTGTATACAACCTTGACAGGCTGGGAACGCCTTTGGTAGAGGTTGCTACAGCTCCTGACATCCGATCCCCAGAGCACGCTAAGCAGACCGCAATAGCCCTAGGACGGCTTCTGAGAGACACACGCAGGGTTCGTCGAGGACTCGGATCGATAAGACAGGACCTCAACGTAAGCATAGCATGCGGGGATAGGGTCGAGATCAAGGGATGCCAGGACTTGGATTGGATACCAGGAATAATCAGACTTGAGATGGCTCGGCAACTGTACTTCTATCGCCTAGCAAACGATTTGCGAAGCGAGGCATCACTTCCACCCCTCCCTCCGGACAGAGACGACGACTCGTTGCCAGTTGAGAACAGAGTTGCACTCTCAGCCTTGAAGCGAATCCCTCTTGAGATGCAAGATCTAACCGATGTTCTTTCTTCATGCGAGTCTGTGATGGTTTCATCCTCTTTGGAGAAGGGAGGGTCCGTTATGGCTGTCGTGCTTCCAGGATTCTCCAATCGTCTTGGAAGCAAGTCGCTGGGCAAAAGTGGGGCTCAATTGCCTAGATTGGGAAAGGAGCTCGCGAGCTATGCTAGGCTCGCAGGAGTAGCCGGTATTTTCCACTCCGACGAACTGCCTGCGTACGGGATATCGGACTCAGACGTAGATTCTGTTAGGTCTGCTCTTCCTCTCTCAAAATCAGACGCCTTTGTATTGTGCGTTGCCCCCTCTTGGCAGGCTGAGCTTGCACTCGAGGCAGTAGTTGAAAGGGCGAGACTTGCATTCCACCGAATCCCGAGAGAGGTCAGGAACGTCGTGATTCGTAAAGGAAAGCCGGAGGATGGAACTACTACCGCACTTAGGCCCCTTCCAGGAGTAGCCAGAATGTATCCTGAAACCGACGTACCAGTGATGGAAATCTCCCCCGACCGCTGGGAGTCGATTCGCGAAAACCTACCTCTCACAGTTGAAGAGAGGATGAACAGACTACAGGGGATGGGGTTGTCCTCAAACCAAGTTGAGGCTATTCTGAACCGTGAGGCTGACGACTTATTGTTCAGCGGAATCGAGGGCCCCCTAGAGTTACCGCCGAAAGCCTGGGCCAGTGCAATACTAGATTACGGCACAGCCAAGCCAAACTCCCTTGCGGCGACAGTCTACCTCAGGGAAAACGGCCAAATCACCAGAGAGGGGGCGGAGGAACTCCTGCACGAATCTACTGACGGAGATATCGAAAGTCTAGTGGAATGGATGTCTTCAGAAGCCCATTCACGCGGATTCGTTCCTGCAGATTCTTCTTCCATTGAGGAAGCAGTTGAGGTGATTCTCAGTGAGATGACGGACTTCGTTATGGAGAGGGGAATGCAGTCCATGGGCCCATTGATGGGTTTAGTTATGCAGAAGCTGGGTAGTTCGGCAGACGGAAAGGCAGTAAGCCGGATCCTAAGAGAGAAGATTGACGAACTGATTGGCTGAATACTAGTTACTTTGATAGACCAGATTTTTCTGGCACAGACTCCATGTCAGACCTTCTGAAGCCAACCTCCATTGTTATATTGCTAGTAGTAATTTTAGTAGCCCCCACAATCCAAGACAGAATGTCAGCTGAAGCTTCCAGATATGTCAATGACAGCGAGTCTTCCCATGACGGACTACCGACAATTTGGGATGATAAGCAGGTACTTTGCGTATTCTTTCCCGACGACTACCCACACCAAGATTTCATCGGAGGAGTTACTCTTATCGCCACAGATGGAGAGACAATTGGGGTTAACGATGATTTCAACAGGACGGGGGCTTGCGTTGGAGGGTTCAATGGATACACGGATGGCATGGATTTCATGATGGACTCTACTAGAACCGCCAGAGGCAAGCTCTCTGTGGGGTACGAAGTTGGTGAGTGGGGCCCCTATGTTCACACAATCGGGGGTCTGAACTCAAACAGCGTAACGGGAGATTTCAGTGGAGCTTACTGGCACCTAGATCACAATGGGGCTATGTCGATGGTGGGAATCGGAGACTTAGCCATGTCGGAAGGTGATGTCCTTGCATGGAGCATAGGGACTTGGTAGCATCATGTATTTCGCAACCATGAAGTGGTGTGGGGCGCACACGGTGCTGGGGTGAGTGAGTGTACGACTTCCACAATTCTGCTTTATCTCCGATTCAGACCATCCTGCTCAATGCAGCAATTCTTTCGATAATTGTTGTTTCACTGATGAGGAGCGAGCGATCACTAAGGAGTCAAAGCCAGTGGACTATGCTAGCACTACTCTTTGTTTTCGGGGTTTCTGGGAGAATTTTGCTGGACCCCCTTCCAAACGTACAGCCGGTGACAGTACTGGTTCTTCTGGCCGGGGTGTACTATGGGGCACCACGAGCATTCGCCCTAGCAGCCACTATTGCCCTAGCATCGAATATCCTCTATCTGGGACATGGTCCCTGGACAATTTTCCAAGCTGTTGGATGGGGTTTGGTGGGGGTACTCGGAGCTTCGTTGGCCGACCGGTTGATTGTTGACGGGCAATTGCGGATGACTCCACTCGTGATAGTGGCAGCAGGATCCGGTTTCGCATTCAACTGGTTCGTGTCTCTAAGCATCCTTCTGGGACCCGGCTCATCGATGCTAGTGCCCTATTTACTAAACGGACTTTCATTCGACCTTTATCACGCAGCGGGCAATATAGCATTCGTAGCTTGGATGTCCGCGCCTCTCGGAGAGATGATGCTTAGACACAGGAAAGATCCGAGTAGAAAATCGGTGAGAGACGTTGCCTCCAACTGAAGAACTCACTATGGTCCTCGTGACTAGGCAGGACTTGCAACTGTCGAAAGGTAAGTTAGCCGCGCAGTGCGCTCATGCAGCTGCAGAGTGCGTCCTCCAGGCTAAGCGCAATATCCCTAGGTCCTTGGATCAGTACTTGAGAAACGGGGCTAGGAAAATAGTATGCAAGGTTCCGGATCTGGTTTCGCTCAAGGCTACTTATTCAAGGGCAAAGAAGTCTGGTTTGGTCTGCCATTTAGTAGTCGATGCAGGACACACCGAGATACTACCGGGTACGAAGACCGTGGTCGGAATAGGCCCGGGTCCAAGGAAGGAAATTGACAAGATTACTGGAAACTTTCCACTGATGAGTTAGGTCGGATTTTCTCCAATGAAGGGCAACTAATTGGTATTGCAGAAGAGTCATGAGCGAGGCCTTACTGGGAGACGTGTGGTCACTCAGGCTCCACTTCCAGATGAGGCGCGCTCTAACCTGCTCTCCCAGTGTGAAGGCATCCGTGGCCTCGTAGATTGGCTAGACGGCATAGACAGGAGACCTGGCCTCGGCGAGCTGGACTCAAGGCTCTCAGGACTGGAGATTAACATAGGTGCACTTGAGGAATGCATTGGTTATTCCGAAGACGGATACCAGAGGAACGTCATAAAGAAGAATGCGCACTACGAACTAGTGGCTATTTGCTGGACTCCCGGACAGGACACACCTATTCACGACCATGTGGGCAGCGACTGCGCGTTTCTGATCGTCTCTGGAGTCTCCACTGAGACTGTCTACGAGACAAATGAGAAGGGACTAGCTGTCCCAATTTCAACGAGGAGGTACCAGCCAGGAGAGGTATGCGCTGCGGATGAGCCCGACATACACAGAGTCTCCAACGAGGAGGATTCAAACCTGATCAACTTACACGTTTACACACCGCCTCTGGGCGGCTTCAACTTCTATGCTACCGAGCAGTGATCAGCGACCTCGCTCAATCAAAAGCTGCATTGCCTGCTGGGACCACATCATCTTCGTAACCCTGCCAGGTGTGAACTCTAGGGCGTCGTTTACAACTTCAGCGGTCACTGGGTCCATCTTTGAGACCTGGTCGTAGGTGTGAATCCCAAGAACGTTAAGCTTCTTCTGTGAGAATTCATCGAGGCCCTGAATCCTAGTCAGATCGTCTGGCCTCTGATCCTCGCCCTCCCCAATCTGGGCCCAGTTGACTTGGACTGCCTTCAGACCGACTCTCTCCAGAATCAGATCCTCCCTGTCGAGAAGGTTTGCCTTCAGCTTCAGATCGGCCTCAGCTGCCTCCCTCTCGGCTCTAAGAGCCTCAGTTTCTACCCCTACTAGAGCCTCTTCCTTTCCTTTCATCTCGCTCTGTATCTTAGCGATGTCCTGCTCGACCTCCTCGGCCCTCTTGGTTGTGTCAGTCTTGAACTTCTGACTTTCCTCTATTTCCTTCTCGACCTTCGCCTTCTTAGCTACAGCGGCTGCAGCCTCGGCCTCGACCCTAGCAATTTCTTTCTGCTTGGCTGTGACCTCCTTCGCGAGAGATTTTGCTGCTTTCATCTCATCCTTCATCTGGGTTTTGACGTCGTCTAGGGCCCCTTTGGCCTCCTCTGCACCGCCCTTGGCGGCATCAAGCGCCTCCTGCTTCTTGGCCATCGTGGTCTCCATCTTCGACTCAGCGAGCTCCCTCTTTGCCCGGAACTCCTCTAACTGCTGCTCTGCCTTCGAAGCCGCCTTTCCTGATGCTTTAAGCTGCTTCTCCGCTACCTTAGTTTCCATCTCTGCCTTCTTCAGCTCAGCTTCTGCCTTGGCTGCAGCCTTACCCTCTTTGGCCACTTCTGCCCCGAGTTTCTTCGCCTCTGCCATAGAATCCTTTGCTTCTTTAGTAGCCAACTTCGAAGCCGCCTCAGCCTCCTTCGCCTTCGCCTTCAGCTCAGCCTCCTTCGCCTTCAGCTCCTCGGGAGATAGTTTCGATGAAGTCTTCAGATCTTCTAGAGCCTTTTTCGCCGCCTCTGCCTGCTTTTCAGCAGCCTTTCTGCCAGCCTCGGCCTTCTTTGCCATAACTTCTGCTTTGGCTACCGCCTTAGCAGCACTAGCCGTTGCCTTAGCTTCCCCAGCCTTTGCCTTCTTGGCAGCCTTAAGCTCTGCTTGAGCAGCTGCTGCAGCCGCCTTCGCTTCCGATTCCTTAGCTTGGGCCTCTGCTGGATCGACCGACTCCTTGGTAGAGGCCTTTTTCTTCTTGGGTTTCTTCTCCACTGCCTCCGGCTCGGGTTCTGCCTCCGGCTCGGGTTCTGCCTCCGGCTCGGGTTCTGCCTCCGGCTCGGGTTC
>CAYFID010000017.1:0-15258 GCA_964343205.1 uncultured Candidatus Poseidoniales archaeon | reverse complement strand
CTGCCTCCGGCTCGGGTTCTGCCTCCGGCTCGGGTTCTGCCTCCGGCTCGGGTTCTGCCTTTTTTTGTTTGTTTGGAGTAGCCTTGCCATACTTCTTTTGTAGCCCCTTGATCATGGTTCCGTAGTTCCCCTCGAACTTCTTCAGTAGCTTGGGGATATTCGCAATCTGCTTTGATCGCTCGGGTTCCTCTAGGAATTGGTCGTATGTTGCCTTGGCCACCTTTGCAGCCTGCTCAGCAGTCGGTCCACTCGCCACGATAGCTCCGAGGAAAACCATCATTTATGGATTTGACCAAATTCAGCTAAGATTTTTCATAGCATCAATTCGGTACTCTTCAAGCACTTCACTGAAAATTTGCACATCGGACTCAAACGTTTCTGGCAACAAAGGACCGAAAGAAAAGCGGAAGAACCGAGCATATGGGGTCTCATAGCTGGGGTCTTTCGAATGTGGGCGTGACATGTCGCAATCAAAAGCGCAAAGTATTGCGGCCCCGCGCTTGAAGAGCCTATTGTTTAGCTCGACACTAGTCATTCCCTCCGGCAACTCGAGCCAGTGGTAGAATCCGCCGTTCCCTGTGTAAACTCCTAGCCCCATATCCTCGAATGCCTTGCCGTACCTCTCACGCTGCCAATTGTAGTGATTCTCAACGGCCTCGCGTGCCTTCCTGACGCGACTAGGCTCGAGTAGTTTGAGAGCGTAGTGCTGGGAGGGATGGCTCACGCCCCCCATGCCGAAGCTCGAGTAGTTTGCCATTGTCTCTATGTTCTTCTTGCTGGCGACCATCCAACCAATGCGAATTCCCGGTGACTGTAGGCCCTTTGTGCAGGCGCCTGCGATGAACACGTTGCTGTTGTCCAGATCCTCTACGAACTCTATCCCACTTACTGAGGGAGAATGGAACATCTCGTATGCTTCATCCAATAGTATGCCGTTTCCTGGCCGCTCTGCCATCTGAATCAATTCCTTGAGCTCCTCCCCTGCACGAGTTTGTCCGGATGGGTTCTGGGGATTAGACATGACCGGCATCAGACGCGTCTCGGCTACGAGGTTGGTCCGGTCGAAGTAGGAAGAATTGTTTGGGTGGAATTTGTTTTCCTTGGAGAAGGGAACCACTTCGAAGTCGGTTTTTGTCTGCTCCATTATGTCCAGATAAGCGGGCCATTCGATCCCCCCCAACCTCACCTTGACGTGTTCCTTGAGGAAGGCCATTACCGTGTAGATCCCGGGCCTCCCTCCAGCAAAGACCATTACGTTCTCGGGTGTGATATTGGACCCATATTGTGAATTGTAGTAATCAGCGATGGCCTCACGCAACTTGGGATGCCCCCAGGCCTTGGGGTAGAAGCGATCCTCCCACGTTACGTCGACGCTATCTGGGAGAGAAGGGCCCCCAAACTTCTCCAAAGGAGTAGTGAGAGGGAATCCCTGAGACCATGGATGCGTGCCTTCAGTGCCCATGAAACTACCGAACGAGTCCCTGAATGCGTACAGCGTCTCGTATATCCCCATCGGTGGGCAGTTGTCAGACAGGAAGGACTCAACCTGCTCGGCATTTTGCTCTGCCATGCCTCGCCGTGGGGCTGCATACAAATGAGGTTGACCGTGCTGGAACCTAGACTCTATTTCTAATTCGAAAAACCGTTAATACAAACAATCTCCCTCGCGTGCTATGAGCGACCAGACTGCAAACAACAGAGCCCTTTCATTGGCACTTGTCTTACTATTCCTCGGAATGTTAGCGTCTACTGGATTCCAACCCGAAAACAGGGGGGAACTGGGAGACGAGGATCGCCCAATGGAGACCCACTCTGCCCTCAACTTCCCGGGCTCGACCGTTGGCTCAATTCACTCCCTTACTGCAATTGGGGCAGCTTACAACTACACCTGCGTGGTGATGGACAACAATGAGATGAAGTGCTGGGGAAGAGGCACGAATGGATTCTTGGGTAACGGTAACGACGAGAACACACACTCACCAATGGGTGTCAACCAAGTGGACTCAACCTCGTGTTGCATCACTGACGTGGTCGAGACGAGCCCCGATGGTCATCACACCCCCGCCCTCACGTCAAACGGCACCGTATACCTCTGGGGGGAGGATGCATGGGGCCAGATTGGACATGGCCACATTAGTTGCTTTGGCTCTTGTTGGAACCCACATGGGCCCTCTGTAATGGCAGGTAGCAGGACTTTCGTAACTGTGGTTACCGGCATACACCACACTTGTGCCATTACAGAACCCGACATGGCCGTCTGGTGCTGGGGAAACAACGAGCTCGGCCAGCTGGGAACTGGTGACAACAACGCCAGAAACGCCCCAACCCAAATAGAACTACCCACGGGGCGGCATGCGGTATCAATCAACGCTGCTTACGATTCTACATGCGTATTGCTAGACAACGGTAGCGGGATGTGCTGGGGGCAGAACGTCAACGGCAACCTAGGTGACGGGACCTACAACGACAGGAACGCCCCTACCCACATCTCCGTGCTCCCAACGAACCGCTCCATTGTTGCACTTGATCTCGGACCCTACCACACCTGCGCCATCCTCGACGACGGAATGGTACATTGCTGGGGGACCAACGATCGCGGTACTTTCGGAGACGGTTCCACCAACAACTCGACCTACCCTAGGGCAGCACAGCTGCCTACGGGAAGGACGGCGATTTCGATAGACGCCGGACTCGGACACACCTGCGCTATCCTCGATGACAGTAGCGCGGCGTGTTGGGGTTGGAACGAATACGGGCAGCTCGGTGACGGCACCACCAACAACAGCACAACCCCCGTAATCGTCTCGATGCCATCTGGACTCGGAGTGGCCGAAATTTCTGCGGGCTCCCGACATTCCTGCGCGGTAGCGACCAACGCGTCAGTATACTGCTGGGGGGCCCATGAAGAGGGATCCCTTGGGCTTGGCGAGGGCGTCGACAGCGATGTCCCGGCCTACGTCGATCTCGGCACCGATAGGCACGCCATAATGAGCGAAAGGGACAATGACGGCGATGGCATAGTCAACATATTCGACCCCTTCCCTGACGGTTGTACCGTAGGCACTTACGCAACAAACGGGACCTGTATAGAAGCTGATCCTGGATTCTACGCAGACGGAGTCCCACCCTACGAGCAGTTCCCATGCGTCCCAGGCACATTCCAGCCGAGCTCAGGCCAATCCGGATGCAACGATGCTAGCCCTGGCAACTTCGTGAACGAGTCCGCTTCAACATCCCAGTCGCCCTGCCTATCTGGATCATACCAGCCAGACTACGGGCAGGTATCCTGCTTGGCAGCCTCACCCGGAAACTACTCCTCCGAGGAGGGGTCCATACGGCAGAACCAGTGCACTCCAGGGACATACCAGCCCTCCTACGGTCAGTCCGACTGCTTGGCTGCCAGCGAAGGAAACTACGTAGATGCACACGGCTCAAGCAATCAGACCCCATGTGCCCCTGGGACTTACCAGATGCTTCCTGGTATGGAATCTTGCTTCGATACGAACCCGGGTTTCCATGCCCCGTCAGAGGGTTCTACTGACCAGCAGCAGTGCCCTTCAGGGACATACTCGGCCAACATCGGTCAGACGAATTGCACCGAGGCTTCACCTGGTAACTACGCAGTGGGGTTGCAGCAGACTTCCCAATCTCCATGTCAGCCAGGCGAGTTTCAACCCACTTCGGGCCAGGATTCCTGTTCGGAGACAGAGCCAGGGCACTATACTGAATCAGAGGGATCCGCCGAACAGACCGCATGCGCTCCTGGAACATACCAGAATCAGTCCGGCCAGACCTCATGTATTGAGGCTGAACCGGGCCACTACACTTCCGTTGCCGGTGCTACCTCTCAGGTTCCGTGCTCTGCAGGAACATTCTCCGATAGCTCAGGCCAGTCGCAGTGCACAGAAGCCGAACCCGGCAACTACGTCGACCTAGACGGCGCCACAGGCCAGACTCCCTGCCCACCTGGTCAGTTCCAGTCCGGAAATGGCTCAGAAGGTTGCGAAGACCCTCCTCCTGGACAGGTTGTCAGTCCAGATGGATCTAGCACTTCCGCGTGCCCTCCAGGGAAGTACCAGCCTGGTGGGCAAGAAATCTGCATGGCCGCGTCTCCGGGCAACTTCGTAAACGAGTCCGGGGCCTCATCACAGACCCCGTGCGAGCCGGGAACATACCAGGACCAACCAGGACAGGCATCCTGCCAGCTAGCCAGCCCCGGCAACTACGTACCCGATTCAGGCGCACCTGGGGAGATGCCCTGCCCGAAGGGCGAATACCAGCCGATTGGCGGGCAGGAATCATGCAACCCGGCCATGCCAGGACACCATGTCCCAGAAGAGGGGGCCATGTCACAAACCAGTTGCAAGACGGGGAAGTATCAGCCAGACGAGGGACAGGAGAGCTGCATCCCCTCTGACCCAGGCAACTTCGTCAGTTCAACAGGGGCAACTTCCCAAGCACCATGCGTGCCTGGCACATTCCAACCCTCATCCGGTGCAATAGGCTGCCAGTCTGCCGATACAGGCCATTTCGTTTCAGAGGCCGGATCGGCAGAGCAGACAAAGTGCCCGTCAGGGGAGGAGCAAGTGAATCGGGGCCAGACAGTTTGTACCAAGATTGAGAGGCCACTCTGGATGACTATACTGATGTTCGGTGTACCTGCCATTGTCTTGGGGACAATGGCTATCCTGTACATCTCTAGCAAGAATAAATCGGGTGGGAGCGGGCGAAGAAAGGCTTACATGTACTCAGAGGACCTGAAAAAGAGAAGCTAGATGCACAACGCACTAGTTATGTGAACCGAGCTTCCCGAGAGACTCATGCGGGACTACCCTAGTGACAGAGTTGACCTAAGGAGCGACACTGTCACCCAACCCACCCCTGGCATGAGAGCGGCCATGGCCGAAGCCATCGTTGGAGATGACGTACTGGGGGACGACCCCACTGTACTAGAACTGCAGAATAGATTATCTGAGATGCTCGGAAAGGAAGCAGCCCTGTTTGTTCCCTCTGGAACCATGTCAAACGCTGTAGCCATCAAAACCCAGACCAGACCTGGGGACGAAATCGTGACTCATCGCAAGAGCCACATCTACATGTACGAGGCAGGTGGCTATGCGGTTCTAGCCGGGTGCTCTATTTCCTTGGTCGAGGGAGACAGGGGGCTGATGTCTCCCGGAGATGTACAAAGGGCAATCCGAAAGGTGGCCGGAAGCGATTCTCACTATCCGGAGTGCACCTTGATTTGCGTCGAGAACACTGCAAACTTGGGCGGTGGCTCGATTTACGATCAGGAGACTCTGGATGCCATTTGTGAGGTAGCGCACACTAACGAATGCCGAGCTCACTTGGACGGAGCCAGGATGTTCAACGCCGTAGTTTCCAGTGGCACAGACCCGGATAGGATGGTCCGGGACTTCGACACCATCTCGATTTGCCTCTCCAAGGGTTTGGGTGCACCCGTCGGATCCGTCTTAGTAGGGGATAGGGCCACCATTGCCGAGGCTCACAGGTGGCGGAAGATGTTTGGAGGCGGAATGAGGCAGGCGGGGATGCTGGCCGCCGGGGGCCTCTACGCTCTGGAGAACAACATAGGTAGACTAACTGAGGACCATGCCAGAGCGGGCCGTCTAGCCGAGGCCGTAGACGAGATGGCGGCTTACTCCGTCGACCTAGGTGCAGTCCAGTCCAATATGGTCTACGTAGACTGTGCGGAGGGCGGTGCAAATGATCTAGTCGACAGTCTAGCAGGCCAAGGGATCGACGTGCTCGATTTGTCGGACTCCACAGTGAGGGCTGTGATCCATCTGCACATCACCGAAGAGGACATAGATAGGGCGATTGATGCATTCGCAAAGTCACAGTGACCCGTAAGCGTTCAATAGCCATCCCCACTCGAACCGCCCATGCGGAAACTCCTAGCGCTACTTCTCACCACGCTCCTCCTCCTACCAATACAGGCGTCCGCAGCGAGCGATTCGCTCTGGGACGATGCTAGGGCAGGGGTAGACGGGGGTACCATCGGAGGCATTTCGATCAACCTTTCAAACAGTACAACACAGGAGACAATTTCTACTGAACTAAGAAATCTGCCTAGTATTGTGGAGGTATACACTGCAACATGGTGCTTCAATTGTATCGACTCAGAACACGCCCTTGACGAGGCAATTGGGGACACAGACGTAACCCGGATTCACTACCACAGGCACAAGTTCGAGACTTTGGACCCATTCGGTAGTAACTCTACCGAGTCCCGATGGGAGGCAGAATACGGCGAGGCGTCAGTAATGGCAAGCCGAACGGGAACGTCGGGGGGACTCGAACGCCTTGCTCCATCTTCAGTATTCGATGGCGAGAGGTTCTACTTGGGTACGAAGACGAAGTCTAACAGTCTACTGACAGACTATTCTACATCTCTTTCATTGGGCTCAAGCCACCCCTTTGAAAACACAGAAAACAGCTCATTGTCCTTCGGAGTAGAGAAATCGGAATCAGGCTTTAACATCAGCTGGTCAAACTCCCTTTCGGCTTCAGTAGATTGGTCCGCAGAGGCAGTACTATTGTTTGTAGAGCAAAATGCACATTATCCCGATGGTTCTAACGGTGTCGAGTACTACAAACACGTTTTACATGAGGCAGTTAGCCTACCACAGTGGCAAGAGGGATCTATCGATTTGACCCCCCCTGCTCCTTGGGAAGGTGATGACATGTCGGTTGTTTTGATAATAGACTGGGAAACACCAACTCAAGATAAGTCAAGCCCACTACCAGCCCCAGCAGTTTCCACCCTTCTTTGCTTTCTAGCTGCATTCGTCCCCGGTCGTAAAGGGGATTCAGCCCTCTGAGCCGGAGGTATCTTCAGTTGGGTTCAATAACCCATGCCGAGCATGGCCCATGCTCGGTGAGGCGATTCGATGACTGGGGCGCATTGTGTGACTAGTGAAGAAGTCTCTAGGGGACCAATCCCAGATTGGTTAAGGGACCAGATTAGGCTGCAGTCAATAGACACATCAGGAGTGGAGGCGGGGGGTCCTGCAAGGATTCTGGTGATTTACCCAAACGAGAACTCCAGGGAGCAGATACTGTCGGAATTAGGGATAGCTGGAGCCGTGGACACAACACTACACCACACGGTCGAATCCCTGATTTCTTCCCTTGTCGCTGATCTCCGCCTACCTAGGATTCTGTCAACGGACGGGCCATTCAGCATTGTTCTACACTCTGCGTGCCAGAAGGAGGCTTCCAGGCTCGGGTTCCCTCTCATCAACCCGCTCCCAGAGATGAATTGGGGGAAGGGAAAGACCGAGGCCCTCTCATCCCTCCACCACCAGCTGTCCAAGGAACTAGTCGCAGACAGATGGGAAGGACCAGGAATTCACACATTCAGAAAGGTAATCAAGACCCTGGAGAAGAAGCTCAGTGGCACCCATCCTGACATGGCCCCTCAGAGAATTATCGATGCCTTGGAGAGAAGGGGTACGCCGTTCACCGTCTCTGACTTGGACGGTATCATCATGCTTGACCACTCTCCTGTTATGTGTAGATCGCACATCCAGATCCTGCTCTCGCTCTCCAAGCACAGGCCAATCCACCAGCTTGTCCACCCTGGTAACTTCAGGATCGGCCACCATGGAAAACTACTCATCGACGAGCACCCAGTGAAGCACCCCAATGACCTGCCTTCATGGGTACCTACTCACGATATGGACTCTTCAGATGTCCAAGCCAATGTAACCAGAGTACTCTTGAGGAGGGAAAAACACTCATTCCAAGCGGCCGTTGACTCGGTTTCCGAGTCACTCAGTAAGGGCGCCTCTAAGGTAACCATAGTCGACCCTTCCGTTGACCGTAATCGACACATCTGGGAAAGGCTGCTAGGAAACATAGGCGTTGGCCTAGCAAGGAGCAAGTCTACGACTTCTTCCCACCCGATTGGCCACTGGGTGCTGTGCTTGGCCAACCTTGGCCACGGGTCAGACGCATTCTCCCTAGAGAGCCTCAGGGCACTAGCACTCCAGTCGTCCATCTCTCCCTTTAGAGAACTCTCTCCTCATCCAATGGAAACCGGAATTACACCTTCCGCAAACCCGGAAATTCTGACCAGACTTGCAAGGAACGAGCACGTTCTTGGGGGCCCCGGTGCCCTTTCGAAGTGGATCGAGACCCTCTCTAGGCCTCCTTCAGAAGAAAAGGACGGTTTGGCAAAGGAGTCCGCACAATGGTGGATTCTGTGCTTGGCAAGCTCACTTCGCCCAATCCTGAGGGATGCTGATAGAGAGACCATCATTCAAGCCGAGGGTGCACTGGGATGCCACACAGGCCAGAAACTTCCACTGCCAAAACCCCCATCAGATGGCGATGAGTGGCTTCAGAATACCCTCAACCTGATTGACCTATCTTCCGAGATGGAGAGATACCTTGGGAGGGGCCTCTCTCCGGCATCGGCTTTGCAGGCCCTGATTCGAAATCGCGAGGCCCTGAGACAGATGCAGCTTAGCTCTGGTCAGAAGCCTCCAATTCTAGGGCAAGAATGGGTTGAAGAGCTAACATCATTAGCACGGGCCTCAACATCCTTCATTGGGGGGCCCAACTACACCAGCGGCGTACAAGTCCTCAGTCCTTCAGAGGCTCTGGGCTGCACGTCTGATCTTGTGATAATGGCGAACCTGTCTAGCTCCTCTTGGGACCTTAGAGTCCCGAAGGTAGCCTTCGTAGGTGAAGAGGACAGACACTCAATGGAAATCCTAAGGCCAGACTGGCCTATCAGGGATGCTCGTCACAGTTTGCAGCACATTCTGCAATCTTCCCCGGAGGTTGTCATCCTTGACCCCAGCTTGGACGAGACATCGCCTCCTGCCGCTCCAATCAGGGAATGGGCTAGGGACTTCGACCCCCAAGGAACCGAAGGAGTAGAGGATTGCAGCCAGGAAGCAGACGACTCTCCCCGGGGTCACAGGCAACTCGATGGGATGCTCATCCTCGATGGGAGCACCCCTCATACACCCCCACTCAACCCTAGCTCTGTATCAATCCCCATGGACCCCAACCTTCAGAGGGACCGGGAGCGAAGGCAGCCAATTATTGCCGGGCTCGACGGCTACCTGCCGGACTCAGAAGTACCTCATATCTTCTCTCTAGAGAGATCTAGGCTCCACGGAAAGCCACCCGATGGAGTTGAACCTCCCAGAGCCAACCAGAGGTGGCCTGTAGTTGGTGGTGTTGACAGCAAGGGAAAGATGCCCCCGACAATAGACCCTAGACCCCTATCCCCGCCACCCAGCGGGTCAATAGTAAGCGACTCAAGGCACGGTCACTTAGATCGCCCCAACCAAGACGTTGCACTCTGGTCCCCAACAAGGCTCCAGGCGTGGCACAGGTGTCCTAGGATGGCTTGGCTCTCGCGCGAGCTTCGTGCGGACAGAGAGGAGATCCAGGGAGAGGACATTGACGGCAGGACCCACGGAGAGCTACTTCACAACGTTCACCACGACATCATAGAGAGGGTCCTAGGCTTCCCCACCAGCGAGGAGCGGGATCATTATGGAGGATTCGGGCATACTAGCATCCTGAGCTCGGGGCTGCACCAAAACGAGCTCATGATGTTCGCCCTCGAGTCGCTGGACTCTAGGGCACCGTGGCTAGAGAGAACTGACGCGATCTCCACACACCGGCTCCGATCTCTGACTGGTATGGGTAGGGACGACTGGAGCAGTTGGCTAGCGGACCCGGCCCCTGTTCCTCCGGCCGGACGAGTTGGGGGGATTATCTCCGCTGAGCTTGAAGCAGGTGACTCGGCTCCCGTGGCAATCGAGTGGATGATTGGGAAGGACCACCCAGAAGGAACCCAGATTTCAGTACCTTCTGAGCTCTCAGGTGAGGCAACTAATCCAATCAGTGTCAGGGGCTGGATAGACAGGGTAGACCTGCTACCCCACGACGAGGAGGGAGAGGTCTGGATAGACGAAGATGGCGACTCATCAATCGCGCCAATTAGAATTCGAGGGTCGGGATGGGTGCCAAGGAGGATTGTTGCGATCAGAGATCTGAAGACTTCAGAGTCTGGCTCTGCAAGAAACCGCCACTACAAGGGGCTTCTAGAAGAGCTTCAGCTTGCCGTTTATGCCAGAGCATGGGAGGTAAGCCATCCCGGCGACCTGGTCCTAGCAACTGGGATTTCGGTTCTTGGCCACACCTCCGAGCACTTCCTCGAGGTCTCCTCGCAGTACTCGAAAGCAAACCATGACCTCAGAATAGGCACTAGGTCCTCCGTAACCGCCGAGCTACACAGATTCCGGGACGAGGAACCCGGAACAAAGAGCGATCACTTCAGGGCATGGCTGGCCCAGCGTCTATCTGTTGCTCTGAAGGTGGCATCCAATGCAGAATTGGGTAAGGTGCACCCCACCCCATCCCACGGGGTTTGTGGTTACTGCCCTGTTAGGAGCACCTGCAACGTCAGAATGGAGGGGCTATTCTGATTAGACTCAACACAGCACAGCGCCTAGCGCTAAACCTAGATTCACACATAGTGATAGACGCCGGTGCGGGAACTGGGAAGACCAGCACCATAGTTGACAGAGTGATAGAGCACTACCTAGCAACTGACCAGAGAGCAACAAGACTGCTTCCAAAGCCAGCAAGACCCTCCAACATAGAAGGTGGAATGGTCACATCACCGACATCAGATAGAGTAGACTTGCGAGAGTGGGGGGGCCTTCTTCCAAGCGAAGTAGTCCTTCTGACCTTCACCAACAGGGCTGCCGACGAGATGAAGGACAGACTAAGGAGGGCAATTTCCAGGCTACGGCCCGGCCCTATTGGGGACGATGGAGAAGTACGACGAGATCCTAGGATTAGCAGTCAAGGCTTGGTAGAGCAGCTCCTCACCCTACTCGAGGACGCACCAATCGGCACAATCGACTCGTTCCTATCTCAACTCGTTACTCCTTACAGGGGGATGCTGGGAGATGCCCTTAGTCGGGAGAATGTATCAGACTCGGGCAGGGCCATCCTCGTGGAAACCTCTCTAAGGACAATTTGGAGACTGGCGAGCGAGCGATCACGGATTGGAGACGCTGTCGACGCCGGAATTCCGGCGCACATCGCATCCGAAGTACTGTCTGCCAGGGACAGGGTCGCTAGTCACTACTCTGGCAGGACCTCTGCGGCCAGAGTCCTCAGAGCGATAGTAGGCAAGTCTGTATTTGTAGAAGAGTCCTCTCGTAGGATCTTGGATGATGGGGGGAACGTAGACTGGAATCAATTACGGATGACAATCATGTCTTCGGCCGAAAGCGAAGAGATCTCGAAACAGGCTAGTAGGACCCACTCGGTAGTTTCGAAGGTCTGCGAGTCGGTAAAGGAATGTCTCCAGACTCCTTCTTCCACAGGCTGGCCAAGAGAGTCAAGGATGGCCTCTCTAGACGAACTGGACAGGCTTGGTCCCCCGTCTGATGACTGGGGTAAGCTGTGCTGGATGGGAAACGTGCTGACTTGCATCGTCACACCCTCGACGTTAATGGGTAGGAAAATGACATTCCTACCAAGGCTACAACTCCCTTCCGACGCATGGCCATCTGGGCTCATGAGCCATGCCAAGATATCCGATAAGAGCACAAAAGACAGATTCACGAAGGCAATGAAGAGCTACAAATCTGAGCTCGACCTAATGTGGTCTGACGATCTAGGCAGCATGGTACTTCACTTCGTTAGGACTGCAATTCTACTGGATGAGTCGAATCCACCCGGGACATCTGATGACTGGAACCCGCCCACTTGTCCGCTCCCTCTGGAAATCCCTGAGAGGCCAGAAGACCCGAAAAAGAACTACCACTTCTCCCTTGCCTCTGAGAAACAGAACCTTCGAGATCTCCACCTGCTTCATCTCGGATTCCAGGGGGTGATGAAGAATCTTAAGCAGCGAGACGAGGTGCATGACTTCGACGACATCCAGAGGATGGCCGGTGACTTGCTACTTGCCAACTGTCCCGAGGTATGCAGAACATTCTACCACCCCTCCGTTCAGAGGGAATTGGACTCATTGGGGGACTCTCCTTGGAGAGACGACCATATCCTAGGTGCTCTTGACGCCATCTCTCAACTCGAGAGGGACCCCAAATCTGCTGGTGCGGCATCATCTAGCCTAGCAGCAATGAGAGCAGACCTGGAAACCAGACACCAACTTCTAAGAGAGATAAGAAGGGGGTTCAGGGCTTTCATTATCGACGAGGCCCAAGATAACTCCCCACTCCAGTGGAGGCTTCTGTCCAGGCTTTGGGGGCCCAGAGATACAAGGGAAGGTGACCCAAAGAAACCAGACACCCCCTGGGAGCCAACTATTTGCTACGTAGGGGACGTCAAGCAGAGCATCTATGCCTTCAGACAGGCCGAGGTGACTGGGTTCCTCGAATTCGCTAGGGCCTTGAGAGCCATCAATGTCCACGAGTTCTCCAGCCTCAAGGACCTTACCAGGAGTCCGCCACTGAGGAAAGAGTCGCACAGCAGAGATCCAAGGAACGACCACATTTCGACAATTGCAACCGCTTCAGAGCACATGGAAAGGGGAGGCAGAGACCTTGCTTCGTGGATTCCATTCGACTCTACGGATTGGGACCTCCCGGCCCCCTCTGGAGAGGAAATACGGGCTAGAAAGGAGGGCATGGTCTCACTGCAGGTCAACTATCGCACAGAGGGGGGCCTACTGGCATCAATGAACGAGTGGTGGCACGACATCTTCTCCGACAGGCACAGGATCCTTACAAGAGGGGATTTCTACGCATCAGCACAGACACTACATAGCTTCCCAGAAAAGAGGCATAACCTCGGATCAATTGAGTGGATCTGCCCGCCCGACTCAGATCACTCATCAGACCCCCCAACTGACTTGGACGTACACCTCGATCCTTTCGGGCCCGGCCCTACTGAACGCCTCGAACGTCAGGTGATGCTCATCGCCCAGAGGGTCAAGAGCCTGATAGAAGCCACACCTGTGAGGGTCAAATCTTCTGACGGGTCATGGCAAACCGTACAGCCGGTGGACAAGGTAAAACCCGGAGAAATCATGATTCTGATGCCAAACAGGGTAGCTCTCAGAGACGTAATCACCAGACACTTGCAGGATCTAGGCATCCCGGCCCAGGTAGATCGAGAAGGGGGCCTACTTGAACGCCCTGCGGCGAATGCTCTAGAGGGTCTTTTGCAATTCGTAGCCAGACCCAAGTCTCGTCATAACGCCTCATGGGTTGCTCGTTCAGCCCTGTTGGGTCTGAGCGACTCGCAATTGCACGATTTCCTCTCGTCTCAAGAGAATGGGGCCAACCTCCTTTCCGGACTCCTTCCTCACTGTGTAGGGGAAAGACAGCGTTCCATGGTTTCCAGGTGGGCTGAACTTGCCTCCTCGTCTAGACTAGTCGATTTACTAGAGGAGACAATCGACATGTCCGACCTTCTTGTGGCTTTTCCGGATGCGGTTTCCAGACAGGACGTAGAGCAGTTTGTAAGCCTCGTCAGAGAACTGTCTGAAGAGGTAGGGGGAGACCCAATTGTACTCTCTGACCGACTAAGAGAGCTGAGCGAACAGAGTGCACAGACCCTCGAGGCATCGACGGTGCCCCCAAAAGATGCCGTCAGGGTAATGACAATACACAGCTCCAAGGGATTAGAGGCTAGGGTTGTGATTCTAGCTGACCTCTTCTCCCCAAGGCAGACCAACATGAGGAACGAGCAGAACAGTAGATTAATCGTCAGTCCAGAGATGTTTGCAGGACACCCAAACCCGTGGCCCGCCGAGAGAAGGACGCCCAAATCCGCCCTCTGGGACCACGTTTCTCTGCTCCACAGGGCTAGGAAGAACGCGGAGGCCAGGAGACTTCTCTATGTCGCCGCAACTAGGGCAGAAGAGACTCTAATCATTTCCGGCTCACCTAAGGGGACCGAGTGGTTAGATGGAGAAGGAGTCAAGATTCCTTGGACGTACGACAAGTCTGCTCCCCAACTCGGACAGATGTGGCTGGAATCCCTCCGTCGCGGATCATGGAGGCGTGCTGAGTTAGAATCTCCATGGCTCGACCCATCAGACTCAGACTCCGAGCCCCGACTGGTCGACGGAGGAAGCATTGTGGTAGACCCTGCAAGGGTGCTCGAGGATGCATACCTAGGCGGTCCTAGAGACACCGGCATGCTGATTCTCCACCATCCCGAATGCTTCTATGATCCGGGTGGGCATGCCCCAATCTCTACGCCCTTGCAGAGGATAGAGTCAATAGACAAAGCAGCAAGAAGCACTCCTGATCGTTCTGCAATAGAATCACGATCCACAATGACGGACAACTATACTCGCATCAGGGTTAACCCAAGCAAACTTCCATCATACTTCGATTGCCCAAGATGCCACTGGCTGGAAGTCAGGGCTGCAGTAGAGACCAGCTCCATATTGCCAATTACTGCAGTAGAAACATCCGACAAAACCCCTCTTTCGATTGATTCAGCTACATTTGGAACCATTTTTCACAGGATTCTGGAAATCGGCATAGGTAACCCCGGAGCAGGAGAGGAGGGCCCCAGCTCTCCACTTCCGCACTCTTGGACAAAAGAAACCCAAGATAGGATTACAGACAAAACACTCCACAGGACTGTATTCAACGAGCTTCTCCCGCCCGGAGCTAGAGCCGAAATTGTATCAGAGGCTACGACAATCATGGCTGAAAGGATCTCTAGCGGAAAGCTAGGAAAGTTGGTCGGAGGCGAAATCACTGAGGGGCACCGAGTCGAGGGTCTTAGGACTGAGATGCCTTTCCACATCTCAATCCCCTTGTCCATAGAAGCGGTTCCAAGGAGCAGGTGGACTCCTGACGGGCACGAGGACCTGTCGACGGTCAACGCCACCAATATCGATATGAGCGGAATCATAGACATGGTTCTCTGCACGAGGACCGAGGGTGGATTGTCTACAATCAGGTCTGTTGATTTGAAGACCGAGGGGGCAGAATCTCTAGTGGACGGCACAAGGAACGAACTCATGGATGCACTCGGC
The DNA here is from genome assembly GCA_964343205.1 of uncultured Candidatus Poseidoniales archaeon. Taxonomy (GTDB): domain Archaea; phylum Thermoplasmatota; class Poseidoniia; order Poseidoniales; family Thalassarchaeaceae; genus UBA36. The sequence goes on along the minus strand of CAYFID010000017.1, from coordinate 227 downwards.
GACGACTCGGTCGGTCCCGCCTGCAATGCGGAACTATCTACTCTGAACAAACACAGACTTCAGATGGCACTATACCACATTGCTCTAGTAAGAACAGAGAAGCAAAGGGAAGAGGCCGGACTCCCTCATAGGGAGGTACTCCCGCCAGCTATACTGGTAGGATTGACTGGAAGGCTGGTTGAGTACCCAATTCAAATGCTTGAGAACGCTAAGAAGGACCTCTTCGA
>CAYFID010000016.1:0-22722 GCA_964343205.1 uncultured Candidatus Poseidoniales archaeon | reverse complement strand
GTTAACAGGGGGGGAAGCTCCCCCATGTGCGGAACCCCCTGTTGCTCCCACCTGAAAAATCGGCCCCGATATCTTCTGCTATTATGCGGAGCTTTTTCTTGCCTCACAAACTTGGGCCAATCATATTCTCTGGTCTGACCCACTCGTCGAATTGTTCATCTGTGAGGATTCCCATCTGAGTGGCACTCTGTCTAAGGGTGAGTCCGTTCTCGTGTGCATTTTTTGCTATCTTAGCAGCATTGTCGTATCCAATGTGTGGATTTAACGCTGTTACGAGCATTAGTGAGTTCTCTAGGTGCTCCGAGATCTTGTCCTCATTGGCCTCCAATCCCGAAACGCACTTGTCGGAGAACGAGAGGCAGGTATCAGAAATTATCCTGACGCTGTGCAGAAAGTTGTAAATCATCATCGGCTTGTACACATTGAGCTCGAAGTTTCCTTGGCTCCCCCCCATGGTAATGGCAGTATGGTTTCCAATTACCTGACAGCAAACCATCGTCATTGCCTCTGACTGAGTTGGGTTGACCTTACCTGGCATGATGCTAGAGCCCGGCTCATTCGCTGGAAGTGCCAGCTCGCCGAATCCGCACCTAGGGCCAGAGCCCAGCCACCTGATGTCGTTGGCTATCTTCATGAGAGAAACTGCTAGGGTGTTTAGGGAACCAGAGGCAGCAACTATCGCATCGTGAGATGCGAGTTGTGCGAACTTGTTTTCTGCGCTGACGAAAGGGAGATCAGTCTTGTCTGCAATCTTCTCGGCTACAATGTTAGCGAAATCCGGGTGTGTGTTCAGGCCCGTCCCGACTGCAGTGCCTCCCAGTGCCAGTTCGAATAGGTCCTCCAACGAAGCTTGAATCCTAACCAAGTCAGCATCTAGCATAGAGACGTAGGCACCGAACTCCTGTTCGAGTGTTAGTGGAACGGCATCCATCAGGTGAGTTCTGCCAATCTTTACTATGCCAGAGAACTCTTCTGACTTAGCTAATAGTTCGGATCTCAGTTTTTCGACTGCTGGGATAAGCTCGTGCTGAACCTCCTCGGCTGCTGCAATGTGCATCGCGGTGGGGAACGTGTCGTTACTTGACTGGGCCCTGTTAACATGGTCGTTAGGGTGAATCGGGGTCTTGCTTCCTAGTTTGCCCCCAGTCATCTCAATTGCTCTGTTGGCTATGACCTCGTTGGCGTTCATGTTCGTCTGTGTTCCCGAGCCAGTCTGCCAAATCCTTAGAGGGAAATGGGCATCGAGAGATCCTGAGATTACCTCATCGCATGCCTCAGATATCAGCGCACCCGTCTTCTTATCGAGACCGCCAAGGCCCACGTTAGTCTCTGCCGCGGCCTGCTTCAGAATTCCGAATGCTCTGATAATAGCCCTGGGCATAGTGTCCTCTCCGATGTCGAAGTTGACAAGGGATCTAGCAGTCTGGGCGCCGAAATACCTGTCTGCTGGCACCTGTACCTCACCCATGGTATCCTTCTCAATTCTTACTTTACCTTTGGATCCCTTGGGAACTCTCGGATCGGGGTCCTTTGGGGTACCTTTCTGGGTCTTCTTGCCAGAGAGGGATTTCTCGATCATCTTTGAGACAGTGGCTGACCTTCCTCCGTCTCGGCCCTTGCCTACTCTTGCATCCAGCCTCTTGGCCAGATTCTCCGGTATGCTCACTGTGATTATTCTGCGGTCGCCCGAACGATGCTTTGCCATAATCTTTCTATTAATTAGTTATTAATAAATATTATTGGTTTCAGTCTTATACCCTCTCTACCTTGATAATCTTCTGAGGGGTTCGAGGCCTGTCACCCGGTGCTGTTGGAGTAGATTCGATCTCTCTAACTACATCCATCCCCTTTGCAACCTCCCCGAAAACCGCATGATTTCCGTCTAGCCATGGAGTCGGGACTGTCGTTAGGAAGAACTGGGACCCTCCCGTGTTTGGTCCTGCGTTTGCCATTGAGAATATCCCTGGCTTATCATGCCTCTTTGCCAATGCCGATCTTTCGCAATCTATCTTCCATCCCGGGCCCCCTGTACCCGCCCTACCGTTGTTGGGGTCTCTGGAATGTGGGCATCCACCTTGAATCATGAAATTCCTGATTACTCGGTGAAAATGTAATCCGTCGTAGTATCCGTCATCAACTAACTTGAGGAAGTTACCAGTTGTTTCGGGGCATTCGTCTGTATAGAGTAAGATGTCTATTTCTCCGGCACTTGTTTTCATCCTGACGTATGTCATGTAGAAAATCGGTGGTTCCAAGTTCAATATGGTATGCTTATGCAGTTTACGCTACAGTCGAGCCTGGGAGAGTTCCGTCTGGTAGTTCTAGGAGTCTGACTGAACCATCTGGATCTAGAGAGCCCAATACCAGGAACTGCGAGATGAAACCAGTGGGCAGAGTCTTCTCTCCGAGGTTGATCGCAGCCACCACAGTCCTGCCAATTAGCTGTGCGCGCGAGTAGTTGGTAATCTGCGCCGAGCTCCATAGCTTGCCTACTATGGGTCCGAAATCCGCCCTAATCTTGTATGATGGCTTGCGCATCTCCGGAAACTCCTGGACCTCGTCTATCACTCCAGTTCTCATGTCCACGGAGAAGAACTCCCCTATACCGATGTACTCCTTTCTATCCAACTTGGTTGGGTGGTAAGGCTGCTTCTCAGGGTCTATCTCATGCTGGCCCATACGCTCAACCAACAATATCTGACTTCACGGTGAGGGGGATCAGTGGGATGCCGGCCCCTTTGAAGGCGTCAGCACCCCCTTCTTCGCGATCCAAAATAGTGATGCAAGCGGCTACCTCACACCCCATCTCAATCAAGCGTTCAGCGGCCTTGAGAGCTGAGCCACCTGTAGTAGTAACATCCTCAAGAAGGATGATTCGGGTCCCTTTCCCTATGCTGGACCCCTCTATTCCGGGTGGGTTCCCTGTCTTCCTCCCACCCCTTCCCTTGGGTTCCTTCCTTACTATGAACCCCCTGAGAGATGAGCCTTTGCCCGCCTTGGCAATCGCAATACCAGTTAGAGGGACTGCCCCAAGCTCCAAACCACCAACTGCATCTGCTCCTCCGGTGTATTCTATAGAATGGTGAATCATCACGCCCAGAAGATGAGCGCACTCTGGATCCATCATCACCGGCTTCATATCGAAGAAGTGATTGCTCTCCCTTCCGCTAGCCAGTGTGAAGGGTTCTTCCGAGTACAAGTATGCAAGATCTTTGATTCTCTCTACGAGCCGTTCTCTCGCATCATCCACCGAAGTCGACGTCATCCTACCTGTTCTGGCCTCGACGGAGTCGGATGAAGGTTGCCTTTCACAGGAGCTGTTTAATCATAGATAGCGGTCAATGTTCTTGGACGGTCACGCACGAGTACGTTGCACTGTAGCGGAGGCGCGCCATGTCCATTAGCCCAAAAGTCGCTGAAATAGACATCGATAGGATGGAACACGAGCGTTCATCCTACCAAGATTCCTTGGACGAGAGGATTGAGGAAGCCTACAGTTTTGCTTTGGAAGCAAAAGAGAAGGGATTGGACTTCTCGAATTCTATTGAGATTCCTAGGGCTGCCGATTTGGCCAGCAGGACTGAGAAGCTTCTCGAAGACCCTTACCTATACACCGACCCAGTAAGACGGGAAAGGCCTCCCTTGGGAATCGAGGTCCAGTTGAGGGAGCTGCTCCTGAACCATGATAGGGAGACTGCTGCAATCATGATTGCAATTTCAGTAACAAAGGAGATGCACTCTAGGACTGGAGATAGGAGGAGGTCGATTGATTCTGGGTTGAGAGTTGGCCTTGCTGTACTAACGGAGGCTGTACTTGTTGCCCCGTTGGATGGCATCGGGGATGTCAGGATTATGAACAACTCAGACGGCTCGGAGTTCCTGTCCATTGATTTCTGCGGTCCTATAAGGGCTGCAGGAGGAACTGCACAGGCATTGGGTGTACTGATTGGCGATATACTCCGGAGAGAGATGGGTATTGGCAGGTACTTGCCAACAGTTCCCGAAGTAGAGAGAGTTAAGGAAGAGTTTGGGCTTTATCGGATGAATCTCCAGTACAAACCTCCTCCGGAGGAGACTGAGTTGATCGTGAACGCCTGTCCTGTAATGATCAATGGAGAAGAGACGGAGCGGATGGAGTGCGCAGGGTACAAGGAAGTCAGGAATGTTGTGAACGAGAACGGTACTCACAGAACCAGGGTGCGCGGCGGGGTGATGCTAGTGATAGGGGAGGGGCTGTGTCTCAAGGCACCAAAGATACAGACCCATACGGAGAGGCTCGATGTCCCTGGTTGGGATTTTATCTCTAGGTTCGCTGAAAAGAAGAAGGGAGCTGATCCGAAGGGAGGCGAATCCAAGAGAAGAGTAATCCCCAAGGAAAGTAGGTACATGGGAGACGTCATAGCAGGAAGACCAGTCTTCGGGGAACCGCGAGAGCCTGGGGGGTTTAGGCATCGATACGGCAGGAGCAGGGCCACGGGGCTCGCTGCTGCAGGACTTAACCCGGTAACCATGGAGGCAATGGGCGGATTCCTTTCTGTAGGAACGCAGATGAAGATAGAGGGGCCGGGAAAAGCCTGTGCTGTTACTCCATGCATTGAGGTTGACGGGCCTAAAGTTCTACTGAACGACGGAACTTTCCTCGAGATCGAAACGAAGGAGGAATGGGAGGATAACAAAGAAAAGTTGGATTGTATTTGGGATTCGGGAGAGATCCTTCTCGGATATGGTGAGTTCCTAGAAAACAACAAGACCCTGGTTCCATCATCGTATTCGATTGACTGGTGGGCCGTAGACGTTGCAGAATCACTAGATTCCCACGAGAAGGTAGAAGCCTTCTCGGAAGTTATAGGAATTCCAAGAAAGAGACTCCCTCTTGGGGTTCCCTTCAACGGAGCTATCAGGCGTGGAGGCGAAGACCCCCTAGAGAGGTCCTGGAGACGAAGGGACTGGGTCTCCTACCTCAAAGGTTTGAGGTTGAATTGGGAACAAGTTCGTGTAATCTCCGAGAAGTTTGGAGCTGCTGTCCCGCCGCCATGGAACCTGTGGTGGTCAGATTTACCAGTTCAGTTCTTGCCAGGATTGATTGAGTCGATACTCAAAAATGGAGAGTTTCAGGGCTCCCATCTAAGAATCGGAGGAGTGGTGGATGGATGGCCATTCTCGATGAATAGCGAAGAGCTTGGGATGGGCTCCCCCATTTTGGGAGAGTGGCCAAGATGGACAGAGGTGAATAGGCATGGGTTGGTAAAGTCTTCACTAATGACTCTAGGACTAAGTCACTTCCACGACGGAATAGACATCGTAGTGCCCAATAATTGGGAGGGGCTGCTGGATGGTCTAGGCCTAGAGTGGTCTAAGGGCCAAATCAGGATCAGATACGATGCTAATAATCTAGTCTCGGAGATTGTTGCTAGGGTTTCATCCCACAGGGAAGTCCTCCAACGAGATCTGGGGTCAGAGGAGTTGTCTGAAGAAACCATGGGGGTGAGGGCTAAACTAGATGATTACGAGGTTGAGCGATCTCTTCAAGTTGCAAGAAGAGCATCAGAGCTACCTCGGTGGGAAGACGCCGTGCCTTGCAGGGTTGGCTCTAGAATGGGTAGGCCTGAGAAATCTGGCATCAGGGAGATGAGCCCGCGGGTGCATGCAATATTCCCAATTGGCGAGAGTGGTGGGCCCCAGAGGCTAGTTTCCGAGGCATCCTCTAGAGGTGCCATCAGGGTTGTTGTAGGCCCAAGGGTATGCCAGTCTTGCGGACGCCAGTCTCCTTACCTTAATTGTCATCACAGACCCGAGCCAAGCAAGCCGGTAGAATGCGGAGGAAGGACCTCTAGTTCCCCGAGGAAGAGCAGGGGGAGAAGAAAGGGCGAGAGGACTGCAATCGAGCTTGCGCCGATTTTGGAGGTAAAGAGGAGGGAGCTTGGACTTGACAGGCTACCAGAGAAGATCAAGGCCGTCAAGGGTCTTTTTTCGGAGGATCAGACTCCTGAACCCCTGGAGAAGGGCATTCTTAGAGCCTTACACGGCGTATCAGTGTTCAGAGACGGAACTGCCAGGTTCGATATGAGTGACGTCCCAGTAACCCACTTCAGGCCTTCCGAGATTGGCACCTCTTGGAAGAGTCTGGTAAAACTAGGTTACACACACGATGTCAGGGGTAAGTCATTGAAAAACGATGGTCAGATTCTTGAATTGCTGCCTCAGGACTTCATCCCTTCAAGTCTAGCCTCCGAACATCTTCTATCCACTTGTGAGTTCGTTGATGATTTGCTAGTGAGATTCTACGGAATGAGGCCCTTCTACGCGGCGAAGGCCCCCGAGGACATTGTTGGTCACATTGCGATTGGCCTTGCACCACACACTTCTGGAGGAGTAGCATGCCGAATCATTGGTTGGACAGATGCATCCGCTGGGTACGCTCACCCCCTCTTCCACGCTGCAAAGAGAAGGAACTGCGACGGTGACGAAGACAGCATAATGATGCTGATGGATGGGCTTCTCAACTTCACCCAGTCTATCCTACCTGCAAACAGAGGAGGGAGGATGGATGCGCCGTTGGTCCTGACTACTAGACTGAATCCTAGCGAGATAGACAAAGAGGCGCTCAATGTTGATTGCTCGTGGGGTTACAGCAGAGGCTTCTTCGAAGCGACGTTGGAGCAGCCACACTCCAAGGAAGTTAGGGGATTGGTAGACATTGTCGAAGGAAGGCTTGGCATGATTGGGGAAATTAGAGGCTACGGTTGGACGCATGACTCCGGACCTCTGGACGCGGGCCCAAGGAACTCGTCATACAAGACCCTGGTGACCATGAAGGACAAGCTAGACAGCCAGTTGGAACTAGGAAGAGTGCTCAGACCGGTGGGAGTCAGGAGAGTCGCAAAACAGGTCATAGAGTCTCACTTCCTACCAGACATGAGGGGGAACCTAATGGCATACACCAGGCAGAAGGTCAGGTGCGTAAAGTGTGGAGAGTCCTACCGGAGAGTGCCTCTGGCAGGAAAGTGCATCAAGAAGGGTTCTAGGGGTTCTGGGGGATTCTCTACCTCTGGTGGCGATGGCTCTGTGTGTGGTGGTAACGTGATTTTGACAGTCTCCAAGGGAAATGTCGAGAAGTACATCCAGATCACCGAGGAGGTGATGGATCATTACGGAATTGATGACTATACCAAGCACAGGGTGGGGTGGATGTCGTCCAGCGTTGATTCGCTATTCAACAACGACAGAGTCACGGTGATGACTCTAGAGGACTTCATCTGATTAGCGGTGCTATAGGGTCCCCCAGAAGAACTAGTGGTGCGATGGCTAAGAAGAGGTAGACAAGGAAGGGGTGCTTGCTGGCAACCCAGACACTTTCGATTCCCATGGCCTCTAGCTTTTCAAATGCAAAGTTCTCACCAGAAGAGGACTTTTGAGAGGGGAGTATCCGATTCACTACCCTGATGTTGTCTTCTTGATCCAGGACCTCGGTAAGGACCCAAGATGGGCCTTCCCCGAGGTCAGTAATCGGCTTTCGGGTAGCATGCCATGCCATCTTTAAATCTGAAAATGACAGTATGTTGCCCTTTGTCAGGTTCTGGATGAATATCACCGGGGGTGCAAAGAGAAACGCGGCCCCTGCCCACACGAACATGGCCATTGAAGGAGGTATCCTGAAGACCGAGTCCTCCTCTAGTTGGTACATTTGCTCCGGCAAGAATGCCCACGAAGGTAGCATTAGAGTGACTAGCATTAGGGCCTTTACGTCTGCTCCCCCTTGGATGATGCCGAGCCTCCATGCTGTGAGGAAGACTGTCATAGTTAGTAGAGCACCTACCATGCTCCACCAGAGTGTGGTTTCTGCAGATTCGTCGCCGAGTACCAAGTCGACGAAGTTGGTATCTGAATTGTCCAAGGCACCCAGGACTAGTCCGGAAATACCGGCAATGTAGACTATCGATAGTACTGTCTCCGCCCCTCCCCACTCCCAAAACCTCCGAGGGTCAGGAGGTCGTACGAAGCAGGAAGAGAATAAGGCTAACAAAGCCAAAGCCGTACATAAGTTTGCAGTTCCTGAGTTTTTCGAGGACACCTCGACGAGCAGGAGGAGGGTCGCTGGGATTGACCACTTTATCCAGTGGCTGTCCCTGACCGAGAGGGTCTCGTAGTCGGAACGGGCTGCGATTCCCATGCACAACACTAGCACAGAGATCCTGATCGTCGAAAGAAGGGGGTCGGCTGCCACGGGCTTAGGCCGGTGGCCCTCGACATCAAGCCTTCTGCGCGTTCGCTATGCTGTTTGGAAAAGGCCTACGGACTGAGTGAGTATCCATGCGCTGAACAGGTTGGCCAAACCAGCGACCCACATCATCTGTATCATCTGACCCAGAACCAGAGTGGTTCCCCCTCCCCTAATCCTAGCAGTAATGAGGCCCAAGACCACGATTGAAATCACTACCAGAAACGATCCCATGTACTGGAACAACCTGATGTTCTGGTCCACGCCCCCCGTATCGGAAAGTACGGGTAGGGCAACGTCTACCCCCCCAGCAGCGGTTCCAACTTCCCCAGTGCTGTCAACTAGGCCTGCGGCCACCTGAGCAATGGTCTCCCCTAGTCCTGCGATGATTGATGTGGTGATGTTTAGGGCGATTATCATGGCAATCAGAAGTCCGTATGATACGCTGCGCATTACGCTGGCTGAGATCTCTCTCCTCTGCCTTAGCCCCAGTAGAGTCGTGGTGCTCTGTGAGACCATGTCGCCAACGAGACCGGCCTCACCAGTGGAAGAAGACCCTTCGATGAACACTCTTGTGAACCTGGAAACTAGCATCGAGTTGTTGTCAGCTGCGAACCAGTCCCATGAGTAGTCGCTGTCGATTCTCATGGAGAGACGCTTCTCGAGGTTGGCTATTGAGTCGTCAAGTGCCCCGAAGTCGATTCCGGATAGTGCCTTGACCATCGCGCTGGGCTCTTGGGCCCTGGCCTGAGCAGTGCCCCCGAAAGCTCGGATGAACTCCGGGAATGCCTCGTCCCTCCTCCTTACCCTAGTCTCCTCCTGTAGAGTGAGCATTGCTGGGGCTAGTAGCGGGGATGCCAAAGCGGCTATCACCAGAAGTCCGATGTAGTTCCAGTTATCGAAAAGCCATGAAGTGCCCAGGAAGACGAAAAGTCCCATGAGAAGTGTGAACTCAATAGAACCGAGGACGGCCGCGAATATCCAGGCCCTTCTCAGGTCTATGGCCTGATCGGTGTTGAACCCGTGCTTTGCGAATAGGTCCTCATCGGGAATAACGAGTGTGAAGAGGTACCATGCCCCGAGCTGCAGCAAGGCGAAAAGAAGGCCTGCCAACAGGACCCACCTTGCCCTCAAGATAATCTGGAACGGGTTGTTGGTCTCGTCCCCGGTCTGGAAGAGGATGAGGTGCAAGCCAGCGACCACCAGAAGGAGGAGCCCCGTAGTGGTGAGCGAGACGAAGGTCTCCCTAAGTGTGTCGAGCTGCTCGAGCCTGGCGTCGTATATTGTAGTGAAAGCCTGCTCGAAGGTCTCGTTCTCACTGGTGAAGAACTCACCTATTGGCTGACCGACCTCCACCGAGAAAGCCATCCTGTCTAGGAAGTCGCTCCAGATTGCGGATGGGCTCTGTCGTCCAACTATTCTGGCGGCCTCTGGTAGGTTTGTATGCCACTTTGTGACTAGGGTCTCTATCGCCTGAATCTCGACGGCCAGTGATCCGTAATCGCCCATCTCCTTCAGGACGTCGAACATCCCCTTCTCGGCGGACTCGCCCATCGAAAGAATCCCCATCCTAGTCATGAACATGTGCATGTCCTGCTCTATCTGGATGGCCTCAGCTGAAACCTGGGCAATTGGGTACAGGATCGTGGCTGAGAAGGATAGGATAGGGAATACCAGTACTAGGAAAATAGCTCCGAATCCACCGACTACGTCACTGACTGTGTACCAAACGGTGATGCCGGCGATTACGCCGATTATAGTTGCTGGAAGCGAGAAAAACAGAAGGTACCTTGAGAATGGCATCCCTAGCCTAAGTAGTGCGATTTCCCAGGTGCTTGCCTTGTCCTCCATGCTACCACGGCCTTAGTGGTTTATCCCTGTCCAGGTCTCGAGGGCGGAGGCGAACCTGTCCCAGCCCTCCTTGAAGTAGATATCGAGAAGGTCGAAAACATCGTCGTAGTGGGTGAGGTCGCGGTCCACCATCCTCTGGATGGCCTCGGTCCTCCTCTGCAGCTCGTCGTAGATGTCCCTCTTGCTTCTGAAACCCATCCTGGGTGCAATCTTGTTCTCTAGCATGTCTGACTGGAACATCCCCCGGAAGTACACCTCGTCTGCAACTGGGTCCCACTCGAACATGTTCCTGGTAAGTATGCCGTCTGCGGTCTTGTCGAACCCTATTACCTCGCTCACTCCGGTAATCCTCCTGGCTATCCCGCCTCCGGGTGCCTCAACTACCTCTTGGAAGATCGCGAAGTTCAGGTTGTCGAAGAACCGGGCGGGAACGTTGATCGGGTCTCCGGTGAACCTCTGGATTAGCTTCACGATGTTCGAAGCGTGGAATGTACCCACGACTGGGTGTCCGGTCTGCATTGCCTGGAATGCAATCGCCCCCTCTACCCCTCTGATCTCGCCGATTATGATGTATCTGGGTCTGGACCTGAGGGCTGCCTTGAGCAGGTCGAACATCTCGACCCGTGAGTCCTCGTTCTTAGAGTCCCGTGTTATGAGGCGCTGCCAGATGGTGTGGGCGACCTTCACCTCTGGGGTATCCTCCGCGGTGTAGATCTTCACGTTGTGGTCGATGAATGGAAGCACCGCGTTTAGGGTGGTTGTCTTGCCTGACGCAGTCTCCCCGGAGACTAGCATGGACATGCCGCTCTCTAGGCCGAGCCAGATGTAGGCTGCCATTTGGGAAGATAGTGTCTTCCACTTGATCAGCTGGATGATCGAGATGGTCTCCTCTGCGAACTTCCTTATCGTGAATGAGGAGCCCTGAATGGAAACGTCGTCGCTATAGATGATGTTGATCCTTGACCCGTCCAGCAGGGCCCCGTCAACTATCGGCTTGCTGTCTGACACTGGCCTACCGATCCGCTCGGACATCGACCTCAGGTACTTTGTCAGAAGCTCCTGGTCCTTGAACGCGATGTTTGAAGTGAGCATTGGGAACACCTTGTGGTCCATGTTGATCCTAGAAAGCCCGATAGAGTGAATGTCCTCCAGCATCTCGTCGGCCAGGAGAGTCTCTAGTGGTCCGTTGTTTACCAGGTCTCTGACTACTACGTACTTCAGGCGATCGAGCTGTTCCTCTGTCACCTTTATCGGTGCCTCGCCGAAACCGACGAGCTCCCTTGCTTGGTTTATAAGAGGGTTTGAAAGTAAAGAAGAAGAGGTAGTAGTTGTCATCTCATCCATCATCTCATGAATCATTGCGATGAACTCCGCGTCGTTGTCGAATCGCTCTTTCTGCGGTGCGTCCCTCAGTAGCCGCTCGACAATGTTGTCCCTGATATCCTCCTCTTCCAACGTGATGGTTGGCTCAAGGCCGTACCAGAAGGTGTTGCCCGCCCCCTCCGCGCCCTCTGGGGGCGAGTAGACGTGAGCGAAGCAAGGCGGCTTAGTAGCGTAGATCAGGTTGCGGGGGCTTACGCTCTTCGCGTCTCTGTCAAGGGGTCCGTAGTAAATCGGCCTTGAGCCGTGCTTAGCCTCGAAGTCCTCGATCCATTCCCGGATGTGCGGAAACTCGGCCATGAGGCCGCCCAAGTCGCCCGGCTCGATGTTGAACTTCGGTGCCTCTGGGGTTTCTTCCCCGGATTCCTGCTCTGTAACCATCTATATCCCTCCATCAAGCAACTGCGGTGATGTCAACTATGAAGCCCATCTCTGGCATCACCTTCCAACCTATTCTCTCAGTGACTGGCCCGGCTGCTCTGAGGAACCTGGTTACGCCGACTGTCCTAACCAGTTGGCCACCCACCACCGCCGTCATCATGTCCAGCACAACCTCTGCTGAGTTCTTCATGTCCCTGAGAACTCCGTGGTCCATCTCCTCGGGGTCGATTGTCAGAATCAGAGTCCGTCCCTCTGAAGTAAACTTTCTCAGAGCAGACAAAATCTGCTTGCCGTTCATTTCCTCCGGCATTAGCTCCGATGCTCTGTCGATTATGACCACCTCGGCATCCCTGGAGGGTTTGGCGTCTAGGATATCCAGTATCGTTACCGTATCCTCTGATTGCTCTGCGATTACCCCGAAGCTGGAGATCAGGTGGAACGTGCCCTCGTCTATCCTCTTGTCCATGTAGTAACCGATGCTGGATACCTGCTCCAGCCACCCTCGGGTTGTGAGCTCTGTTGTGAAAAGCGCGACCTGCACGTCATTGGCAGTCATCCCGAACGACATCCTCTGTCCGATGATGCTCTTGCCAGACCCGATTCCACCGCAGACCAGCATCAGGGATCGGTTTGGGATCGCCGTACCCATGCTCTGCCCGAGGCTGTCCTGGATGACTCCGAAGTCGAAGTTGTCCACGTTAGGGCTTGACAATTCGGACATCCTCCCTTAGCATGTCGGTTCCTGTGTAGCCTGTAGCGGTCGAAGTGACCGAGACGGTGAGTTTGAGATCGTTGTCACCCGCTGTGAGGTCATCGTTAAGCCCTGCGTTGGTCAGGGTGAACTGTACCGTCTGACCTGGAAGCCATTCGGTGATTGTATCGTCTGTCACTGTGACCGTCATAGTCTTCCCCCCTAGTGTTGAACCCACCGTGTTGATGTCCAAGAAGCTGTCCCCTGAGTTTTGGAGGTATATCTTTGCGTTGTTGTTGTCCTCCCATGCTATGTTTATCGGATCGCTCATTAGCGAGACTCGGGTCTTGACGTCCTCTGCGCCTTGCTTACCCCTCTCATCAAGAACGTCGTCCATGTCGTCCCAAGTCTGGAGAAGGACCCCGGAAACCAGAGCTGCCACTATGAGGCCGGCACTGAGGAGTATCAACTCTGATGGTCCGCTTGCTGCCAATTTGTCACCTCACGTAATTTCTACGGTCTCCGCGTCATTGTAGTCGTATATAGCAAGGAAGGCCCTGTCTGGGTCGTCTCCTATTTCGAATCCGTGAGTGTTGGAATCCAAGGGGAATGCATCCGTGGATAGTTGCTCTCCGGGGAAGAGGTACAGATTGGTGCCGGAATAGTGGTTCACGAAGGGGGCGAATGGGGTGCCTTGGACTTTGGTCGCAGTGTCTGAGAGAGTCAAGAAAATGTGTGAGAGGTCTACCGTTTCAGAACCGGTGTTCCTGATGGTTATGGTGTTTTGATCCTGGATGGACCCTACTGTGAAGTCTGCAGAGTTTGGGTTCGTCCCACAATTGATCGTAACCGTCTCTCCGTCAGTATATCCGGTACCGGGGACAAGGGTTTCGAGGTTGTATCCGAACACTTTACCATCTTCAATGACGATGATGTCGACCGAGGCGCCGGTCCCGGAGATCGCGCTGACCAAATCGCAATGTGTCCCGGTGGTGTAGCCGCTACCAGCATCGTTGAAGGTCGGTTCACTGTAAGAGAGGGAAGCAATGGGGCCTGTGCTCTCCTGCTTGTCTGTCACGCTTACGAGTGTCACTTCTGGTTCGCTCAGCGTGTAATCTGCGTTCTTTACGGACTGGTCCACGCTCTCCACTAGGGTCACGGTGGCTAGGCCGAACACCATGATGAACACGGTGCCGACTACCATGGCTCCGACGCTTGACCCGGACATTGCTTCCCCCCCCTAGGGAGTCCCCTGGGCCCTCCAAGCCTCGATCATCGCAGCGAACGTCAGCAGGGTCCTGTTGTTGACGGCCGGTGCCCCCTCCGACTCCTCCCCTGGATCTGCCAGGGTGGCAATCGAGCTGAGTGCCTTCTCCTCGGCTGCCGTGATCACCCCAGACTTCGAGGCGGCCTTTAGGAAGCTCAAGGTATCCGCTCCGTTCATATGGTCCAGAAGCAGTGCCACTATCTTGGTAGGGTCCACTACCGGTCCGTGCATGAGGGCTTCTGCCTCCGAGCTCTTGAGGAACGGGTTCACGGCCAGTGACTGCGCCTCGTAGAGGTCGAGCAGGCCGGGACCTCCAGGCTTGCCCCCCGCAGCTGACAAGGCGCCTCCCTCTGGGGGGGGTCCGTCGACCGGTCGGCTGGTGACCTCCCCGTCGTCCCCCACGGTGTGCATGACGTCCTGTGCGCCGCCACCACCGCCCGTCGCGGTACCAGCAGAAGCTGTCGAGATCGTCTCAGCGGCCAGCTTTGCTGTCTGCTGGGCCGTCATCTTGATGTTGGCCTCCATTAGGTCCATCGCGGTCTCAAGCCTCTCGAACCTGTCCTTGACCATGTCCACGAGCTCGGGGATCTTGTCCTGGCCCTGGTTCCCCTGCGGGTCACCGAGGACCCCCACCCTCGTTCCCGAGGGGGCGAACAGCCAAGCCTCCAAGTCAGTGGGCCTGAACTCGGTGGGTATGTCCACGTGCTCTACGGTTAGTTTCGCAACCTTGTCTAGTCGAGATGCCATGCCCGGATCGGCGCCGGCCTCATTGGACGATCGGAACCTGTCCAAGAGCCCCATAAAAGCACCTCATAGCATCCATCTCTCCTATTCGTTTGGCCTCTTGGGCGCCTCTACATCAGTGATGATCCTAGCACGAGAGAGTCGATCTCCAGTGTGGCTAGGGTCTCGCCACCGCCGTCGACCACCAGTCGGATCTCGAGGCTCTGGCCAGTGCCTGCCTCGGCGTCGCATCCAGGACTTCGCCCGAGTGCGAAGTCGTGGTGTGTGATCTCGTTGGCCGATTTGTAGACGCCGTTGCCAGCGTCGACGTTGTCATCGACGTCATGGGTGTCCGTGAGTCCAAGGTCTATCTCGAACTTGAAGACGGTGCCGGCTGTCAGCTCGTCGCCGTCGAAGTAGGTGTCGTCGTCGGCGGTGCCGGCAGTCTCGCCGCCACCGACGTTGGCAAGTCCAGCAGCCCCGTTCCAACCGGCGTCGACAGTGATCTCGTCACCGACGGAGTATGCGGCGAGGTTCTTGGTGCCGCCATTCGTGTCCCCGTTTTCGTCTATGTCGTTCCAACCAGTGTCAGCAATGGTGACGATCACGTATGTCCCGCCAACTTGCAGGTTCGAGTCGGGGATATCCTCGACGTCGCCGATGGCCCTGGTGTCAGCGGTACCCGAGTCGAGCACCGCGTAGGTTGTCGACGGGTCCACTATCTGGGACAGAGTCAGGGCGTCAGTAAGGTCGCCATCGGCCGGGTTGAGGCCTGAGTGCGTCAGGGTAACCCTGCAGGATATGAAGAACTCGATGTCGCCGTCCTCGACTCCGATCGACCCGGAGGAGACCCTCGCGACGACCTCCATGCTTGCAACGTCGGTGTTGCCGGAGCCGACCGAGGGGCTGCCGGACAACGGGCTGGCAGCGGTCTTCACGAAGACGTCGACCAGCGAGACCTTCCCGGAGATCTGCTTCCTGGTGTCGTCGCTGGTGTTCTCCGCGTTCTGCTGCAGCTCCTCAGCGGTCTTGATGATGATCGTGGAGGCCACGGCGGCCACTAGGATCAGTGCGATGAAGACGATCATCGCGCCTATACCGATTGAGCCCGACTCGCGCTCCTCGCGTGTGTTGATGGGGTTGAATTCTCCCGACATCATACCACCGCCTTCCCAGAGACCACGGAGTCAATCACTAGCTCTGAGAGGGTCGTCCCCCCTCCGTCGACGATCATCTTGAGTTGAAGGGTCTCGCCCACGCCGGCTAGGCTGGCGCAGGGCCCTAAGTTGTAGTCTGCCGCATCCATGGCCGTGGTCGGCCATGAGATAGCGGTTGTGCCTTCAGTGGTGGGGTCACCGTCCCCGTCGTCGTCGTTGGCGTCCTTCTCGCCGTTACCGAAGCCTAGGTAGTCCTTCTCGAAGTTGATGTCGAACTTGAACACGGTGCCAGCGACGAGCTCGTCTGTCGCCTCGTAGGCGGCGCCTGCAGTAGTCTCGGCGTTTGGCTGCGACCAAGTGCCGTCACCGGTGGCAACGTTGGAACCAACGGCGCCTGCTATCGGCTGGCCCCAAGGGGAGTCTGTGCCGAGGTTCCCCGACACTATGCCGAAGTTGCTGACGTCACCGCAGGTGATCAGGAAGTCGATGTTGCTGACCAGCACGTCGGTCGAGCCCGATGCCACCTTGGCGGTCACTATTACGCTGTCCAGATCGGTTCCGTCAGTGCCGTTCACGATCATGCTGATGATCGAAATCTTTCCTGATATCTCCTTCCTAGTGTCGTCGCTAGTCGACTCTGCGTTCTGCTGTAGCTCTTCGGCGGTCTTGATGATGATCGTCGAGGCTACTGCGGCCACTAGGATTAGGGCGATGAATACAATCATCGCACCGATACCTATCGAGCCCGCGTCTCGGTTTCTTTCTACTGTCTGGTATTCTTCGCTCATACGCGTGTCACCTGTGCCCCCTTGTGGTTGCTTTTCACTTATGATATTAGTGGAAAATGAGGGGAGTTTTTCAGTTTGGAAACGCAATCTAGCTCCCGATTCCCACAGCCTCGTTGAGGTTCAGGACCTCCACTCGGACGTGCGCGACATCGCCCGGTCCTAGGTTCTCGACCAGAGGAAGCCTGAGGGTCTCGAACCCATCAGGCATCCACGGGTCCACCAGAAGGCCTTCCATCACCTTCGGCGTCCTGTTCTCTATTCTTACCTGGGCTCTGAGATCGCCATAGTCCACAAGGTAGCCGGTGGTGATGTTGAGGCTGGTTCCGAGCAGGGAGGTTTGGGGGAAAGACCCCGAAGGCCTAATCTCGACCCCTATCTCGATGAAGCCCTCTGGGGGGATCTCCGGAATCTCGCACATCTTGGGGGTCGCCGACCAACCATATGGGATCGGGGGTGCCAGCCTCATGGTCGAGATGCTGTTCTCCCCCAGGTTCTCCAGGGTGATGACCATTAGTCCGTGGTCTCTGCCCTCCGGCCACGTGGTACCTATGGAGAGGAAGAAGCTGTTCACGAGGAAGGGGCTGGCTGCCTCGGTGACTGCGACGGGACCGAGTGCCCTGATGGCGTCCTCGAAGGCCTTGGCAGCCGAAGCCAGATCGTTTTCGATGGCGTTCTTGCCCTGGTTCACCAGGGTGAGCGCGATCTCCTCGATGTCACTGAGTTCCCCCATCTCGTTGAGGTGCCTTCCGAGTGTGGAAAGAGACCTCTCCAGGCCGTCTCTGCCCATTGACGAAACGGCTCCTTCGACGCAGTCCGCAGCAGCGCCCCAGTTTCCCTCCCTGAGGTGCTGTAGGCCCAGCATGGTTAGATCCCAGGCGTTGCGGTCGCCCTGGGACATCTCCTCGAGCTCCTCTAGGGACCTCTCCAGCGAGGACAGTGCCCTGTAGAGGTCCATGATCTGGCCCTCTGCGTCATCCACCTCCCTGGAGAGGTTCTTCAGGAGCTTCTTGGCACTCAGGGGCCGGTTGGACCAGATGGCGAACTGGATGTTCTGAGCTTCCTCCTCAATGTAGTCTATCCTCTTCAGTGTTGCCTCTGCGCCACCTACGGCGGGAGCACGATCTCTGGCCATCTAGCTGCCTCCCCTGCCTCTCTGGCCTGCGCTTCCCAGGATTTTCTTGATCCTGATAGCCCTGAGTTCGATCTCCGCTAGTTGGCTGTAGAGTGTGTCGTACGAGCTGTCGAGGAACCTGAGTATGAGATGGACCAGAATTGGCGAAAATACAATGAATCCGAGCATCGAACCCAAGGACAATGCCTCCATGTCGATTGCCAATGCGGGAGTCAGGAGGACGAATGGCAAGAAGGCGAGTGGCGCAAGGGATATTATCGCCCTTAGTTCCTTTCGGGTGTTGGTCTGTTCCTTGTCGTGGTCCTCAATAAGTGCCCTGGTTCCAATCTTGGCCTTCTTCCTGTCGTCGTGGATGGCCTGAAGCTCGCCCGAAGAGAGCCAGGCTACCAGTCCGGCGAAGGCTATCGTGGCCATAGCGCACAAGATCGTGAGGACTGTGGATATTCCGGACAGGGACAGGATCCCGAAGGCCATGGCTGCGATGTAGGCCGAGGCGTGAAGAGCGTCCTGGTCGTCTTCCATTCCCCTTCTAAGTAGGGATAGAGTCACGAACAGAAGGACTAGGAATCCGGCGAAGGCCGACGGCAGTGGGATTCCAACGAAGTCCACCGAGGGAGTGGCCCAGGAGTCTATTTCCAGAGAGACATCACGCTTGTCATTGGTGAGGTTGTTGCCGAAGACCTGCACAATGGTTCCGACCAGCGTGGCTGTGCAGTCTAGATCCTGAGATGAGCTGTACCAGGGAATGGGGTTCAGGGTCACCTGCCAAGAGGCCGTGAAGCTATCGTTCCAAGAGAGGTCAGGGACCGCCTTGTTCGAGGAAATCATGCTTATATCGGCATATGGGGTGCTCTGACAATCCAGATTGACCTCGATTCCCGACGGCATCCTCGCGTTCCCGTCGTTCCTTACTAGGACGTCTATCGTTGTGGAGTCCCCCTCGATTCCTGCTCCGGCGAATGAGACGCTGCTGATGATTGGGTCAGAGGACTCCGACATCCTGAGTTTGACTACGAAGTTCGTCCAGAATGCGGCAGAGGCCGGCTCCTCTGCCGGGTCCCTCATCTGAAGGAAAATGTTCCAGCCGTCCCCCGGTGCCAGGTATTGCTTGTCCGGGAGGAAGACCTCGATGAGAATAGTTCCCCCGTGCTCTCCTCCTGGTTCTAGGTCGTAGGGTGTGGTTGATGCCAGATCCCAACGAGAGCTGCAGGCAGACAGTGTTGCCGGAGTCACCGAGATGCCTTCGCCGTTCTCGTCCAACATCTGACACTTGCCATCGTCGACACTGAATCCCCAGTGGGTGTCCTTCCAGATGTTGGAGTTGACTAGTCTCTCTGGCAAGTCGGGTTGAGAAGCCAGTCTGCTCGGGTCTCCGTCCAGACCTAGGGTGTAAGACCTCTGTGCGGCGCTGGCCCTGTTTAGCGAGTTTAGGTTGACCCAGGGAATCTCGATCTGTCTGCAGCTTGCGTCGGTGTTGTTGTCGCATGCGAACTCCCCGGCGGCGTCGGCGCTCAGCTCGTAAACGTCGTCGGTCTGAACCCTGACGACTCGGATGGTGGTGTCGATTATCCGTGGTGGAAGGTCGATTCCCAACGGAGTGAATGTGAGCACGAATTCGCCCTCCTCCCCGTTGTAGTGGTCTCCTGCTAGTGTGGTGAATGTGAAGCCCATCTTGATGCTAGTTGGGAACGAGCTTAGGCAGTCCTGGCACCCTAAGGTGAGCGTGGTGGAGCTAACATCCGCTTGTACATCGAATCTCTGCCCCAACGGGTCATAATCCGTGGTATCCCACTGGATGGAGACGTCCATCTGCGCGTTGCCGTCGTTCTCAATCTCGTATTCAACCTCCCTGTCATGGCCGGGTACTATGGAGATCTGGGTTGGTGCAGTTAGTTCCTTTAGCTTGAAAACCGGGAGTATCTCCACATCGAGGTTTTTCGTCCCTGCAGGGACCCCTATCCTCTCGTTAGCGGGTAGCGAGGAGGGCCAAGTCGGGAAGGGGTCGGTTATGTTTACCGCCCTGATGGTGATGCTGTGGATAACCGCGGCCTCCAGAGTCAGATTTCCATCGCGAAGTTCTGGAAGAGTGATGTACAGGTCCACCTTGTGCTCTCCTAATGGCTCGATAGAGAAGTTGGAATCATTTGCCGAGTAGGACCAATTGTGTGGTCCCTCGAACTCGGCGGTGACGTTGAGAATCTCCATCAGATTTCCGTTGTTTATGAGGGTGAGGGGCACTGTGAGGGTGGTTCCCGGGGCCGCAGTAAGAAGAGAGGGGCTGAGGATGTTGACTGCGTGGTCTGGCGCGACTTGGACTACCACACCGCTCCTATCGAGCTCAGTACCGTTGTTGCTTACGGATATCTCGAACTTGCTATCTATGTCTGCCCTTGCAGTTAAGCCAACGGTCGCGTAGACCCTGACAATGGCTTGAGCACCCGGAGCTACCGTCTGAGATTTTTGGAGTTGCTCTGTTCCGTCGTCTGCGAAGGATACCTGTACGCTGCCATCGAGGTTCCAAATCTGAAGGTCGTACGTCACGTTAGAGTTGCCTGTGTTGTTTAGTTGGAGCATTATGGTGGTCTGGCCTACCCTGGTTGCACCCCAACTATCGATCACAGCAGTAGAGTTGGCGGGCACCATTTCGGCTGAAATGAGCTCCGTAAGCTGGAACAGTGCCGAAGAGTAGGCAAGCAGCTCATCCGTTTCTGTGGAGTTCGCGTACACCCAAACTTCGTGGATCTGGTCGGCGCTCGCAGTAGCGGGCGGGGTGGCCCGGACCGTGACTGTGAACTTGTTTCCATCTGGGTTCATCGTGGAAGTCTGGGGGTATAGGTTCGTCCTAGAGCTGAGAGCATTTACGGCGTTTGTGCTGAGAGATACGTCCCAATCCTCAATCCCAATGACTCCGAGTGTGAAGTTGGAAGCGGAGTTCCCGTTGTTAACTAGCTGCATATCAAACGTGATCTGAGACGATGGGTCTCCGGTGGCGATTACTGAAGAAGAAGTCAACTCGGCAGAGAAATACTCCTCGATATCGATTGACACCGTGGTCGATGAGTTCTTTGAGAGGGTATTTGGGAACGAACCCCAATCGGAGACGGCTGAGAATGCGAATGTGAAGGTGCCTGCAGAGGGGTATGGGAACTCGGCGTTTGGGGTGAATCCTATCGCGACCTTGCCGTAACCAACTTCACCCGGTTCCAGTTCCATTGTCGATGGTGTGGCGGTTGCCATCCACCTTGTTTTCTCTGCGGCGCTTCCTCCATTGAGGGCGGTGAAGGACTTGCCCGTTGCATCGCTCCCGGTTGACTTAGGAGCGAGGTTGACCTGAGCCAGGGTGCTGTTGGATCCCAGATTGTGGATGATCGAGACCTCGAAGTCTACGAACCTGTTTGTGTTGCCACTCTCCACATCTTCGGCGCTAATGACCGCGGAACCACCCGTGACCTTGACGTCGAGCTCGACTATGCCGTCAATCACCAAGGTGGTCTGGTTGACTGCGGGGATTCCTCCCTCAAGGGGAATTGCCTGTATTGCGATATCCACCTGCTCTATCGAGGATATCTTCCACGAAGGATTCAGTGGCATTTGAACGTGAGGGGTAGTTATTGTAACTGGAATCGTCCGTGTTTCGTTTGGCATCACCACGTCGGTTATCGTAGTTGGAGAGTAAATCGTCCAGTATGGGACTGACTCTAGTGGCCCAACGTCAACCTGGAACTGGGCTGGTGCGGTTCCGGTGTTCTTCAGCGTGTAGTCAAGGGTCCTTGAGATTCCGGGAGTTAGGTTTGCGAAGTCCGCGAGGTGGACAGGCGGTGAGCCGGGCTGCACGTATGAGTGGTTCTGGTATATCTCGGCCGAGTAGGTCCCCCCAGCCATCACAATCGTGATTGCTTCCAGGACGTACCCAGCCGCCTCGCTCTGTATTTCTATAGTGACGGTAACGATGGCCCCATTGGCCGCATCAGCGGGTACGTTGACAGGTACCTGAATAGCCTCTGTCTGCCCGGCATCTACGGTCAGGAGACCAAGCGGGCAAGCCGAGCAGTGGATTTGGGAGGGCGAATCCGCCCACCAGTCGGGGTCTATGGAGTCGTTGCTCTGTGTGACAGTGAAGTCGTCACTCGCGGTTCCGGAGTTCTGTAGTATGAAGTTCAGGATGGTCTGGGAGCCGGGATCCGCACTCCTGCTGTTGGCAGGGATCAATGATGCTCTTAGGGCGATGAAGTTGACGGTCCTTGATTCGATGTCAACGGTCATAGAACCTGCTCCAGACACCTCTAGGTGGCCTCCTAGGGTGTAGTTGCCCTCTAGGTTCGTCCCATCGAAACTTATCGAGATGTTCTGTGCTATCGGGGGGTTGGCTAAGCTGCCGGGCTGTAGGGTCTCGGTAGTGGAGGATAGGGCGACGGAGGCCCCCCCTCCTTCGGGGGTCAGTGTGAGATCTGCGGTGATGTCTACGGGTTGGTTTCCAGTGTTCACCACCGTAATCGCGCCGGCCCACATTGCCCGGGCCAAGGAGCTGCCCTCAGAAGGAAGCGAGTCGGCTAAGTCCGAGGCGTGTTCATAGGAGGATACCTCTATGTTGCTTAGGGAAAGTTGATCGTTGGTGGTGTCAGAGTCTGAAGAAGAGGAGTCTTTAACCCAAACTGCAGTCATTTCTATTCCTGTGCCCACAACTGAAGAGGCGTCCCAGTATAGCAAGTGCACCTCCTGCTGGCCTGGGTTGAGGTCTACGGTCCTGTTATCCACTACGGCCCCGTCGATCTGCAGAGTGATATTTCCGTATGCCGTAGAGCCCCCTTGATTCATTAGGCTGACCCTGATGATATGGTTCAAAGGGGCCAGTGTTGGGTTTCCACTTGGACCGATTACTGATGGAGTGGTGACATTTAGATCGGTAACAGCCACATCTGGTTCTGTCGACTTCCCTCCTGTCATCATTGGCGCTTCTTTCATGGTGTCCGAGGGGATGACTGCCAGAAGTGGGGCCAGAAAAAGCAGGGATACCAGAATCGCTGCCTTGCACGCCTTCTTAGGGGCTATCTGGTTTCGATAGAGGCCGTCTGAAATTGCGTGTGTTCCCATTGCTACCGCTCCCCTCCTCGTAGAGGAGACTAAACATGATTAT
>CAYFID010000015.1:0-24172 GCA_964343205.1 uncultured Candidatus Poseidoniales archaeon | reverse complement strand
GCCACCATGCGTCGAGGGGGATCCTTCCCTTGATCGTCCAGACCCTGTTCTGCTCTCTGTTTGGGAATATCCTGCCGGGCCTCCTCCAGCCCCTCTTAGTCTCCGCCTCGTTTGCCGGAACCCTCCCCCATCCGAGCAGCGATGACCTAGCCATCTCGGACTCCGTGTCGATGTACTCGGACCTCTCCTCCATCCGGGGTAGATCGAAGTTGTCGATGTTGTAGCCGGTGATGAAGTCGGGGTCCTCTGAGCGGACCACCTCCGTGAGTTTCTCTAGGATCTCGGTCTCGGCTCCGATAATCGGGTACTCCGTCCTCTCCCCGGCCCTGTCAATCACTGCTGCAGCGCAGAGGATCGTGTTGTTCGCGATGCTCGTCTCGAGATCGAATGACATGGTTACGAAGGGCGCTGGGAACGGTTCGGCCCTGCTCAGGCCTCCGAGCTCGCAAGATACCACCATGTCGAGGGGGTATATCCCGGAGCCCCCGACCTCGTGGATTCGCTTCTCAGCCGCTTCCCGGTCAGTGTTCTCTGGGGTCTTCGACGCATCAGGGGCCCGTTCTCCAGCCCAGAGAACCTCCCCGCTCATTCTGATGTGAGGCCCGAGGTCCAGATCGAGGAGTAGCCTCTGGAAGAACAGGATATCCGCGCTCGTCACTCTCCAACCTTGGTCGGAGAGACCCTTTCTGACCGCTCTGACCTTTGTCGTATCCCTGACGTAGACACGATAGTGGGGCCTGTAGATACCATCCTGGGAGAGTTTCATCCCGCTTGGCTCCGGGTTACCTTGGACCCCCTTGACCAATGATGCTCTCCCGAGGAACTCTGGGTCCCCGGAACTACTGTCTGACTTGGGGTCCGATATCTCAACGTATGGCCTGAGACCATTCACCAGCAGTAGAGTCGAGTGCCCGGCCTTGGATCGGCACCACAGCTCGATGACGGTCTTGGGTTCGTTCGGCCAAGCCCTATTGTCCCCCGAAACGATGCATACCTCCTCATCCCACTGCATGAAGTCACCCATATCCCGTGCTCAGGCCGATTGCCTTACCTCACGTCATCGTGAGGGGCCATAACCATGCCGGGGGGGGCTTCCAGCGCAACCGTTGAAAGCCGAGGCGGTCCCCTGTCTAGCAAACGGGGTGCGAAGAATGCAGGGAGACTCAGGACCGGAGGTAGACTGGGACTCGCTCACTTTCAGTTTCATGGAAACTGATCGCATGTATATCGCCTCCTGCAAGCAGGGAGGTGATTGGCAGCCAGGGGTGATGCAGGACTTCCAGAACCTGAGCATTTCACCCGCCTCGGGCGTGATCAACTACGGGCAGGGCCTGTTCGAGGGGATGAAGGCGCAGCGCGCGGCCGACGGCAGCATAGTTCTCTTCCGCCCACAAGACAATGCCAGAAGATCCCAGGACGGAGCGAGGAGGCTTGGCATGCCCCCTGTTCCCGAGGAGATGTTCCTTGACGCCATCATGCAGACAGTGAGGGAGAACTCGCGGTGGGTACCTCCCATGGGCAAGGGGGCTCTCTACGTGAGGCCCCTATTGTTCGGGAGCGGGGCCATTCTAGGGGTAGCGCCCGCACCCGAGTACACGTTCCTAGTCTACGTCTCCCCGGTGGGGCCCTACTTCAAGGGCGGGATAACCCCCACTTCCTTGAGGGTCTCCGACGAGTTCCACAGGGCGGCGCCCGGAGGTTCCGGTGGCGTAAAGGCAATCGGGAACTATGCACCGGGGATGGTCCCCTCCCAGATGGCGAAGGAGGAGGGTTACTCCGAGATAATCTACCTGGATGCGGTTAACCACAGGTACATCGAGGAGGTCGGGGCTGCCAACTTCTTCTGCGTGAAGGACGGTGTGGTCTCCACCCCTGAACTGACCGGGACCATACTGCCCGGAGTCACTAGGGCATCTGTGATGGAGCTCGCGGAGTCCAAGGGCTACGAGGTCCGAGAGGAGAAGGTGGACGTGGACTACGCCCTAGAAGCGGACGAGTGCTTCTGCGTCGGTACGGCTGCTGTGGTCTCCTCTATAGGGAGAATCGAGCACGGAGACAGGGTTGTGGAGTACTGTGGGGGCGATGTGGGGCCTATAGCCATGGAGCTCTACGAGACCCTTACCTCGATACAGCAGAGGCGTGTTCCGGACGAGTTCGGCTGGACCTTGGCCGTGGAATAGCTCACTTGGGGTTGATCCACCCACATCGTACACGGGCGGTACATTGCATGTTTACTGATTGTCTCGTCTGTCTACTTGTAGCAGTAGGGGCAGTGCTCCCCGATAACGTATTTCTCGGATACCTGCTCCTCTGTCGAAAGGGGTTCCCTGCACTTGAAGCACATCTCCATCTCAGTCTCGCCGAGCTGGTGGTCTAGTGCCACCCTCTGGTCGAAGACGAAGCAGTCCCCATCCCAGTGCGTCCCACCGCACTCGTCGAAGTAGCCGAGCACTCCTCCCTCGAGCTGCCTGACGTCTGAGAATCCGGCCTTGAGCATCACAGCAGAAGCCTTCTCGCAGCGGATGCCCCCTGTGCAATACATCACTAGGGTCATGGACTTGTACTCGTCTGGTAGGGACTCTATCGCTTCGGGGAACTGCCTGAAGGAGGATATTCCCAGGTCGATCGCACCCTCGAAAGCCCCGACCCTAGTCTCGTAGTCGTTCCTTGTGTCCAGAAGTAGTATCTCGTGCCCCTCGTCTAGAATACCCTTCAGCTCTTTGGGGGAGATGTAGGGGCCGGTGAACTCTGATGGCCTAATGTCGTCAATACCTAGGGAGATTATCTCCCTCTTGCACTTGACCAGCATCCTGCGGAACGGCTGGTATTCCGAGTGGCTGACCTTCAGGGGTATTCCAGCGAGCCTGTTGTCCGAGTCCAGGTAGGTCACTAAAGAGTCAGTGGATTCCTTGGTCCCAGCAACGAAGAAGTTGATTCCGTTGTGGCTTAGGAGGACGGTGCCCTTCAGTCCCAGTTCTAGACACAGGTCGAGAATGGGGTACCTGAGATCATCCCTATCTGGAAGATCCACGAACCGGTACCCTGAGACATTAACGAACATTTTCTCACCTCTTCTTACCGAACTTGGAGCGCCTCTTTCCAGCCCCTCTCTGCTTGAACGACTTCCTCTGAGACCTCTGCCTGCGGTCCCCCTTGGCCGGACCGCTAGCCGGGGTCTTGCCCTGCTCCTTGGCCTCCTGGGATCTCTTGCGGAGGACCTGCCCGATGACTTGCATCACGCCCTCCTTGCTAGAAGCACCGGTGGCCTCTAGAGCGTGGCTGGGAGGCATTACAAGCCTGCCCTCCTTGGCATGAGGTCGAGATGGGTGACTGGCGTCGGGCTCCTGCCTCATCTTGCGAATGCCGGTGCTTCGGGCTGCCCAAACTACTGCCTCGAGGGTCGGCTTCGGAATGCTCGCCCCCCTAGGTACCCTGCGACCGTCCGAGCGGCTTTTCCTTGAATCGAAGTATCCGGTCCACAGGGTCATCTCCTCACGCTTTGCCGCCATGCTACCGCCCTAACCCTGAGTGGTGTGTGCCTTGAGGGCTTCGTGGGCTCACTCGTCTACGAGAACTCCACTGACTACGCCGTGCATTCCCGGCCTGCTGGTGACTCTGACCATCCCAGCGTCTGTATCGAGTATCGCGCCCTTGGTTACGATGTTACGCCTGACGTAGTTGGGATCCGCGTCGTTTCCTGCAACGCTCTTTACCGTAGCCCTAATGGTCTTCCCTTCCTTGGTGTTGACGTTGACCTGGTTGACCGACAGAGCCCTCACTGTCTGAGAGCCTGCCCTCTTGCGGTAGTTCTTGCGAACGTCCTTGTCACCTACGAATGCGAGTTGCTCCTCGCTGGCAACCTCGGTCCTCCTCTTCCCCCTGTACCTGTTGGGTCGCTTGAGGCGTCCACCCGTCGGCTTCCTGCGGGAAATGCCGTGCCACTTCGCCATGCGTCCCGCCGACCTGCCTGCCTTATTTCAAACGATTGGAGCGCAATGGGCCTACTTCCAGTGCTCTCCCAAGTCAGAAGCGGCCGACTCTATGGCATCCATCAGCTCGGTGTAGTCCGTGGCCACAGGGTATTGGGAGAACTCCTTCACCACGTTGTCCGGTGGACGGTAGAGTATCCCAGAGCTGGCTGCCGAGAGCATTGTCGTATCGTTGTAGGAGTCTCCTGCCGCGATAACCTGGTAGTTCATCTCCCTGAGTGATTCTACGGTTCGGCGCTTTTGATCCTGGCACCTGATCTCCCAGTCCTCAATCCTCCCTGAGTCGTCGATAACGAGGGTGTGGCAGAGCAAGGTGGGATGTCCTAGCTTGGCCATCATCGGCTTGGCGAACTGGGAGAATGTGTCGGATAGGATTAGAGTGGGCCACCTCGACTGTAGAGATGCTAGGAACTCGTTGGCCCCCTCCATGGGCTCCATGGACTGGATTGCTGAGGTTATGTCTTCGATCTTGATGTCGTTCTGGTCTAGGATTCCTAGCCTGTAGCTCATTAGGCGGTCATAGTCGGGCTCGTCCCTTGTGGTTCTCCTCAGGGCCTCTATGCCTGTCCTCTCAGAGACGTTGATCCAAATCTCTGGAATCAGAACTCCCTCTAGGTCCAGGCAGATGGCCAACATGGCCCTCCCTTGGCGCACAGCGCTTGAACTGTACGGCCTCGGCATGTTCTTGCGCCTCCCTGCAAGTCGGGACCCATGGTAGACAAGAGGCTCAGGAGGAGGACGCCAGTCAGACTCAAACAGATCAGGGGGGTGGCTGAGGAGCTAGGGAGCTGGATCGGGGAAGAGGTGGACCTATCTGGATTCCTGGAGCAGGCCCACTACCAAGAGATTGATCTGATACTCGTAGATAGGGTCGCTCTCGCCATGAGGATTGAGATCGCTGGGAAGATGGGTTGGTACCCCACCCTGCGAGGAATCGCGACATGGAAAGTAGAGCGGTCTTGGGTGGCAGTCGACGAGGGGGCCATACCCTTCCTGAGGAACGGAGCCGACTGCATGGGTGCCGGGATTCACATCGCGGACCCCTCTCTTTCAGTAGGAGACTTCGTCTGGATTAGACACCAGGAGACTGGGGAGCCCATCGCCACAGGAACGGCCATGGTGGACGGAGAGGGCATGATGTCCATGACAAAGGGGAAGGCTATCTCAACTATCCACTGGGTCGGTGACGACCTCTGGGAACTTGAAGTCTGAGTGGTCAGCATTCATTTGCGATGAGCGTGGCGCTGGTTCATGCGAAGGCTCGTGGCGCTAGTTGTGGTCTCCATTCTCGCAGTATCCCCCGGAACTGCAGCGGAGAGTGGAGTCAACGAGCAATTTGCTCTCGAGGGCACGGATATCGATTCAGTTGAATTCCAAAGCGTGGCTCCAGCGGGAGAGTCATTCTCCATCTCAGTGCACCTTTCTGAAGAAGCACGTGAAAACGGTACGACCGTGGGGTGGATTACCCAAGTCTGCATCAACTCGGGAGTCTGCTACGCACCCGAGACTCATTCCCTGGAATCCGAAGATGGGAGTATCTGGACGGGGGCAATAGTCCCGGATGAAACTGTCACTTACGTCAACTGGAAGTTCGTCCTGCAACACGAGGGAGAATCACAAACGGATGTCCCCGAGACCGGCTTCGGATGGAAGGTATGGTCTGACTGCTGGCACGACAACGGTACCTGGGGTGGTTCGTCTACAGAATGCCAGGAGGAGAGAGGCATCCTCCCAGGATTCTCGGTCTCTGCCGCAGTATTCTCCACTTCGATGGCAGCCTTGATGGCGAGGCGCGACTGAGCACACGCATGGGCGATAGCGACGAGGAGCCCGGGTTCGTCCCACTCGACTTCTCCGAGCTGGACGAGGACCAGATGCTTGCTAGGGCGAAATCGTTCTTCGACCAGATGGACGGTCGACGTACTACGCGTCACTTTTCCGACAGGGAAGTGTCTAGGGAGCTAATCGAATTAGCAATCAGTACCGCGAGCACGGCGCCGTCGGGAGCTCACCTACAGCCATGGACCTTCGTGGCGATATCCGACAAGGATCTCAAGGAAAAAATCAGGGCGGCGGCGGAGAAAGAGGAGCAGCGCTTCTACGAAGAGCGGATTCCGGAGGCTTGGGAGGAGGTTCTAGCACCTCTCGGAACTGATCACGTTAAGGAGCACATCACCGACGCTCCATGGGTTGTCGTCCTCTTTAGACACTCACAGAGAAAGAGAGAGGGTGGTGAGATGTCCCCGACATACTATTCTCAGGAGTCATGTGGAATTGCAGCTGGTCTATTCATCACGGCAGTACACAACATGGGACTAGTTACCCTAACTCACACACCTTCTCCTATGGGTTTCTTGCGGGAAATCCTACAGAGGCCGGATCACGAGCACGCGATGCTACTCCTGCCTGTAGGTTATCCCGATGAGAATGCGAAGGTGCCAAATCTAAACCGGAAACAGTTGGATGAGGTGTCAGACTTCAGGGACGAGTAGTTTTGGGTGACACCACATTAAGTAGCCCAATACTACTGGAAACTGCATGAAGAGAACTAGAACGGACGCCTTGGCGATTCTACTAGCACTAATTATGACTGCAACTGCCCTGTCCGGTTGCTCTGGAACAGATGAGGGTGAGGATAAGGATGATCCGAACGAGTTGGGCGACTGGGACGTATTCCTGGTTCAGAGTGATTCTGAGCTCCCCCCTTGTGATTCCAGTACAGATGGTAGGCTGTACTACTTGTCTTCTGAATCTGGATTCAAGGCCTGTTCCGGTGGGTCTTGGATGGTAATTGACCTTACTGGACCAGCAGGTTCCGCCGGGTCGACTGGCCCTGCTGGTGCGGACGGGATCATGGGGCCTGCCGGCCCTGCTGGGGCGGATGGGACGTCTTTCACCGTAGTTGGGACCGTTGAAAGCACGTCCAATTTAGGAGACGTGTACATCGGAGATATCGGGGATGCTTTCTTGGTCAACTCTACTGTTCACATCCATGTTTGGAGTGGTTCGGAATGGATCGATCTCGGGAACATCTCCGGGCCCGAGGGACCTCCGGGTTCTGCTGGTTCGAAGGGTGATACTGGGGAGATGGGGCCAGAGGGACCAACTGGAGATACTGGTCCGGCCGGAGAAGACGGAGCAGACGGATCCGATGGCTCAGATGGTTCGATGCCAACAGTGATGGAGATGACAGTGACAGTTTCTGGCATGAAGTTCTACGTAGATGCATTGCTACAACCAGAAGTTGGCCTATACAGGGGTTTCACCTACACTTTTGACCAATCTTCTTCCACAAACTCCCCTCATCCGCTGAGGCTGTCTTCGACCGAAGATGGAACCCATGGGGGAGGAACCCAGTACACAGACGGAGTGGCCTACACAGGTACCCAGGGGAGTGACGGGCTTCTTACATTCACAGTTCCATTGGACGCGCCGGACACCCTGTACTACTACTGCCAAAATCATGCTAATATGGGCGGAACGGTACAAATCTATTCCTTGGGGTCTGTATCAACTTGAGTTTCCGTTCTCTTGGGGGGGCACTACGAAAACAAGGGCGATTCCGGATCCGACGATTAGGGCTCCTCCAATCCAGTCAGCCGGGCTTAGCGACTCGCCGAACAGTGCGAATCCGTAGAAGGTGGCTACGAGGACGGTGAGGTATGAGAACGCGCTCACCCAAGCGGCGTTCGCCTTGTGGTAAGCCATGGTAATTCCAACCTGACCACCACCGGCTCCTATCCCGATTCCAACTAGGGCTGCTAGGGTTCTGGTGTCAAGAGCCAACACGTGAGGGGCGGATTGGATGATGCTCCCCGCTACTGAGAAAGCAGCAAACCAGAAGACCACGGTAGCCGGTGAGTCTGTCTTCCTGAGTTCCCTGACGTACATGTAGGCGAGTGCGGCGAAGAATCCTGAGCCCAAGGCCAGCAAGGCGTCTGGCTCCACGGTCCCGACCTCAGGAGAGACTATCATGACTATTCCAGCAAATGCGGTCAACACGAGAATAGCCACTGTTGGGGAGACTCTCTCGGCGAGGATTCTTCCAGAAAGTAGTGCGACGAAAAGTGGGCCAGTGTACTGGAGGGTTACCGCCTGCCCGATTGGTATTCTTCCGAGAGCGGTGAAGTAGAGAATCATTGCCAGTAGACCTACTAAGCACCTTAGCAGCATAGTCCTAGGATCGTTTACCCTCAGACTGATTCCCCGGGAAGCGGTGAATACCACCACTGCGAGCGCTATTACCGCCGATCGTACCATAATGATCATCCAAACATCGGCGTATTCGCTGGTCCACTTCACCAAGGCGTTCATTGTTCCGAAACAGAAGCTCCCGAAAATCATCCACAAAACCGCGACTCGAGGGGAGTCGGGCATCTCTGACTCGGTTACGAAGGAAGAGAGATCAGGTTTACTGGTTCTCGAGGAAATCTCCGCCAATCCCCTGCCCAATCCGCGCTTTGGCATCTAGGAGAGTCCCCAGCGACGCTCTAGAACTGTTGCTATTGCTTGGTAGTCCTTGCCACCGGGGCTAGAAGGGTCATGGAGATGTATCGGAACCCCGTGGCTAGGTGCCTCGGCGAGCCTGACATTTCTTCTGATCGCAGGCTTTACCACGATATCTGGGAAGCTCTCCAAGAGCTCTCCGGCAACCTGCTGGTTGAGTAGGGTCTGTGAATGCATGGTCAGTAGTACTCCGTCTACTCCTAGACGATCGTTCAGCAGGCTCCTGACCTCTCTGATTGTACCTGCGAGCAGAGCTAGGCCCTCAAGTGCGAAGTACTCGGTCTGAACCGGAATCAGGATACCGTCAGATGCCACCAGTGCGTTGATTGTGACAAGCCCCAATGATGGGGGCGTGTCGACAAGTACGATGTCGTAATGGGAGAGCAATGGCTCGAGCGCCTCTTTCATCCTCCTCTCTCTACCTAGCTGTCTGAGTATCTCCTGCTCTAGTCCTATCAGACTCCTGTCTCCGACGATTATGTGCAGGTTGTCCACGGCTGTAGCATGCCTAGAGTCTATCGCGGTTTCAGGACTTAGTATCAGGTCCCTTGTGGTGGTCCTGACCCTGCTTTTGTCCACGCCGAGACCGGTCGCGCAATTTCCCTGAGAATCGGAGTCGACTACCAACACCCTATGCCCCCTAAGTGCTAGCTGGGATGCAATGTTGATCACGGTGGTAGTCTTACCAACTCCCCCCTTCTGGTTGGTCACAGTTACAACCCTGGCTCGTCCCGACGGGGTTGGCAACGAGAGGGGGAGTTCCATCGGGCTCCGTGGCCTGGCGACGCTTATTTCCTCTGCAGGATCCAAAGGACTCGCGAGATTCTCGTCATCCTCCTCAAAGAAATCCACGTCGATTATCAGTGGGGATTCTGAGACTTCTGGCAGCCCATCGTCCCCCTCCAAAGGTGGCATCAGAGTCGACGGTCATCGAAGCGGTGTTGAACATGACGCTTTCGTCAGGGTGTAAGGAGTGGATTTGAATCAGTTTGTGGGACGATCGATGAGGTACCAGAGGACCATCTCCCCGGTCTCAGCGTCCATGGCCATTTCCAGGGAGTTGCTTCTTCCCCCACTTTCCCAGTCCCTGCTGGCAGTCATCGTGACCTTTCCGTCTCCCAGATCCCCTGGGAGTAGGGTCAGTAGGTCGTTATCCTCGGTAACCGAAAGCCTGTACCCAACCTGGGCCTCCAAGTGCCAAGAGTCGCCAGAGCGAATGTACTCACCCAGGTCTGGGTACTTGGCTGGGCTGAGAATCCTACTCTCGAGGAGTGACATAGTCTGCGTGTCTGGAATTGAATCGCGATTCCATTTCACTTCTCCTCCGTCGTTTGACCCGGAAGAGCCGATTTCGCATCCCTCTGACGACTTTCGAAGGACCAACCAGCCTGAGTCGTCTGCTTCGTCGACCCAGGAAAGGTTCCATTGCGCCTCACCAGTAGGCTTGGACCACTTGGCATGCCAGATGTAACCCCCAGACTCTAGGGCCTGTGTGGCTTGGTTTGTTGGGTAGCTAGCCTTCAGGCAAGAGACGGCCTCCTCCAAATCGAATTGTCGGATTTCCGACTCGTCCCACATCGCGTCAACCCAATTCCTCTTTGTTGAAGTCCCGGGTCTGTCCTCACCATCTGTTGGGCTTCCAAGATAATTCCGGCCCCAGTCGATTGCCTGGCTACCAGACGATGAAGAGGACTTTGAGAAGGTCATGCTGATGGCAAGCCTCCCATCAGGAAGAATCTCCTCAGAAAGAGCACTCACCAAGAAGTCGCAGCTCCCGGTCTGTTCGTCCTTGTCCAGCAGGATGTTTGACTGCTGGTTAACTGGCCAGGGGCTTCCCTCCTTAACGAGAAGTGTTATTCTGGCGTGACCATAGCACCTTCCGATGTCCTCATGCTCCATTTCAACCTTGTAAACGAGACCATGGGAATCGTCTCTAATCTCATTCTTAACTTCCCACTTCCAGTCTGAATTCCAGTTTAGGTCAGGATCAGATGACCGCGCTCCCTCCTTGATTACCGCCTCACCGAAGAAGTCATGCAGCTCTATTGGGGTCAGTGGGAAGGAAAGTGTTGGCAACAGGACGCCGAGCCCCCCGAGCCCTTCGCCGTCGTATGTGACAGCCCTTAGATTGGTAGTAACTGAGTCAACATCTCTGAATGAAATGGATGTATCGGACCTCTTTACCTCCCTTTTCTCGAGCTCTACCCAACTTGTCGAGTCTATCGAAAGTTCATTGTCTGGTACCACCCACATGATGTTCCCACAATCCGTTTTCGCGTCGTCCCTCCACGTCTTGCCCTCGAAGTCCATGTCCAGGCTCATGATGAGGTTCTTCTCAGCAGCCATGAAACCGCTCCTACCAAGGCTGTCAGTTGTCTCCCTCGCTCCCGACTCAGGGCCATCGGAAACCGAAACCGAACCCGATCCTTGACTAATTTGAACAGAGAGCTGATCACAAGCGTCTTCCAGAATATCGCCTGTTGAGTCTCTGACTAGTCCGAGCATCTCCTCGCCGACGATATTGATGCTTGAGTCCATCACTTGGAACTCCAAACGATCGCCGAATTGGAGTTCTGCGACTGTGAAACCAGAGCTTCTCTGGAGGAAAATAGTAGCACCAGCACCTACTAGGATTACTACCACGAGGATTGCGGCAGTCGCCTTCCACCTGTCTCCAATGGAGGACAGAGTTGGCATAGAGATGACAAGAGAGGGCTGATCATCCTCCCCGAGAATTACCTGCTCCTTGGTTTCAGGGGTCTTCTCTGGTTGGTCGGAGACCAATTCTGCCTCTACAACCTCTGCCTCTACTACTTCCCCACTTATTCTAGAGAGGACCGCGTCAACCCTGTCCCGAGGGTCCTCAGCTGGATCGTCGTCCATTACCAGTGCCTCTTCGGAGTCCTCTTCCGAATCTTCTTCCCCCAAATCTTCCTCCACACCTACGAACTCTAGGATTCTGTCTACGAGTTCTGATTTCTTCCCAGACACCATCAGACCATTCTGCTTGCACATCTCCCTTAGCTGTGCTACGGTGTTTGAAGTGAGGGACTCGCGGTCCACTGAGTCGTCTGGGGCCATGCTATGGTACGCAATCCAACGCCGAGGCTTTCAACCTCTTCGGCGTAATGGGCACCAATGGACCCACTCCTTGTATGATGCAATATCTTCTGAGCAAAGGGTTGAAGGGGGGATCGTGGGCGGCGCAAACCATGGAGCCCAGACTGGTTCTTCTATCTAGAGGCCCGGAGCTGTACAGCACAAGGAGGTTGGCAACAGAAGCCGAAAGAGCTGGTTGGACGGTCGAAATAGTCGACCCGCTAGCCCTTACCATTATCGTAGACGAGGACGGTGGCAGGATTTTCCACAGAGGGTGGCCAGTTGAGTGCGAGGCTGTTCTTCCCAGGATTGGCTATTCTATCACCAGGAGAGGGGTTGCAATAGTTAGGCAGTTCGAGCAGTCCGGAGTAATCGTTCTAAACTCTAGCCAGGGAATCATCAGGAGTCGAGACAAGCTCGTCGCATGCCAGATGATGGCCGAGAAGAGGGTCCCAGTACCAATTACCGCCCACGTGGGTGCATGGGAAGACACCGATCGGGCAGTCAGGAGAGTCGGAGGGACACCCTGTGTGGTCAAGTCCACCGAGGGGACACATGGCTCGGGAGTTTTCCTTGTCAAGTCCTTTCCCCAAGCCAGACAGCTCGTCTACCAGATGCTAGAGAGAGGCATGAGGCCATTAGTTCAGGAGTACATCGAAGAGTCGCATGGCAGTGATGTGCGAGCACTTGTAGTGGGTGGCGAAGTGGTGGCTTCAATGCGCAGGAAGGCCCATGGAAGCGAGTTTCGTTCCAACTTTCACCTAGGGGGTACTGTAAGCAGTGTGGAGCTCACTGAGGAGCAGGAGGAGATTGCTGTCAGAGCCACCCAGACCCTGGATCTGGAGCTGGCAGGAGTTGACATGCTCGATTCGGGAAGAGGCCCACTGGTTCTGGAGGTCAACTCTAGCCCTGGACTAGAAGGGATTGAGAGAGCCACCAGAAGTAACGTTGCCGGAAAGGTGGCAGAGCGACTAAGCTCCCTTTTCGCTTCCGCCCAGCAGCAAAAAGAGTCAGACGAAGACTTGTTTGGTTCTGAAACAGAAGAGACAGGGGACGTATACTAGTCCCTCGGCGAGAAAAGGGGTCGTGACTAACCAAGCTCCCCACCCCGCTCATACAGAGAAGCATTCAAGTCTCCACCCGTTTCCTTTCGGTCGTCCAATAGGACAGGGATGCACACGCCGTTCGCGGCGGGAGGCGAGAAGGATTGAACGAAGGGGAGAGACAAGGTAGATTCGGTACCCACCTGGCTGGAAGGATGGGGCGGAGATTCGAGGCCGAGGAGATAGGACTGGATCACTCAGTACCTTCAAGGCTCAACAGAGTTGCAGAGTTGCCATGGCACGAGTGCTGGCTTCAGCAACTTAGGTCGGAGAAGAAGAGCTCTCACACCATCAGGGCCTATGACGTAGCTGCTAGGTCATTCTCCACTACCCCCCTTCCTGGCGAAAGGAGTTGCAGTTGGGAAGAGGCATCCGACGTCTCAGTCAGGGAATTCCACAACCGAGCAGATCCAAACAACGGAAGGATGGACGCTTGGATGAATGGACTTGGCAATCTAAAGCCATCCACCATTAACGCGAAGATTGCAGCCCTGACTCATCTGCTGAAGTGGCTCGGGCACACCATTCCGGATTGGATCCAGCGCCCGTCAAGGAGCAAATCCCTGCCAAAGACACTCGGAAACAGGGAGCTTGTCAGGCTCAGACGGGCGATTAGAGATTCTGAGGACCCCTTGGCTATGCCGATCTCCACTCTATTGCTCGATACAGGGCTGAGAGTATCGGAGCTATGCGCCCTAGACATCGACGACGTCGACAAGGAGGACCTTTCTGCACTGGTTATCGGCGGGAAGGGGGAGAAGGATCGCACTGTACTGTTCACTGATGCTACTGTAGAGGTTCTGGAGTCTTGGGAGCCGATTAGGGAGAGTAGGATTAAGGTAGGACCTGACGACAAGATCAGAGCAGTTTTCGTCTCCAGCAGAGGAAGAAGAATCAATCCAAGGTCCATCCAGAAGATGATGGACAGGTTAGCTGACGAAGCTGACATACCCCGGAGTCGTCTGAGCCCACACACCCTCAGGCACACCTTTGCAACGGGTCTCCTTCAGAGGGGGGCCGATCTGGTAACCATACAGAGGCTTCTGGGACATTCCAGCATTGCAACCACCAGAGTCTATCTAGAGATAGGGGACCAAACTCTGAGGGAGATTTACCACAGGGCGCAGAGAAGTCCTTCGACAACAGAAGAGGGAGTGGAAGAGGAGGGTGAGTCGGATTCCAGTGCCACTTCTATTCAAAGCGCACCTTCCAGCCATACTCATCCAAGTGGAACCAGTTCACGATGAACTCCTCGCCCTTGTAACCGAACCAAGCAC
This sequence comes from uncultured Candidatus Poseidoniales archaeon, assembly GCA_964343205.1. Classification (GTDB taxonomy): domain Archaea; phylum Thermoplasmatota; class Poseidoniia; order Poseidoniales; family Thalassarchaeaceae; genus UBA36. The sequence continues at coordinate 10,198 of CAYFID010000015.1, read as the reverse complement.
GAGTCGGGACAGCGCTCGTGTAGCGCTCGTGCTGTACTCGCTTTATGGTGCCGGGGATATCGGGATCCAAATGACTGAAGCCCTCCCATAGCCTCCCCTTCCTGATTAGGAATTTGTCCGAAGATGGCTGTTCTTTGAAGTGAGCACCATTCCAAAGAAAGTAGGGCCAGGCATCGGGGTCGTCTAGATCCACAATTTTCCCGAATGACCTCCGCGTTGATTGTCTGCTGTCCACCAAGTGGCCAACTACTGGGAACTCGTTTTCCTCGCGACCTAGTCTTAGTAGGACGTACGAGTATGTGTGGTAAGGGGTGTGTGGGAAGCCGTCTTTCGGAAGTATCAGAGGTTTCAGTGAGCAGAAGTCGACCTCTTGGAACTCCTCGGTTAGTTCACTGGAGGTTCGGGGTCCATCTTTACCACCCCCACTCAGTATCTCGATCTTGCCCGAATGCTCCAACCAATTAGCATTAGCTTTTACCTCAAGACGGGCGTTCTCCAAGGGCCAATCCCAGAACGTCATAGCTAGTTCAGATCTGAGTCTAGGGTTGACTCCCGACAGATCTGAGCTAACTCTCCCCTCGAAGGTAGACGGGAGACCCGAAATTATCCTCGCCACTATCGGAGTGCCTGCATGACGGACTTCGATTTCTGCCTCCAGTTGGAGTGGTGACTGTAGTTTCTCGCTGTCGAAGCCGAAGACTATAGAGAATCTGCTCGGCTTCGAGAATAGCTCCTCGCTACTGACCCTCAGGGCGTCATATCTCTGTCCTCTTCGCTTGGAAACAATGTCCACCTTTATCAGAGGAGGATTTTCTCCCTCCAGACCTATGACCTGTGCAGTGCATTTCATGTCGGGATACATCCCTGAGAGAAAGACTGGTTCGAAGAAGAAGTCGACTACGTAGGGGTCAATCTCGATTGAGTTCTCGCCCACGTCGACGACGCAATGGATCCTCCCGAGGTTCTCCATGATTCTTCCACGAAGAGTCTGCATCAATCAAGGCTACCTTCTGGCAGGGTTCTTCTTGTTGGTGCGCTTATCGACTGACTCGGGCCCCTTCCACTTCCTGCTGGCCCCCTCCTCGTTTCCCATGTGACCGGGTATGGGGCAGTGCTTGCCAGCACGGCACCTGCTGCAATTGTCTGATGGGGGCCTTTCGACTACCTTCTGCAGCTTACCGTACTTCCTTCGAGGCACAAACGGGTCTGAGGGAGGAGGGACTTAGCGGTTACCACCACTCGGAACGTTCAACCATCCGGGCTAAGGCTGGATAGCATGCGAGATGCGCGGACTGCTAGTGCCGGACCTGTGGGGATGGACCCCCATCGTTCAGTTCTGTATGCGCAGGTTGTGAATGCGGAGCCAAGGATGTCATTCGACGAGGAAGGGACCATGCAGCAAGTAGGGACTAAAGGATCAGTAGGAAAGGTGTACCTCGGCGACGTCGCTCGTGCCGCACTAAGGTCAATGGGAACTCACGATCCACCGAAGTTCTCCAGCGAACCGGGCTTCGACGAGCAGACCTGGGAGCTTGTCTGTTCCACCGACGAGATCACTCTTAGGATTTCCAGCAGACACTACTGGGGGTTCGGTTTGTTCTCTAGGTGCTTCCTGAACGAGATAAGGTTGGAAGGTCCACTTCCAACGCGTTCTAGATGCGCGATGGACATCGTCGCTTCCCTTGGGAGGAACCCGTGGGAGCCGGTTCGCGTAAGGGCCTTCGAGAGGGCTACATCTGGGTCAATGTCATCTCACACATCCAGCTGGGAGGAGCTAGTGTCTGTTGCTAGAGAGAGCATGGCCGATGACATAGCTAGACTACAGGACTCGGTTAATGGAATCAGAGGGGTTGATGAATCCTCAGATCCCCTACTGGACTCAGCGGAAGAGGCTCTCGACAGGGCTAGGGAGGCACTGGCCGACAAGAACGCACCTGCGGTTGACAGAGCGTTAAGCAGAGCATCAAGTGCGATAATCAGGGCTGACCCCAATACAGGGGCAGGAAGTATCGAGAGGGAGCTTCTAGGGGACTAGAGTCCTAGAGTGTCCCACATCCACTTCCAGACGTTATCCTCTGGGGTCGGTTGGTTGGCTAGATATACGACAATGCTGAAAATTACGCAGACGAAGTAGACGGCTCCCTTGGAAATCTGAATAGCATCCTCCGACTCCTCGTCGAAGTACCTAATCAGGCCTGCAGCCTGCTGGATTCCACTACCCTTCTTCTCCTTGGCCATGGAAGCACCGCACCTGCAATCCCTATTTCAACTCCACGAGAGCGTTTTTCTATGGCTCTAGAGTCTCTATAAGCACGCATCCACCGTCTAACTCCACTATCATAGAGGCGGCTCCCACGGCAGTGTCTAAGCCCTCAGTCATCAGAATCTCCCTCCTCAGGCCTGCGTCCGACTGAAAGACTAGTCGGTGACTGAGCTTGTCTAGGACACCCCGGTCTACGACTTGCCATGTCCACTCGTTCTGTCCTACCGTCATCAGAGCCTCAATGGGCTTCAGGGGACCAGTGGCTGCTCCGAAATCCCTAGCTCTCTTGACTAAGTCACCTAGCTTCATCTTAGTCCCTATGTCGTCAGTCTTTGTTGGTTCTGAACTCCTGTTGGAGATCCTTCTTCTGAATCCGAATCCTACCATGTGCATCCCTTGCAGCAAATGCCGCAGTGCCCGAGCGAATCGAAGGGGGTTTAACCGTTGTTAGAGTCAGAGAGCAGATGGGAGGGAAAACTGGGGGTCTGTGCTAATACGGGTTTCCTGCGAGCACTTGATGTCGAAAGGACCGGACGCCGAAGTGTGGGGGCTAGGGAGGCGGACTGGAGAGAAGAGGCCGAAAGCAGCGTGCTTCTGGAAGCGGTCTCTCACTGGAGAGACGACCCATATACATGGTTCGAAGGCTCATACTCGAGGCTCCCTGAGACCCTGAGAGTAAATCCGCTAAGCCCAGAGAAGGACTGGATAGAGGCTTGGCTGGAAGGTCTAGGAGCTTCAAGAATCCATTGGTTCAGCAATCCTGGGAGCGCTTGGGAGATGCCCTTCGTAAGAGGAGGGGCGCAGGGAGAGGTTAGAGTAGTTATGAACGCCCTACACGAAACCGGCAGGGTCACTCGTCAGGAGGCGGTGTCGATGCTGCCTGTTCTGGCCCTAGACCCTGCTCCCGGGGACATAGTCCTGGACCTGTGCGCATCACCTGGATCCAAGACAACCCAGATATGCGAGCACCTAGGGACCTCTGGGGCAGTCATAGCCAACGAGGTAATCAGCGGGAGGGTGAATACCCTGGTCTCTAATGTTCAGCGTCACGCGTCCAGGTCAGCTGTTGTGGTACAGCATGACGGCAGGCACATTCCGATGGTCCCAGGATTTGGTTTCGACAAGGTTCTGGTGGACGTGCCCTGCACCGGCTCCGGGACTACTAGGAAGAACCCGGGAGTGTGGAGTAAGTGGCTGCCCTCCTCAGGGCGTTCACTACATGAGCTCCAGCACGACCTACTTAGACGCGCAATTGCGGTCACAAAGCCCGGAGGCAGGGTGGTGTACTCCACCTGCTCACTTGACCCAGTGGAGAACGAGGCCGTTGTCGCCAGGATACTAGCTGCGGGAGGAGTCAGGATTGTCTCACCCGAGGACATGCTCCAAGGAGTTCCCTCTCACCCGGGGATGGACGATTGGCCCACTCTGGACGACAATGGCCGGCCCTGCGATGACGGAGCTGTGCCTAAATTCTTGAAGCCCCCGAGGGAAGAGGCACTGTCATCCCAAATCAGGAAATGCCTTAGGATCTGGAACGACTCGGTCGGCGGAGGCGGTTTCTTCCTCGCGGTTCTTCAGAAGGACTCGGAGTCTGGGAATAAGCTAGTAGAGAAAAGAACACCGGAGATGTCCCCCAAACCTCCAGCTGATCCTGACTCGTTCCCTCGTCCCATCGGGGATGAGTGGTCCGTCAGACTCGAGGAGGCGTGGGGGTCCGTCCCTAGCAGCATGTGGGCAAGAGGAAAGAGCCTCCTGTGGTCTACAGAAGAGGTCAAGCGGATTTGGGACTCTGAACGAAGTCGAAAAGGGGGAAGGATAATTGTCCCGGGAGGGCAGTGGAGGCCTCTGAAGGTGATTCACCTGGGCCTGATTGCCGCTAGGGTGAGGCAGGGGGAGCTCGAAAGGGTGGTCTCCAGAGCAACGCGTAGTCTTAGGGGCAAAGTTTCTGGCCCATTCGTTGACGTGGAAGGAAGAATCCTAGACGAGATTCTCCTTGGTAACGAGCCAGAACCAGAGTCGATTGACGCCAGCCTTGGAGTTGAAAGGGGGGGAAGGGTGCTTGTGGATGATAGTGGTGACTGCCTAGCCGTCTGGATTGGTGCTCGAGTCACCCCGATGGTGAGCGAGTCGGAGAAGACGGTTTTGAGGGCAGTGCGTGGATTGCCAATCGCCCTTGATGAAGAGGAGTAGGTCCCGTAATTTGCTCATTCGTCTAAGCATTGTCAGAAATTCTTAGCATATGTTCAAGAGCCTTGTATGTAAACCGAGGACCTCGGTGTCAGTATGGATGATGTGGACCGTCGTATACTCAAGGTGCTAGAAGCGGATGCCAGGACCTCTCTGAGAAAGATAGCGGAGGAGGTCGGGGTCGCCCTGGGAACTGTAAGCAACCGCGTGAGGAGGCTGGAGAGCCTAGGGGTAATACGAGGTTACACTGTTCTTCTTGACCCGGACAAGGCGGGTTGGGGTCTGAGCGTTGTTATCGGCCTTAGAATCGAGAAGGGCGGGCTGATAGAGGTGCAAGAGAAGATTGCCAAAGACAACCGCGTATACGGAGTCTATGACGTGACTGGTGACTACGACTCGATGGTTCTGGCCAGAGCGAAGGACCGTGGTGATCTGGACGACCTCACAAAGAGCGTGTTGAGCATGGCGGGGATTGAGCGTTCCGTCACTCACCTAGTCCTAAACTCCGTGAAGGAGATGCCCCCCTCTCTTCCCGAGTGATTCATCCCATCCCAAGTAGGAAGTGCTGGACCACTGGCCCAAGGGATGGCGCGTGGGAGAGCAGGGACTCGACGGTCCGGCCCTCAGGCTTCATAACCCTGAGTAGGATGTTCCTGAGATCCTCGTCAACCAAGGAGTCCAGTGACATTAGGCGATCCCTGATCGAAGACTGAAGTTTACCCCCTGTGCGGTCCCAATCCATCAGTAGAATTAGCGGCGGTCCTCCGTCCGGAGTGGGCCCGATGCAGTAACAAGAGTGGAGGTGTGCGATTAGCCTGGACCTGTCCCACCCCCTGTTCACCCTCTCCACTGGTCCAGTGAATCCTAGGGCCCTGACAGCCTTCTCATCCCTGATTCCTTCGACAACGACGGGACGCCCAAAACCACCTTGGTCAATTGGCCTGTTTCTCACGATTGCTGTAGCGATTGCCTTAGCGGCCTTTTCGAACCTGACCTGCCTGTCTGGCGGCCCTGAAGCCGCATCTCGCTTACCTGTCCATTCAGGCAATCCTTCCCGCTCCGACACACCCTACCCCGGAGTGAAAAAGACATGACTCGCTTGTAGTGTTTTTCAGGGCAGTATGAGGCTTGCAACAGAAGGTCAATCCGCGACCCTTATGAGGGGATTTTCTCCCCACAGAGACAGAGATAGCCATGAGTGTGATGACGCCAATCTTCGAATATCTATGGGACCACTACATCTTTTGGTCCGTAATCGTAGCAGTTATCGCGTTCGGCTGGCTATACCACCACTCGTTCTGGTTCACCTCGAGCGACGGAGAAAAAGTACCGAACAGAGACAATCTGCGGGTCGGAGTATTTCCTAAACACAACGACGACATGCGCCTGGAAGTCACTTGGACGGTTGTTCCGTTCATCCTTATAGTCTGGCTAACATACTTCTCGTGGGCCCCACTAGATGCAGTTTGGACTTCCACCGAGGGAGGCGTCCATGGCTACGAGTGCGAAGCAGGCGAGTTTTCGAATAACGTGATGGACTCGGACGGGATAATCACCTCAGACTGCTACCACGTGATAGAGATCACAGGTCAGCAGTGGTTCTGGAGCTTCGACTGTCTCGAATTGGACGTCACTTTATGCGACACAGGGACCGAGACGATGGAGGTGTACGGGAGCGTCCCAGTTCTGAGCCTGAAGAAAGGAGAGACGTACTTGGCTGAGATGACTTCGATAGACGTGACCCACGCCCCGTGGTTCCAGCACCTGGGGACGAAGGAGGACGTGCTGCCCGGGCAGACAACGACGCTCTGGATGCCAATTGCTGACTCGATGACAGGGGAGTCGATGATGCTCTGCGCGGAGTACTGCGGGGACGCACACTCGATAATGGCTGCTAAGCTAGTGGCACACAACTGAGGTGAGATATTGTCTGGAATGAGAACGAAGGGGGCTTTGGTAGTCCTTGTTCTGGTTGCGGCCATGCTGGCATTGCCTTCTGCACAGTCCCTCCCAGGAGGTATTGCAGGAGTACAAGAGTCAGGTTGCAACTGCCACGGAGCTGTACCGTCAGACTCTGTAGTCGCGACAATCGACGGACTACCGGAGAGCTACAACTACTCCGAGAGCTACGAGCTTACTGTCTCGTTCCAAGGCGGCCCTTCCCAGTTGGGTAATGTCAACCAAGGCGGCTTCCACCTGTGGACTAGCGAGGGAGTCCTGACTACTAACGACGCTACGGCCCAGGAGTACAACGCAAACGAGGTCGGACACACCGAAGCGGGGAACGACCAGGTGTCGTGGACAGTAACCTGGACGGCCCCGGCAACGGACCGGAACGTCGAGTTCGTCCTCCACGTCAACTCCGTCAACGGCAACGCGGACGGAGCTGGGGGCGGTACCTCTGGTGACGTTTGGAGCAAGACTACTGCGTCACTGAGCGGTCCGATAGAGGTCCTCGAGGCGGCAGACCCGTTCGTCGTTCTTGGTGTCTTGATTATCGTCTCGGCAACTCTGCTTGCCCTGACTCTAGCTTACGTTTTCTACAGGAAGGACCCAGACTCGTTTGACTGGGACAACTTCGCCCCCTGGCTGGCAGACTGGTTAACCAGCACGGACCACAAAAAGATCGGGACGCTCTACTTCGTTGCGGGCCTGTTCTTCCTAGGAGTAGGAGGCATCATGGCCATGATAATCCGAATCCAACTGGCGGTTCCGGGCAACGACTTCCTGACCCAGGAGCAGTACAACCAGTTCTTCACCCTACACGGGACCACAATGATCTTCCTCGCAGCGATGCCTATGATTAACGGATTTGCGAACTGGATGGTCCCACTACAGCTAGGTGCCGCAGATCTCGCGCTACCGAGAATCAACGCCATGTCCTTCTGGCTGCAGCCGTTCGCAGCCCTGCTGATCTTCACGGGGGTCTTCTCGGGCCACGGTGCGGACACCGGGTGGACTGGATACGCACCTTACGTGGTAAGCGAAACCGCGCATTATGGGACTACCATGTGGGCTGCGGGTCAGATCCTACTGGTTGCGTCCTCAACCCTGACGGGGATCAACTTCCTTACCACGATGGCAGTGATGAGGGCAGAGGGCATGGGCTGGATGCAGATGCCACTGTTCAGCTGGTCCATCCTAGTAGCCAACGTTATGCTCTTCCTCTCGATTCCGGCATTCGGAGTGGGACTAATCCAGGTCTACCTAGACCGAGTGGTCGGCACTGCCTTCTACGACATAGCGGCCGGAGGAGACCCCTTGCTGTGGAGTCATCTGTTCTGGTACTTCGGCCACCCCGAGGTGTATGTCGTCGTGGTCCCGTCATTCGGCATCATCTCCGAGGTCATAGCGACTAGCTCGAGGAGATCGGTGTTCGGATACAGGTCGATGGTGTACGCTATGGCAGGCATAGGCATAGTCGCCTTCATCGTATACGGGCACCATATGTTCACCAGCGGGATGAGCCCGACCCTGAGGTTCGTGACCATGCTGACCACCATGTTGGTAGCGGTTCCCACGGGGATCAAGGTGTTCAACTGGCTGATGACCATGCACGGTGGCTCCCTCGTGTACAGGACACACACACTCTGGGCTCTGGGCTTCCTGGTGACCTTCACCCTCGGGGGCATCTCTGGGATGTTCTTCCCATCGATAGCCATGGACACCCACCTTCACGAGTCGTACTTCGTCGTAGCGCACTTCCACTACGTCCTAGTTGGGGGAACCGTGTTCGGGTTCTTCGCGGGAATCTACTACTGGTGGCCGAAGGCCACAGGAAAGATGCTGAGCGAGAAGCTGGGTGTCCTGCACTTCCTGACCGCTTTCGTATCCTACAACGCCCTCTTCTGGCCTATGCACAGGCTAGGGGTATGGGGGATGACCCGAAGGCACCACACCTACTTCGTGACCACCGAGGAGGCGCTGGGCTCGCTGCCCATGGAGGCGGCTGGTTGGAACATGTTCATCACGGTCTCCGGGTTCCTTTTCTTCTTGTCAAACTTCATCCTGGTGTTCAACATGATCGTGACCTCCTTCAGGGGAGAGGACGCCCCCGACGACCCCTGGGGAGGTTGGTCCTTCGAGTGGATGACTAGCTCGCCTCCACCCGCCCACACCCTCTACAAGATAGGCGACGGGAAGTGGGGGCTGCCGACCCTACAGGACGCCAACGAGCACGTGGCCAACGAGCCCGGGATCGTGGGGCGCTGGTTCCAGAGGCTGATGGTGAGCGATGAAGACTCAGGGGAGGTGATGCACTGAGCAGCGACGACTACCACCACCACCCCAGCGCATGGGGCCCACACGACTGGAATCACGGTGCACCGCACAACTCCTGGGCCCCCATCATCATGAGCGGTGGGTTCGCGCTGTTCCTATTCTCCCTAGCCGGTGCGTTCCAATGGGGGGATTTCCTAGGCTGGGTCAACGTCCCACTGGTCTTCGCCTCCCTAGGCGTGATTGGCTTCGGGCTTTTGGTCTGGTGGAGACAAGACTGGAGCTACGGGGTAGACGGCAGGGAGTCAAAGCACCTGTGGGAGCCGAAGTCGACAGGAACCCCGTTCCAGAACATCGACATCCGCAAGGTCGCCCTCTGGGTGTTCCTGATGTCGGAGATGATGGTCTTCACCTCACTGTTCAGCACGTACATGAGGTACCGCTTCGGGATTCCCAACTGCCAGACCGTGTTTAACTCGGGAGAGTGGGTTGAGGGCACCGCAGTTACCTGCTTCGAGCCTGCAGGACACCTGATAGCCTCGAGCTGGTTCCACCTTGCCCCAGGGGCCATAAACACGTTCGCCCTCATCATCTCCTCCTTCACGGTCGTACAGGCGCTCCGCTACGCTAAGATGAAGGACATAGATGATGACGTGAGGAGGAGGAAGGTTACCCGCTATCTGGGCACCACCTGGTTCCTAGCTGTACTGTTCCTGACCCTGAAGATGATCGAGTGGTTCCTTGGCTTCCCTCTGCCGGAGTTCCTGCACGAGTACAACCACGGCGACTCCACCATCAAGTCCCTCTACGCCGAGGGCTACCTGATCAATGCAGACCACTACCAGCACCACTCCTACGACACCCACTACATGGAGAGCCACGGTGGACTTGATCAGGACACGGCACTCTACGCGATGATGCAGGACGGGACGCACCCCGGTGGTCACATGATGGCCAACATCCAAGTCAGCGCGACCACCTTCTACGTAACCACGGGGACCCATGGTGCCCACGTATTTGGCGGAATAGTCGGGCTGACCTACATGACCCTGAAGGCAGCTAGGGGGGGCTACACCCCCGACAACGCGGTCTCGATAGAGTACTTCGGGCTATACTGGCACTTCGTGGACCTAGTCTGGGTTCTGGTCTTCCCGTTCTTCTATCTATTCTGAGGTGAAAAAAAATGGCAAAAGAGATCTATGGAATGGACGTGTACTGGTTGAACTTCTTCGGGCTGATGGTGCTTACTGTGATCGAGGTCGCGGCGGTCGGCGTGGAGCTGAGCAAGACCGTGACGCTGACTATCCTGACCGTCATCGCCATTCCAAAGTTCATCATGATAGCTGCGATATTCATGCACCTATGGGGAGACGAGGACTCGGGGATACTGACCCTGACCGCGCTATTCCCTGCCTTCTTCATCATCATCATGGTGCTCTTCGTGGGACTCACGCACCCGGACGCTGCCTCGGGACTGCCGGCTTGGTGCAGGCCCGGAACCTACGGCCTGTGAGTTTGGCGCAGACGGAG
>CAYFID010000014.1:0-24207 GCA_964343205.1 uncultured Candidatus Poseidoniales archaeon | reverse complement strand
CTCGAACAACTCCTTCTTTCCTAGTACGGGGGTCGTTACTCTGACGTAACCGTACGCTTCTTCAGTCTCTACCGCAAACCTCTCTATCTCCGACTTCAGTACCTCTCCGTTCGGAAGCCAAACAGGGAGGCCTTTGCCGATTAGCTCGTCAATCATGTAGAGCGACATCTCCCTCCCTATCTTCTTGTGGTCTCGCTTAGATGCCTCTTCCAGTTGCTTCTGCCTCTTCCTCAGTCCGTCCTTGGAAGCATAACACATACCGTAGATCCTGACAAGGGACTCCCTGTCCCTGTCCGCTCTCCAGTAGGCTTGGCTAGTGCTGGTAAGTTTGAACCACCTCAGCTGTGAGGTCGCGGAAACGTGAGGCCCACGACAAAGGTCTACGAAGTCTCCTTGGCGATAAGCGGAAGAGCCTACATCGCCCCCGATCTTGTCATCCATTATCTCGAGTTTGAATGGATTCGAGGCGAACATCTCCCTAAGGGAGTCGTTTCCATGTTCCTCTCTTTCCATCGGTAAATTCTGCTTGACCAGTTCCTTCATCCGTTTCTCGATTTCACGCATTTCACCTTCACCAATTGGGTCCATGTGAAAATCGTAGTAGAAACCGTGCTCAATCGGAGGGCCTATTGTGGGCTTAGCATCAGGGAAGAGCTCCGTAACTGCTTGGGCAAGAAGATGTGCGCAACTATGCCTCAAAATGTAGAGTCCCTGTTCCGAATCGCCAATGATGGGCTCAACTTTGCAGTCGGAATCGAGAATATGCGACATGTCGCGTTCTTCTCCATCCACCGTCGCAGCAACCGCTCCAGATTTCTTTCCGTGTACGTTTTGGATTACCTCACCAGCAGTGATACCACTGGAGTACTCGTGCGACTCGCCCCCGCCAATGTCAACGGATATCATGGTCATCGGGAACCCTCGTCGGCTACGCCCACGGCACGGTGATATGAAGGCCTTGGCCACTGAATCGTGCCGAGACCCTCATTCTATGGTGAATTGAGTTCCGGCCCTTCCTTCCAACATGCCTTCCAAATCTGAGAGAGCACCGATTACTGCCCGCTCTCCAGTACGACGAACGAAGTCGCATGCCGCCTCTACCTTCGGCCCCATGGAACCGACCTCAAACTCGGCACCGTCCATATCTTCTGGAGTCGCGCGACCTATCTTCTTCGCACTATCAGATCCCCAGTTTTCGTAAACTCCATCGGCATCCGTTGCCAGAATCAGTAGCCTTGCATCCAGTTGCCTAGCCAGTAAAGCACTCGCTCTATCCTTGTCTATTACGACTTCCACACCCTCTAGATTACCATCAGAATTGTAGGCTGTTGGAATCCCCCCTCCTCCTGCGCAGATTACTATCGTCTCCTTCTCAAGAAGCCAGTGAATCGGGCGCAACTCGAAGATTCTGTGAGGTTCAGGAGACGGAACTACCCTTCTCCACATTTCCCCGTCAGGGGCTATTTTCCAACCCTTCTCAGCAGAAATCCTCATTGCATCTTCCTCGTTGTAAACCGGTCCAATCGGTTTAGTGGGATTCTGGAACGATGGGTCATCCGGATCCACTTCCACCATTGTGAGGATTGTAGCAAATGCAGTTTCTGTGGGCATCAGGTTTCCCAGCTCTTGCTCAATCATGTATCCGATCATGCCCTCGGTCTGTGCACCAAGTACATCCAGTGGATACTCTTCCACATCTTTGTAAGAGGCTGACTGGAGAGCAAGTAGGCCAACTTGTGGCCCATTTCCATGAGTGATTACAAGTTGGTGTTCCTTTGCAAGGGGAGCTAGAGCCTTACATGCAGCTCTTACATTTCTTCGCTGATTCTCTGCAGTAAGTGGTTCTCCACGCCTAAGGAGGGCGTTCCCTCCAAGTGCTACCACCACCCTCATTGAACTGTTGCTGAGCGTGAACCGATAAGAACACGCGCCCTTTGCGGTGTCCATGGTGCGTCTTGGGGTATTGGCCAATCCCGATGCCGGTCTAGGTGGAAGACTAGGCTTGAAGGGCTCAGACGGTCAAGCAGAATTCGCCCGCTCTAAGGGGGCCGAGGATAGATCAGGGCCACGACTTAGATCCATGTTGCAACACTTCTCAAGAATACATAGAGGAAACTCTCAGGAAATTGAATGGGTGACTAGCCGAGGAAGGATGGGGTCGGAATGGATTCCAGAGGGACTGGATTTAGGATCATTCAGTTACGTGCACGAGTCATCTGGAGCAACTTCCTCCATAGATACCGAAGATGCAATTGGCACATTGCTAGAGTCAGAAATACAATTGCTGGTATATTCGGGAGGTGATGGAACTACTAGGGACATAGTCTCTGCTCTGGACTCCGCGGGTTCTCCATCACTCCCGGTTATCGGGGTACCTTCAGGGGTTAAGATGCACTCGGGATGCTTCGCCAGCTCCCCGAAGGCAGCCGCAGAGGTCCTATCGGCATGGATTCAGGGGGACCTCTTGGTTTCTAGCACCGAAGTTCTAGATCTGGACGAGGAACTCTACAGGGGGGGACAGTGGGTCGTAAGGCTGTACGCTGAGGCCTTCTCCCCGAATTCACCCAGATGGATGCAGGGCTCGAAAGAGCTGATTCAGACAGAATCAGAGGATGAGATAATCGAGGGCCTGTCCGATCACATCGAGCAGTCGTTGCTTAGTGATGAGAGGCTGATAGTTTGGGGATCGGGGGGGACCCTAAGTGCAATAGGGGGCAACCTAGGCTTTCAGTTGACCACTCTAGGAATCGATGCTTCGATAGGAAAAACCCAGATCGCCACTGATCTGGACGAAGCAGGATTAATCGAAATACTGAGCACTCATAGTGGAGAAAGGACTCTGCTACTTTCACCGATGGGGGGTCAGGGTTTTCTCATCGGCAGGGGCAACCTCCAACTCTCTCCAGCAGTTCTAAGGGAGATTGGTACCGAGAATGTTCTAGGGGTAGTAACTCCGGCAAAACTTCTCACTGTCAGGGCGCTTAGGATAGAGACCGGAGACGAGGATCTCGACGCAGAATTCGCTTCATTGAGGTACATGAAGATTCTACAGGGCTATCGTACCACTAGAATACTACCAGTATCAGTGGACTAGACTTCCATTCCCGAGGCGGCCATCAAGAGTCCTAGGAATGGTGGGCTTGGCCTATCTGGCCTGGACTTGAACTCCGGATGGTACTGCGTTCCGACGTAATACGGGTGACCCTCGAGCTCCATGATCTCGCATCTTTCGCCGGTCTCGTCTTTGCCGACATAAACCAACCCTTGCTTCTCGATCTCATCGATCAGTTCCGGGTTTACCTCGTACCTGTGCCTGTGCCTCTCGTCTACGTAATCGGCTCCTCCGTACAGGCGCCTAATCTTGCAGTCCTCGACAAGGAATGGGGTTGGTTTCGTCCCAAGCCTCATTGTACCTCCCATGTGCGTCTTGGAAATTTCAGGCATGAACACTATTGCCGGATTGCTAGTGTCCTTTTCGAACTCCGTCGAATTCGCTCCCTCTAGCCCGAGAACGTTTCTGCAGAACTCGATTGTGGCGACCTGCAAACCTAGGCATACCCCTAGGTACGGGACATCGTTCAACCTCGCAAACTCAGCAGCTTTGATCTTCCCCTCGATTCCTCTTATCCCGAAACCTCCTGGAACCAGAATACCATCTGCCGCCTCCAGAAGACTCCAAGCCGCCTCATGGGATTCCGGATCGGACTCCTTGGCTTCATCATCTAGATCCGAGGACTCTATCCAATCGATTACTAGACTCCTGTTCACCTTGAAGGATGCGTGTTGCAGAGCCTTGATCACACTGAGATACGAGTCAGCGAGATCCGTGTACTTGCCTGCCACAGCGATGTGAACCTCTTCTGCTTGGTCCAGTGAATCCACGTGATCAGCCATTTTCTTCCAGTCTTCCAGAACCACCCTCTTTGTAGGAAGATCAAACCCGAATCTCTCTGACAGCATTCTTGTTACTCCTTGCGTATCTAGCATGATTGGTACCTGGTAGATGTTCGAGACGTCATGAGCCGAAACTACAGCCTCGGGTGGTACATGACAGAATGCGGAGATTTTCTCGCGGGTCTCTTCCACCAGCGGACTCTTGGATCTACAAACCAGCATATGCGGGTTAATCCCAAGTCCTCGCAGGTCCTTTACAGTGTGCTGTGTGGGTTTCGTCTTCTGCTCACCAACTGGGCCCATAACCGGAATCAAGCTTACATGGACGAAGCACACATTCTCCTGCCCTACCCTGAACTGGAACTGACGTAGTGCTTCAATGAATGGTGCACTCTCTATGTCGCCAACAGTCCCACCTAATTCGATTACGCAAGCATCTGGCTCCTTTCCGTTCCCATCGCTCGGAGTATGTGCAACGCGCTCAATCCAATCTTGAATCTCGTTGGTGATGTGCGGGATTACTTGGACAGTCTTGCCCAGGTAGTCGCCCTTCCTCTCCTTCTGAATCACATTGTCATACACCTTCCCTGTGGTGATGTTGTTCTCCTTGGTAAGGCAGACGTCCAGGAACCTCTCGTAGTTCCCAAGATCCAAATCTACTTCTCCACCATCATCTAGCACGAAAACTTCGCCGTGTTCAAACGGCGACATTGTTCCCGCATCACAGTTCAAGTAAGGGTCTATTTTGACAGCAGTTACTCGCAATCCAGCGCTTTTCAGAAGAACACCGATGCTGCTGGCCGTCACTCCCTTGCCCAATCCAGAGAGGACACCACCCGTCACTACGACATACTTCATCTCATCAACGGGGTCTGAAGCCGTTATCCATCGCATATCAACGTTGGCTAATTCTATGCTGTCCCTCTCTGCTTTAATTTCAAGTATCGTCAGAATTAGGGTAGTTCATGTCGGGTAGGTCCGGAGACAATGTACTGGTCACCGGGGCCCTAGGCCAAATCGGCACCGACCTAGTCGAGGCGCTAAGGAAAAAACATGGAATTTATTCGGTAATTGCATCCGATATAAGACAACCAGATGGGCACCACCGTGCTGAAGATGGACCCTTCATGATTCTCGATGTTTTGGATACCGACTCAGTTACGAGGATATGTAAAGAGGAGAATGTGGGAACTATCTATCACCTTGCAGCATTACTTTCTGCCACCGGGCAGCGCAATCCAGACCTATGCAGGAAAGTAAATGTCGGAGGGACTGTTTCAGTACTGGAGACAGCCAAGGAATGCTCTCTGAAGGTTTACTTGCCTTCCTCAATCGCAGTTTTCGGCCCCGATGCTCCAAAGCACGCACCTCAGGTGACCGATCTAAACCCAACCACGGTATATGGTGAGACTAAGGTGACCGGAGAGGCCCTAGCTCTAGAGTATCGAAAGAAGTACGGAGTAGATGCCAGGGGGATCAGGTACCCAGGCCTGGTCTCTTACAAGGCACCGGCTGGCGGGGGGACTACCGACTATGCAGTGGAAATCTTTCATTCGGCTATAGATGGGGGGAACTACGAGTGTTTCGTGCGCGCAGATACCCGGCTTCCCATGCTGTACATGGACGACGCAATCAGAGCGACAATCTCGTTGATGGACGCACCCACTGATTCCCTAGGACCCTCTAGGGCAGGTTACAATATCTCTTGCCTGTCATTCACGGCTAAGGAGCTCGCGGATGTAATTTCTGAGAGGGTGGACGGATTCACTTGTGACTTCGTCCCTGACGTCAGGCAGGAATACGCGGACTCTTGGCCAGACTCTATTGACGGCTCGATAGCGGAGAGAGAATGGGGGTGGGCCCCCGAGTTCGACCTCGATCAGATGGTTGAAGAAATGCTACAAGGACTCTCAGGCAACTAGCCTTCCGACTCTTCTTCTTGCCAGTCTGGTGTGCTTGGATCGGTTTTAGCCCATAGCACGTCATCTATTCTTAGCACGCTAATTGCTGCTTCTGTCGCCCCAGAGAGGGCGTGCCTAACCACGAATTTTGGATCTAGGACCCCTACCTCCGCCATGTCCGCGTTCTCCCCAGTATTGAGATCGAATCCTACCCAGGCTCCGGAATCCTTCTGATCCGCAGATAGAGACAGCGTCACACCGACGGGGTCTCTTCCGGAGTTCTCCGCAAGAATCCTCGGAATAGACTCCAGTGCAGATGAATAGGCCTCTATTGCCAATTGTTCTCTACCTGACTGAGTCTGCGAGAAGGACCTGAGGTGCCTGGCTAAGTGGGCCTGTATTGCGCCTCCACCAGGAAGCACTCCAGGTCTGCTGTTTAGACGATGGGCAACTCCAATGGCATCATCGAAGATTCTGATTGCCTCCTCCCTAATTGCTGGAGAGGACCCCCTCACAACCAATGTCATACCAGCACCGCCCCCTTCAATCAAAGTGTGTTTGACGTCTGCGATGTTTTCTTCTGATCTCTTGGAGTATCTTCCAATATCCTCTTTTCTAATCATTAAAGGATCTCTTCCCGGCTTAGCGCCAGTGATTTTGGATAGAAGTTCCAGGTCCTTACGCTCGAACCTTCTGTACGCTGTGATGCCTGAATCCGTCAATAACGCGATTGCTTCGTCCGCTATTCCTTCCCTGACAATGAGCAAGTCCACCCCTAATGAGGAGAGGTGCCCTACTTGTCTCCTGATTTTCTCCCTTGCCCTCTCGTGGAATTCCTGTAGCACACCTGGACTCTCTACCTCTATTGAAGCACTGACCTCAAGCTTCGCCTGCTCGAGAGCTCCGTCTAATATTGCCACGTTTCCTCCTGCTGAATCAGGCGGGCTGGATAAGTCCACCCTGGACTTAAGTAGCATCAGACCATTCACAAGTCGCGTCTCCATCACGTTACCCTGCCTAACTTGTAGACGCTTGATCCTCATCCTCTCTAGGTCGTCACCACCTCCCTCTTGGGAGATTGCATCCGCCGCCTTCATCGCAAGTGACGCAATTTTCTCACATAGAGCTGAGTCACTCTTGCCCTGCAGGGATGTCTTTACCACCTGAAACTTCTGTTTTTCGTCAGACTCTCGTGAGACCCTTTCGACCTCGGATAGAGTTTCTTCCAGCGCGATTCCGTAACCATTCACAATTACAGAGGGATGCACACCCATCCTGACGAGCTCCAGAGCATTCTGGAGCATTTCCGAAACTAGCAGAACAGTGGTAGTGGTCCCGTCTCTTGCTGCCCTATCTTGGGATGACGATGCTTCAATTAGCAACCTTGCCGTCGGGTGCTCCACATTCGCCGTTTCCAGAACTGTCACTCCATCATTGGTAACTAGAGCAGAGCCATCCATATCCACTAGCATCTTATCAAGTCCCTTCGGGCCAAGAGTGGAGCGAATTGCTCCAGCAAGCGAAGAAGCCGCCTTCACGTTGTTTACTAGAGCAGTCCTACCATGAATTCGGTCGGTGTCCTCTAGGGCAATCTCGTGATCCGACTCTACCATAATGAAGCGCGCACTCAAGCCTCTGTTTTGAATACGCTCATTCCACTTGCCGTCCGTTTCACCTAGTGTCTTCCGTTTGTTTCATATACCACAGCTCTGTCCCACTATACAACTAGAGGTTGACTAGTGATATTATGACTGACGCCAATTGGGACGAATTCGATGAAGAGGCCATGGAGGAAATGGTCAGGATGTTCGAGCAAATGGGGATGCCCGTAGATGTAAATACGCTAAAGTCGATGATAAAACAGGTTAGAAGCCAGTTCGAAGAGATGGGCATTGATCCAAAGAAGATGTCAATGAGCGAGGTAAAGCTCGGCCTCAACTCCGATTCCGAGGAGTTCATGAAGAACTTCGAATCCATGCTTAGCGGACCCCAGGGCCTCGGAGATTTTCTGAAGAGAATGGGAGTAGATATCCACATCAAACCCTCTGTTTCTGAGGTTAAGGTCGATATTGACGAAAGCAAGCAAGCAATCGAAGACGACTCAATTCCTGAGGACGACGTCTACGTCCAAGACAACAAGATGTTCGTTACTCTTGATGTATCCAGATTCGATGATATCGGGTCAGAAAATCTCGAGCTGAGCCTAACTGGCGGGGGGGAAGTCCTACAGTTGCTAAGAAAGAACCAAATCAGGCCCTTCAGTACCTATGTGCTCCCTCATGTGTCGATCGGAGATCCTCATTGGCAGATCAACAACGGCATTCTAGACATTACATTCGAGCTGAAGTAGTTCGGAGAAAACCAAAGGAGAACGTAAAATGGGATCAGCAGTAATCGGAATTGACCTAGGAACGACAAACAGTTGCGTAGCAACTATCGAAGGTGGCAAGGCGGTAGTCATCCCCAACTCTGAGGGATCTAGGACCACCCCCAGCGTAGTAGCATTCACCAAAGATGGTGAGAGATTGGTTGGCGTGACTGCAAAGAGGCAGGCAGTGACCAACTCCGAGAGAACGATAATTTCAGTGAAGAGAGAAATGGGGACCGATTGGACTCAGGAGATTGACGGAGACAACTATTCCCCGCAGGAAATCTCAGCATTCGTTCTACAGAAGATGAAGGCAGACGCCGAGGAGTACCTCGGAACAGAAGTAAAGCAGGCAGTGGTGACATGCCCTGCCTACTTCTCGGACTCCCAGAGGAAGGCCACTAAGGACGCTGGTAGGATAGCCGGCCTCGAGGTCCTCAGGATAATCAACGAGCCAACTGCAGCCGCACTGGCTTACGGTGTCGATAAGGAAGAGGACCAGACAGTCTTAGTCTACGACCTAGGTGGGGGGACCTTCGACGTGTCGATCTTGGAGATATACCAGGTTGACGGACAGCCACAAATAGAGGTCAAGGCAACTAGCGGGGACAACAGGTTGGGCGGAGATGATTTCGACGAGGTCGTGATGGACTGGATTGTCTCGGAGTTCAAGAAGTCAACAGGAATCGACTTACAGAAGGACCTCCAGGCAATAAGCAGGATCCGCGAGGCAGCAGAGAAGGCCAAGATCGAGCTCTCGGGCACCCCTTCCACACAGATCAACCTCCCATTCATCACAATGAGGGACGGACAGCCTGAGCACCTTGACATGACCTTATCCCGCTCAAAGTTCGAGAAGCTCATCTCCTCACTGGTGGAGAGGACCATGGGCCCCACCCGCCAAGCTATGAAGGACGCCTCGATAAAGAAGGGGGATGTAGACAAGGTACTTTTGGTAGGTGGATCCACAAGAGTTCCATCTGTTCAGCAGGCAATAGAAAACGAGGTAGGGAAGGCCCCGTTCAAGGGAATCAACCCGGATGAGGCTGTTGCCATGGGCGCTGCCCTTCAGGCAGGAATAATCGTCGGTGACGAGGGAGTAACTGACGTCCTGCTGCTAGACGTGACCCCCCTTACCCTGGGAATCGAGACTCTCGGAGGGGTGACGACCACCATGATTGAGAGGAATACCACTATCCCGTCAAGAAGGTCGGAGACTTTCTCGACAGCAGCGGACAACCAACCCGCCGTGGAGGTCCACGTGCTCCAGGGAGAGAGGGAATTCGCTAAAGATAACATCACGCTAGGAAAATTTCACCTTATGGGCATCCCAGCAGCCCCGCGCGGAATCCCACAGATCGAGGTGACGTTCGACATCGATGCTAACGGCATAGTAAACGTGTCAGCCAAGGACTTAGGAACTGGAACGGAGCAGTCAATCAAGATTGAGAGCCAGACTTCCCTCAGCGAGGAGGAGATCAAGCAGAAGATTGAGGACGCCGAGAAGTTCGCAGAGGAGGACAAGAGGCGGAAGGCCAAGGTCGAGATGAGGAACGCTGCCGACAGCGTAGTCTACCAGACTAGGAAGATGATTGAGGAGAACGAGGACAAGCTAACTGAGGATGACACCAAGCCAGTCTTGGAGAAGCTTGACGAGCTAGAGGCCCTGATTGTGAAAGACGAGACTGCCATACCGATTGAGGATATCGACGAGGCCGCCATCCAGACGAAGATGACAGAGCTCGAGCAGTCTATGCACGCTGTGTCTACCAAGCTTTACGAGGCCGCTGCAGCAGAGATGGCGGAGCAGCAGGATGGAGGGGATGATGAGGATGGCGTCGTAGACGCAGACTTCGAGGTTGTGGACTCGGAAGACGACGATGACTCCTGATCAGGATTCAGAAATCAGCCTGTGCAAGGTTCGAACATGTACTCCTGAAGTGCCGTACAGAAACAGAGGGTTCGCCCCTTCAGAGCGTGCCTTCGACCCGGGGCCCCATGCGGTTCCCGCTATGTCCAGATGAACCCACGGAATCTTGTCATTATCCTCTTCGAACCCTCTGTTTGGAACGAAGAATTCGAGGAATGAAGCGGCTGTATTGGAAGAACCAGCCCTACCTCCGATTGATCCGTTCCTTATGTCGGCGAAGGCCGAGTCCGTCATGTACTTGCGGAACTGCGCGTTCAGCGGCATCCTCCACACGGGCTCGCCGCTCCTACTCGCAGCCCTCTTCAGCCTCTTTGCAATGCCCTCGTCATTGGCCCACATCCCGGAGATTTGGTTTCCAAGGGCTGTTACTACTGCTCCTGTGAGGGTGGCTAGGTCCACGATGTACTCCGGGTCGAACTCGCCGGCCTTCCACAGGCCGTCGGAAAGCACGTTCCTGCCTTCCGCATCGGTGCTGAAAACCTCAACAGTCTTGCCCGAGTAAGTCTTGAACACGTCTCCTGGCCTGTAGGCCCCGGATCCAGGCATATTCTCCGCTAAGCACGCGATTCCGTTCACCCTCCGACTGTAACCGGTCGCGTGTAGCGCCTCCATGAGGCCGAACACGGTCGCGGCCCCGCACATGTCGTACTTCATGTCCCACATCCCTCGGCTAGGCTTGATGGAGATGCCCCCGGTATCGAAGGTAATCCCCTTACCTACGATGCAAGGCCTCTGCTTCCCTTCGTCCTCATCAGGGTTCAGAGTGAATAGGACCATGCAGGGCTTCCTGTCGCTCCCCTTTCCGACGTTGATGTGACCACCCATTCCGAGCTCCTGGAGCTTTTCCCAGTCGTAGATTTCTAGCTTCACGTTGTCCTTGCCCTTTGCCCAATCCTCTGCCCTGCTGGCATACTCCATCGGATAGAGGACGTTGGCGGGCTCATTACCCAGGTCTCTAGCGATGTGAACTCCACCCACTACGGAGTGAGCAGCGGATAGCCCGTCCGAGAGGGAATCTTGGTGCCTGGCGCTGGCTTGGAAGTCAACCTTCCACGCCTCAGCTATGTGGTCCTCTGGGACCTCTTGATGCTCAAGGAACTCGTAGTCACGAAGCATCATTCCCTCCGCGAAGTCAATCATTCGCTTGGTAGACCATCCTGAAGTGAACCTTACAGTGACATCTAGCCCCTTTTTCTTGGACATAGCCGCGATCAGCCTAGCACCGGTGTTCCTCGCCCTCTTGTGTCCCAGGGAAGCCTTGCCCCCCATCCCCACTAGGATGATGTTGCATCCCGGTGTCCAGAGAGTCAATCTCTTTCCCTTCTTTCCGTCGAAGTCCCCAGAAGCCAACGCATCCCTAACGTGACTCCTCTGGCTCCTGCTCAGACCTGCGAGGGAGTTGTTTGGCGCCTTGTCTCCCTCTTCGAAGAGGGGCAGAACCAATTGCGACCCCAATCCCGTAAATTCACTATTACTAATCTCCATAAATAGTCCCAACTGTCCGATTAGTGGTTGGTTTACAAACAATTCCTCTGGAAAATCACCATTTCAGAATAGAATCAGAGTTTTTAGTTCCAACTATCATCTTCCCTAGTCCTTAGTGCAGCAAGAAGGACACAGACTATGCTGAGAACTACCGAGGGGGAGGACAAGGTCCCATTTGATCCGCTCCTGAATTCGATCATCGAATCGTTCACTGGCTCTGATACCCAGGTTGACGCATCTATTACCCTCTTCTGGTAGAATAGGTAGAACTGCCCTTCGCTACTCGAAATCGGGGCATCCCCAAAATCGAGGATTGTCACGGTGCTGTTAGTGGCATTGACTCCAAAGCCGCATCCCGGAGAGGAGTAGTTGTAATCCATTTCCGGGCCATCACAAGGGTAGTTGCCGGGATCGGATCCACCAGGGAACCAGGTCTCACCATCTTGGGTCAAGTAGGTCAGTGTGGCATTTGACGTGCTCGCATGTCCCAGGTTGGACACACTCAGATGAACCACTCCGTCTTTCACCATCAGGGAATCGACA
Source organism: uncultured Candidatus Poseidoniales archaeon (assembly GCA_964343205.1). Taxonomy (GTDB): domain Archaea; phylum Thermoplasmatota; class Poseidoniia; order Poseidoniales; family Thalassarchaeaceae; genus UBA36. The sequence goes on along the minus strand of CAYFID010000014.1, from coordinate 12,086 downwards.
ACAAGGCGGGCCCTCCAGTACCATACATTCTCGATCAGGTACTTCATCACTTCAAGCTCCTCGCCGAGCCTTTCTGATAGCGCTTCCACCGTTCCCAGCAAGAACTGCTCGTCATCAGTCTCGAATGTGAATGTGGGGTAGCCCATCACGCCATACCCGTAGTCTCGACTAGTCCCGCAGTTTGGGTATAGGCCCTGATTCGCGTTGCGAATCGGGATGTCCGAGATGTTGGAATTCACATCGTCCCTAATGAAATGGAACAATTCCCAATCAGAAGGTTGGTCAGGCCATTTACCCCAGGGGTAGAGCATAATCCAAACCCCAGTATGCATCGTGACATACAGATCGGCATCAGGAACCACCGTGTTCATGTAAATCGAATTCGCGAGAGTTTCAGCTTCACTGAATGCACCACTCCCGGGCTGGGTAGTCGGGCAGGTATTCCAGTAATGGTCGTAGTTCCGATTCAAATCTACTTGGTTAACATTCCATCGAGTGTCAAAATCGTTTCCATCCGCATTGAGCATGATTAGGATGTGTAACTCAGTAGTTGAAAGCACGTCTACTACACTCTGATCGCCCTCCGCCCATCCCTCGATGTAGAACTCTGCAGTTAGGAATGCCAGCTCTGTTCCTAGATGCTCATTTCCATGGTGCCCCCCGTCAATGTATACCACGTCTTTTTCAGTTCCATCCGGTTTTGTTTCCAAACTCCAGTCCGAAATCCGCAGTACCCATAGATTCCTCCCAAGCTCTGTTTGTCCGGCAACGATCAAGTCCACAATTTCGGGATATTCGTCTGCCCATGCGTTAACATCCAGCGTTAGTGTGGCATAACTGTGATACCAGTGTTCCTGGACAATATCTGGCTGACTGATCTGCCCAGAGACCATTGGTGACGCCGATGCAGCCACCAGCGAGGCGAGGACCATAACTGCCAGTGAGCGGCGCATAGCGCCGCTGTAGGCGTTATACGCTACAATCGTTATCCCTTTCTGTTCGAAAGTTCAGCGATATGGCACGAGACTATCTTGGTCGCAATCAGAGCAGCGCTGAACTGTGTCAACGATCCTTCTGTGCCCGGAACGATTTCGTTGACATCCGCTCCGATTACCTTGCATTTCTCAGAGGAGAAAAGACTCTCTATTATCTCGACTGCACCCCAATGACTCAATCCTCCTGGAACTGGAGTGCCGGTAGAAGGGACCAAGGAACCGTCTAGGCCGTCTATGTCAAAGGTTAACCATACGGGACCTTCGATTTCTGAAAGGCTCGCAATCATCTCCCCCCACCTAGTGTTTCCCCCTGAAGCCGCAAGCAGGTCTCTTGCGAACCATGTCTGTATCCTATCGTCGCCATCGATCACTGATTCTTCCTCGGCACTGAATGCCCTGACCCCAATTTGGATCACGCCTCCAACTCCTGACTCCAGAGTTCTCCTGATCACGGTACCGTGAGAAAGCCTCTCTCCGTTGAGCTCGTCCCTCAGGTCTGCATGAGCGTCTACCTGCACAATTGTGAGGTCTGAAAGACTTGGTACCATCTCATGCCCCTCTATGGCCTCGACAATTGGTAGGAGGATTCCGTGCTCCCCCCCAAGAACCAGCGGAAACTGAACGTCCTCCATCCAATCCTTGACATATTCCCTGATTGAGTCCAATTGCCCTCTCAGAGTAGGGGCTTCCGATGACCATGGGGCTGCAGTGTGGATTTCGAATCCGCAGGGAAGCTCCTCGGTTAGAATGGGGTCGTGCAGCTCAACTTGTGAACTAGCTTCAACACAAGCCTTGGGACCTAGCTCAGTTCCTTCTCCATAGCTGACAGAAACCTCCAGGGGAACCTGTAAAATAACCACATCCCAAGGGCCGTATTCTGACTCCTCCAGACCTAGAAATGTAGGAGAATCGGACGCTTCCACGCCCAATCGGAGAGCAAGTCAAGATTAACGGCTTCGGGTGGCGGGAGGTTGATTTCAGAGCAATTAGCAAGATGTTTGATATAACCTCGGCATCTAACGGTATCTGGTGGGAACATGGGGCTGACGTTGGCACAACTTACTCAGGCGATCAAGAGCAAGGTCGACACATCCATGGAGACCACCGTCGCAGAGTCAATCGCAGAGCATGCACTGGGTTTCTTCGGATTCTCAAACCGAATCATCGATAACGCCTTGGAGCCAACCGATCGAAATCTGTTTTACCAGTTGCAGGATTATGATCTTCTTACCACAGAGTCGGAGGAGACAACTCTCTGGGACGGCAGAGAGTGGAGGATTCATTATTGGAAGTTCAAGACCAATGCTGAGAACTTTGCAAACTTAGTCGGCCAAGCCAATAAGGACAAGGAAAACGAGGACCCGTATGCGGACATCTACGACGGAATGCCAGCCAACCTATGGAGGGAGAGGTCTGGTGTCGACGACGATTACGAGGAACCTCTCTTCTAGTATTCAAATTCAGCTTGTCGGGCATTGGTTGAAATGCCCTAATGCGTGGAGGTGATTGTGGCCCGGGGGTTCGCTGTAATCGCAGTACTTTCCTTGCTCGCTGTGTGCCTTCCTTCTTCAATAGCATGGGGTCAGGGGGATGAAGCCGTCAATTGCGAGGTACTGGTGGATTGGGGCCAAGATTGGCAGTGGGACGAATCTGGAGATCCTCACCCTTCTATCCTGCATAGGTATAGGGTAGTATTCGACCCTCCCTTCACGAATGGTTCTTCTCCAACTTCAGTGATTTCTTCGGCTCAGCACATAAGAGCCGATACGGAACTAGCAGGAGACAACGTCTCCACTTTGGTTGCAGGCGGAGAGGTAGACCTGGTGCTACCAGAGCAACCCCAATTCGGCGACTACGTTTCCATTTCAGTTCAGTCCGACCAAGCGGTGTGCAGCAGGTCCCTGAACATCACGAACTGGAACCAGCCAATTTCCGATCATGAGGTAACCAGAGAAACCGTTTGGGGGATCTCTGGAATCGATGGAGAGGAGCAGGGTATTTCCTTTGAAGGAAGGGGTTGGCAGAAGAGAACTGGTAGTATCTTGGAGTCAAACGAGCTAGGGAACGGGACCCTTTACCTAGATTTGACCAACGACTCAACGGGGGCGGTTATTGGTCTTGAACTAGATAGGATTTGGCTAAATGAGACATATCACGGAAACGAACTGATCAACCAAGACTTCGAGATGTCCGGCTATGGAAATCTTTCAGTGAACACCGGAGATGACAACGAAGGTGCCGTTATAGATGCTGTAATCGATGACGCTTACGTTCTGAGGTCTTACAATGAGGGTAAAGTAACTGAGAGGATGAGGTTCGAAGGAGATGGCTGGCTATCGTTGAATGGTGGTGACAACGAGAGCTCCGGTGGAGCGTACGGGGAGGTTTTCCTACTGTACTTCGAGATTTGGGATGAAGACGGTTTCAGGAGGTTACAGGATCTCCAAGTCGAGGCCAACGCTTCAGTAAGGCTTTCTGCAGCTGACGAGGACTTCTCTTTTGGTCTAGATGAGCTAATTCTTCGCGAGAAGTGGGAGGAGGGAGTCAGGACCGAACAGTACACCCGGATTTTCGGGAGCGGCCAGTTTGACTTCATTGCCTCGGAAGAGAACCCGTTCATAGAGGTGAATGGCACCATCCCGGTACTACACTTCCAGTCGGAGGGGGGGGAGACGGTTGCCGATACAATCTTTGTAGACGGGACATACGATGGCGACGTCGAGGGAACCTTCGGACTAGTCCGGCAGATCATCGAGTCAGGGGTTTTCGAGAACTCCTCTGGAGAACCATTCGAGGCAGATAAAATCAGGAACGAGTTCTGGCTAAACGTTTCAGCAACTCCATTCGGTCCGATAGATCAGGAGTGGGGGGCTGAACACAACCTAACCTACGAGTACGTCGTCCCTCAGGAGGACTGGCTCAACAGGACCATCAGATACACCTACGTGGACGAAAACGGAACTGAGGAGGACGAGTATCCCGAAAACTCCCCTGTGATTTTCAACCCTGAGCCTCCAGAGGCGAATCCAATTTTCTCTGATCACATTTCTAGGGAGACAGGTGTCTGCCCGCAGATTGTTTCCGTGGGTGATACTTTCTCGCTAATTGGCAACAAAGCGATGGTACTGGATGTCTCAGTTACTGGACTTAGCTCGGATTTGGTAGACGGGCACATCGTTTCAGTAGCTGATTGGAACGGTACTTTCGGGGACATGAGCTCAGCAAATGGGAGTGTGATCAACGAGGGCCCCCTATCGGGTCTTCTGAATGAGGTTAGCAGGCTAGTCAGTGTCGGACTTGGGGATGGTGACGAAGCAGTTTCATTCATCGAGAGCCAACGGGTTGACAGGATAATGTCGCCTTCTATAGTCACATTCGACGAGAACACAGTACCATCCCTCTCATCTGAGTCGGGGTCCTCTGTCAGGTTTCGTGAGGGGATACTTACCACCGAGGGAGGAGTTGCTCACCTTGAGGTCGTTGTCGATGACGTTGACACTGACACATCCGAAGTCAGTGTAGACCTTTCAGAAATGGGGCTGGGCACCGTGGAGCTTTCCGATTCAGGGCTCCTTGGAGATCTTGTAATCCACGATGATATCTGGACAGCTAGGATCGTTCACGAGGGTCTACAGCACGGAACCATCCCACTTTCAGTTACCATGACGGACTACTGGGTGACAGTACAGCAGAACTCTAGTATAGAGGTTACAAATTCCCCTCCGAGAATGATACAACTAGAATTCTCTCCGGAAAGTAGTATCAGGGGGGAGCAGATCCAAGTTACCGTGGGAGTTTTCGACGGTCACGGAGTTAAATCAGCGGCAGTCAATCTTCTCAGCCTTGGGGGGGAGCAGGTCCCGTTGGAGCTAGTTGGCGAGTATGACTGGGAGTGGCAGCATGAAGGTGAGGTCAGGACCGATAAAGTGGAGTCATGGACTGGGAATTTCGAGATTCCCTCCAGCATGTCTCCTGGCAGACAAAACATCCCAATTCTGCTTGAGGATTCTGATGGAGGAACCGTTTCATCTACATCCACTGGAGGGATTGTCTCCAGCATACCTCAGAGAAATGCAAAGAAGGTTCTGATAGTAAACCAGCCACCATCGATAGCCAACCTCACCCTCCTCAAGGATGGTTCAGAAGTGGAATCTGTGTCCTCCCCGGTTTCCGGAGATGCGGTAAACTATTCCATGGAGGTCTCAATTGAGGACTTCGACGGAATCTCTTCCGCTCAAGCAAAGATCGGTAGACTGGCCCCAATAGGCAAGTCTGAGACTTGGCTTCTATTGGTGGACGATGGGACGGGCCCAGACCGAGCAGCGGGGGATGGTGTCTTCTCCCTCTCTTTCTCGGCTAGGTCTTCTCTTAGCGAAGGCGAAATGTCGGTCATGATACGTGCTACGGACGTTTTTCTCTCCACCACTGCAATCGAGAATCAGTGGCACAACATCACCATCGTTAAGTCATCCTCGGGCTCATCTGGGGGATCTTGGGTTGAAGAAAACTCGATGCAGCTAATTCTTGCGTCTCTCGGATCTTTACTAGCAATCGGAGTAGGTGCATTTGTCTACATCGTAAGGAACTCGGAAATCGATTAGATTGGTGCGAGTGCCGGGATTTGAACCCGGGTTCCCACGTTGGCAACGTGGGGTGATAACCACTACACTACACTCGCGCAGGAGCATGCAAAACAGATTGGCTTTTCTAAGCGTCGGTATGGCTCTTGTGGAGCTTTGAGAGGCGCTCACTAATCTCATCACGGGTTTGTCTGAAGACACCAACCTCACTCCCATGGGGGTCTTCCAACCCCCAGTCCTCGTCAATTGGCAGTGCTGGACAGCTAACCCCACATCCCATGCTGATGATCATGTCAAAACTCTTGGAATCCACAGAGTCGACCGATTTCGGATACAGTCCCGAAGTGTCAATGCCAACCTCATTAAGTACCTCGATTGCATTCCCAGAAACTCTCCCGTTTCTCGGAGGCTGGGTTCCAGCCGAATACGACTCGTGACCCATCTCCCTTGCGATTGCTTCCGCCATCTGGCTCCTGCATGTGTTGCCTACACAAACGAAGAGAAGACGCATGTAATGTGCAGTTAGGATGCCCTAATTAATCGCACCACAATAGAACATGTGCTTGAAAGGTAGATAGAATAGTATTCAATAAGCTATCCCTGAACGCGATATCATGTCTGATTCCCCTGTTTCTCACCACACTACGGCCGACAGCCAGAAGGGACCAGGAGACGAGGCCTCCAATGAGCAGAGGGCTCAGATGGAGCAGGCCTACCAGCAGATGCAGAGAAAGATGCGGATTGGGCAGATGGACGAGCAAATCAAGCACAAAGTGATGGTCCTATCTGGAAAGGGTGGAGTTGGAAAGTCAACTGTAGCAACAGGACTGGCACTTTCATTGGCCAGGCAGGGCAAGAAAGTTGGCCTCATGGACATAGACATTACTGGCCCTAACGTCCCAAAGATGCTGGGACTAGAGGATGCCGATCTAAACGTGGAAGATGGGCAGATTCACCCAGCAAATGGCCCTAGTGGAGTGAAGGTCATATCTATGGCATTCCTCATTGAAGATCCAGACAAGCCTGTGATTTGGAGGGGACCGATAAAACTCGGGGCAATCCAGCAGTTCATCGGAGACGTCGCTTGGGGCGAGCTCGACGCCCTAATCATTGATTTCCCACCGGGAACTAGCGACGAGCCTCTGACAGTAAGCCAGAGCCTTCCCGGAATAGATGGGGTAGTCATTGTAACAACTCCTCAGGAGGTAGCACTACTTGATAGTCGCAAGTCGATAAACTTCGCCAAGACCATTTCTGTCCCAGTCCTTGGGGTCGTTGAGAACATGAGTGGATTCACGATAAGGGGTAAGTCGGACCCCAACACCCTCTTCTCAGTTTTTGGCCCAGGAGGCGCTCCACTGGAATGCATTTCAGACGACGATGGAAATTGGCAAGTCACCCTCGACGTCTTCAAGTCAGGAGGCGGGAAGGAAGCTTCCATCGAGATGGGCGTACCCTTCCTAGGGTCCCTCCCCTTCGATCCAGGGATCGTCAGAGGGGGAGACGATGGTGTTCATAGGATAATTGCTGAGCCAGAGGGAGACACCGCGAAGGCTTTCGAGTCAATAGTTGACAGAATCTCGGAGCAGCTCGAAAAGGGCTCTGAACGGTCTCTAAGGATAATCTGAGGGACTACTTTAGCGTCGACTTGATGACATAGGCTCATCCCGACAAGAGTGTAATGGTAGCTGATACAGGGATATACATCACCTGGGTGACCGGCGCGATAATGATCAGCATCGTGATGATTCCGATATTCAAGCCACCATTTGCGAGAATCAGTGCTGACGGCTTCATCGACATGTTTAGGCGATACTGGGCTCATATGATCATCGTCTTCTCCGTTTACCTGTGGAAGGATGTCCTCGACGGCCTTGATCGGGTGCTGATGGCAAATACCCAACTAGACATGACCTTCTTGGTTTACTCTGTCGAGGGAGACACCGTTCTCTGGGTCCAAGAGGGTTTGAGAAGCGACTTTCTGGATGTCGCTATGACACATTTCTACGTTATGGGATTCATGACTGCGACCTTCGCGTCATTCGTCTACCCGATCTACTTCGATGACAGGCACATGGCTGACAGGGTTTCACTTTCCATGTTCTGGGTCTACGTCCTTTCGATACCCTTCTACTTATTTTTGAATGTCAAGGTCACTGGAAACTATGTTGAAGGAATGGAGACGATAGCATACGACTTAACTCCAGAGATACATAACTGGTTCAACAGGATTGATCCCTTCACAAATGGAATGCCAAGTTTGCACATCGGCCTTCCATTCGCAATTTGGCTTTCCATGCACAGGTGGGACGAGGACGGAAGATGGGAGCGGTACCGAATTTTTCTCCTAGGCTTCATACTGCTTACCTCGATTTCCATCGTATATCTCGGAATCCACTGGTTCGTAGATATCATTGGCGGCATGGTGGTTGCTATTTTGGCAGTGAATATCACATCTAAGACTCACGAACCTGTCTGGAGGATCGCCGACGAGAGGCTATTCACGCGACGTTTGGCGAGAACACTGGACGATCCGTGGGGTTCTTTGAAACGCTCTTTCCGCTCTTCGGCAAAACTTCTGGATCCCTTCAGGGAGCCGGGAAAATCCCAGACTGGCGCCCTGATAATTGGCCTTCTCGTCCTAACCGGGTCCGTGCTCCTCTGGGACGTAACCCATCAGCGGATTTCAATCGAAGAGGCCGACTCTCCTACTTCAGCATCGGGATCAGGAGAATGGCTTGTTTGGGTAGAGGATTCAGAGGGCGTGGTGTCCATTACTGCAGGAAACGTGTCTTCGGGGGCGAACAGGACCATTGGAGGTCAGCCGTGGGCAGATCCTCCAAGTGTGGTATCGTCCGGCGATTCATTTGTTGTCTTCAGCGATTATAGGGTCGACTACTTCGAGCAAGATGGTGGATCGGGAATACTAATCCCAATCCTCAGTGAGGTCACGGTAGACCGTATCGTGGACATTGCAATCGCTACGGATTCAGCCGAACGTCATCATCTTGCGGTGTTATTCGGTCAGAAACTCAAGCTAATTAACACGCATGATGGCACTGTGCAGTCATTACTCTTGGAGGCCAACTCTTCCGTAGTGGCCTCTTCCGGCCCTCTAATCGCGATTTCCGAAAAGTCGGAATTCGGGCCACTTGTAAACATCACATCGATTGATTCTGATTTGGTTATTTCCATTCCACTCGATCCTAGTTCCTCGGATAGAACCGATCAGTCCATAGCCAACTCCGGAGTAGATCTCGACTTCCACAACTCGTCGGTCGTTGAATTGGTTATGGACTCAAACTGGCTAGTCGCCACAGTGGACGTCGGCCCTTTTAATCGAACCATCCTGGTCGATACACTATCGATAAACCAGACGCATATCTCAAACCCACGTTGGGATTCGTCTTCTCCCAGCGTTGGAAGCGGGAGGGTTGCATTCCTACAAGTCACCCGAGACAATCCTTCAGTATCCAATCAGGGGGAAGAAAGAAACAATGACGTTTACGTTCATGACTTGGAGACTGGGACTACAGTCCAAATCACATTTGACGAGGAAGTCGACCAGTCACAGCCTCAAATTCTCAATGAGAGGATAGCTTGGATACAAGAGAACGACGCAGATTCCAAGGAGGTGGTACTTCATTCATTTACGGATACGATCGAACCCAGGAACTCTCTATTGCTGCAGGCCTCAATCCTAGCACTTATGCCGCTGATTTTCCTATGGGCCCTACAGACCTACGGTGCCGACCCAAGGCTTACTCGGCAAGTCTGAACATCTCATCCAAGCTCTTGGTAGCTCTCCTGATGGTCTCCTCTTCTAATTCTACAACCTGCTCGGGATGCGGGTCCCTAAGAGCCTGAAGGATATCCTCCAGTTGTGTTCTCTTCATGTGCCTGCACATCACACAAGAACCGATCAGGTTCAGGTGATTTTCAGTTTCTGCCAGAACCCTGTCCGCCGTGCCACACTCCGTAATCAGCATCATGTCTCTCTTCCCTTCACTAGCTAGCCTAATCGCTTCGTCCTTGAGCAGCTCACTACTTCCGACGAAGTCACTTTCCTCTAGAACACCAGCATCGCACTCTGGGTGACTGAGGACAAATAGGTCTATTCCATGATCCGACATGTTCTTCTTCCAGGTCCTGATTTTTTCTCCTGTGAATTCCGCATGTACCTCGCACTCTCCATCGTAGATAATTATCTCTTTCATCCCCCTGAGTGAATTTTGCAAGTGCTTTCCCATGAATCTGTCTGGGACGAAGATAAGCTTGTCACCCGGCAACCTCTCACAGATTTTCAGGTAATTGCTACTAGTGACGCAGACATCACACTCCGCTTTAACGGCTGCACTAGTATTGATATAGCACACGACAGGAACTCCAGGATACCTTTCCTTAAGCTCAATTATGTCTTGTGGGCCGATTCCATCGCTTAGTGAGCATCCCGCATCTGGGGAGGGGTGCAGGACAGTCTTGTTGGGGCTTACAATCTTGGCAGTCTCTGCCATGAATCGAACGCTGGAGAAAAGGATGGTTTGTTGTGGGGCGTCTCTGGCTTCCTTCGAAAGTGCGTAGCTATCTGCAACAGAATCAGCCACTCCATATGTTATGTCAGGAGTTTGATATGAATGTGCGATTAGAAACACGTCTTTCTCCTTCTTCAGTCTGTTTATCTCCAGGGTCATTGGCGCCAGAGACTTGCAGATTTCTATGCTCCATCGCATTGGTTGCTTGATTGCGTACTGGAGCCTCTGTGCCTCTTTGTCGATCTCGGACTCAGAATAGCCGAATGTACCCACTAATCTACGAGGGAGTGGGGCCGCAGGCATATCCAGAACCATGTTGACCAGTTAATCCACGGAGTGCAACCGCTTTGAAGTCATCTAGTATCCGGTATGCATGGCAGATGGGGCAATCCCGATGTGGAAGCCGGGTGAAGTGATCCACGAAGGGGCGGAAGCGACAGTTACTGGCGGCTCTTGGATGGGTAAAAGGGCCGTTCTTAAGGCCAGAAGGCCTCGAAGTTACAGGCACCCAGATCTCGATAGAAGGCTGACTAAGCAGAGGCTAGCAGCAGAGGCAAGGATACTGTCCAGACTATCCAAGGAGGGCTTTCCTTCACCATCTCTAATGTACCTAGACCAGAGAAAGTCGTCAATACTGATGTCTAGGATTGAAGGCTTCCCCCTCTATGATCTACTGAAGTCGGGAGAAGCAGGGATATCAGAACTTAGACATCTCGGCGCCTTAATTAGACGACTTCACGAGATTGGTGTATCTCACGGAGACCTTACAACTCACAACGTAATGATTGACCAAGACGGAATCCTTTACCTCATTGACTTCGGCCTATCTCGACAGTCTCCAGAACTGGAGCAGCTAGGTCTTGATATGCAGGTACTCAACGAGTGCCTAAGCGCTAGCCATTCTACAATCCTCGGCGGAATAGACAGTGTCTGCGATGGCTATCTTGATGGGCAGAGCTACGAATCAGATGCAGAAAAAGCTGAGCATGTGGTCGATCGGTTCCGCAAGATCACTGAAAGGGTCAGGTACCATGGGTAGTGATGGAATGGAAATCCTATTCGCAACAAGTAATTCCCACAAGGTCTACGAGGCATCTGCAACGTTATCCCAATTCGGCTACATCGTTTCTCAACTGGAAATAAACGGCAAGATCCCAGAATTGACGGAGCCTCAGTCAGAAGGAATCGATGAGGTTGCACTTTCCAAGATTAGACAGGCTCGAGAACTTGTGAGGGGAACCCAAATGGAGGACAAGGCAATACTTGTAGAGGACTCGGGTATTTTCATCGAATCCCTCGATGGTTTCCCTGGCCCATACTCGTCCTACGTCGAGAGAACCATTGGACTAAGGGGAATCCTAGACCTCCTCCAGACGGACTTAGAAAGAAGGGCAGAGTATAGGGCTGTAGCAGTGATTTCAATGGAAGGAGAGACAATTAGCGCTTCGGGAGTGTGTTGTGGTACTATTTCGAAGAAAATCTCTGGCGATATGGGATTCGGATTTGACCCGATTTTCATTCCTGAGGACGGTGATGGACGAACCTGTGGTGAGATGACTCCCGATGAGAAATCAGCAATGTCGCACAGAGGTAGAGCCCTAAAGGCGCTTTCAGAACTCCTGAATCTCCCGTCAAAGTGAATAGACGAACTCTTCCGTGCGGGTGTGTAGCATGGCATCGGCGATGACTAGACTCCTTCTTTGGTCAATGACCATAGCCTCAGTGCCGCTTTACCTTGTCTTGATAGTTCCCGAGGGTCTGCTAATGCAGGTCGCAGGGGGAGTTCTTATCCTCCTACTAGTGTCTTTATTGCTATTCACAGGTAGGCGCCCAATTCCCGTCGTGCAGAATAAACCCCCCGAAGAAATAGATTTGGGTACAGATTTCGGAGATATCGAACTTCCCCCTGCCGTTTTCTCTGAGAAGAGTACCAGCGAGCTTAGGGAAGAGAAGATTAGCAGGAGCAGGGGTAGGAAAAA
>CAYFID010000013.1:0-24229 GCA_964343205.1 uncultured Candidatus Poseidoniales archaeon | reverse complement strand
GTCGTCTTCCGAGAGGTCCACGAGCCTAGGAAGATAGATGAAGAAGAGTGACTAGATCAGCCGGGGAATTATCACCGGGACCAAGAGGATCAGAAGGATGAAGATGCTACTGAAGCTACTAATCCTGTTTGACAACATCTCTATCCTCACAGGGTGAGCTTTGGATCTTAGCCTTCTTAGAACCGCATGGGTTCCGTCCCTGACGAGATGGCCCCCGTCGAAGGGAATCATAGGAATCAGGTTCGCGAAACCAAGCAGGAAGTTGATCCAAACAAGCCAGAACAAGAAGTCAAACAGCATCAGCATCCCATTCGTTCCCAGGGCAGAAGCAATCAAACCGTCCCCAGCGATCAGCATGGCCCTCTCCTCGAGTATCAGTGTCTGCCCCTCATTGGCAATCGGGGTATTGAGCATCAGCAGTGGTCTGATCAGGGTTGACACTACAGTCCAGCCCGGTGAATAATCCCCCTCAACTATGCTGGCGTAACCATCCATTCCACCGGTTGATGAGACCAGCCCGGACACACCTAGGAAAGGGTCTCCAGGATCAATCCCAAGAATTTCCATAAGCTCTACCCTGTTTTCAATACAAACCGAGTCATCTCCGCATTCCCCGATGTAGTATTGGTAACGATCGCCCAGAGTCACCGGAACTTCCCTCTCTGGCCTAACCCCATCCAAAACTGGACTTGATAGGACAGTAAAGGTAGCCTCTTCCCCTGCGGCTAGGGTGCTCATTTGGTCAGTGAAGCCATCGGAATCCAGTATCCTAACCCCGTTGATATGGGTAATTGTCTCAAAGGGAAGCATTCCCGCATTGTCTGCAGCCTCGCCCTCAATAATCCCCCTGGCATGAGCCCCTTCCTGCCCGGCAACCATCCCACTAGCGACTGACGACAGTAGAATCAGAACTATGTAAGTCGCAATTATGTTGATTGAAGGGCCTGCAGCGAACAACCTCAACCTCTCCCTCTTAGGTGCCCTGTCCATCTCCGCCTCCTCTGGCTCAGCGAACGCTCCGATCGGCAGAGGCCCCAGCAGTAGGAGGCCGAAGCTCCTTAGACTCATTCCGTGGGCTCTAGCCTGAATTCCATGACTGTACTCGTGAATGACAATGGCCAATATTAGCGCCAAGGCCGGCCACCAGAATGGAACGAAGCTAGTCACACCCGGGATTAAGAGGAGGTCGCTTGCAGGGAGGTAATCCTCCGGAGGGTTCATCGCGGTCGAAATCGCGCTTAGAAGGAGCAACAAGACCACTCCGAACATCACAAAGAAGCATAGCCAGATGGAAAACTCCCCATAGGCACGCCAGAACTTCCTGTTTCTGGAAACAAGTTCCAGCACACCCTTCCCTCTCCTGGTCCTGAGCATCAGAATTGCCCCTAGAACTCTTGTCGCATCCATTCTGTCCAGAATCCCTGCCTCCTCACTGATTACCAGAGCAGCATACCAGATTGAGATTAGGAAAATTAGCCAAAGCGGGACCCCAAGCTTCCAAGTCAAGTAAAGAATTAGCAGTGGAAAAAGGAAACTCCTTCTCCTAGATCCCTGAGAGGCAACATGCCCATACTCGACCTCACCCTCGTTTGGCATGTTAGTGCACCACCATCTACCTCACTTCAACCTGCGTCTCAGGAATCGCAAGTGAGAATACTGGCAACCTCTTCGGGGGCCCATGCCATTGGGGGGACAACACTCCTCGAGCTTGAATCGGCGAATCGACTCCTTGTCAAGGGAGAGGGACAGTATCACTCGGATCCTGGGCCAAGCGGAACTGTCCTCTGTTCGTGAGGGACTAGAGTCACTGAAATCCAAGCTGGAATCTATAGAAAATAGCCTATCTGGTCGCTAATCTAACCAGAAACCGACTCCTTGGCAGAGTGTACGCTGTTAGACCCAACCCCCCTCACTCCGTCAGACTTGCAGACTAATGCTAGGAAGCGATGCACAGGCATTCCAGCCCCCCAGTCCAGGTGTGGGACGCCCCTACTAGTAAGGGGTAATTCGGGGATGCTTCTGGAAAGATGTCTAAGCTTCCCACTTAGCCCTTCGACATCGACCCTCATGATTCTCCAACTGTCACCTCTTACCCCCTTCAGTCTGAATGCGTACAGAGGAAGTAGCCCACATACCTCTCCCGTAACTTTCAGTGCTCTGTACTGGTCCATAGTTCTCCCCGAGAGGTATATCTTGCTCCTTTTTGATGACTTTACCTCAATTGGGAAGCACATGTCCCCCCTTAGGGCCAGCAGATCCCCTGTGCCCTCAGATCCGCTTCCAGGAGCTCTAACAACCAAGAAAGGCCTCTGGACCACTTTCATGGCCCTAGCTCTCTCAACCTCACTGCATGAACGGGTTACCGCCCTTACACCTTTCAAATCACCAGCAAGAACTGATCTTAGCTCTCGTTCGTAGTTGGTCCCCACGGCACTATCCTATTCTCAGGGTTATTGAGAACACCGGTCCTATTCACTGAATCTTTCCCTTTCTGTAGTCCCTAGTCCTGTCGACGCCCGGGAACTGGTCTTCGCTTTCCCTGTAAATCGTCTTCATATTATTCAGGAAGTTGTCTTCGTGAGTTACGATTAACACCATCTCTACTCCGGGATCATGCTCCCCGTCCATCCAAGACAGAATTATCTCCATCGTCATCCTAGCTCCTTCCCTGTGGGGGTATGCGAAGACGTCCATCCCCAGAGGGGGGAGGACCATAGTCCCTCTAGGATCAAGCTTCTCCGTCACCTCGAACAAAGCCTGGTATGAGTTTCTGAGTAGCTCTCTCCTGAAGTTATCTTGCGTCGGCCTCCTGCAATCGGGTCCCACGACGTGTACTAAGTTGGATGCTGGAAGCTCGAACGCTGGGGTTGCTACCGCTTCACCAACTCCGCAAGGCTGCAAATTGAGCTTCCTCCTCTCCTTAGCAATATTGGCGCATGCCTCTCTGAGGCCATTCCCTGCGGCCTGCTGCATTCGCTCATCCAAACCCTCTCTCCCAGCCAATCTACTGTTCGCTGGAATCACCATCACATCTCCTTCTACTCCGACGATGTCCCCATAGAGAACACGAACCTGCCCATGCCTGCACTCCCTGACAATGACTACGTCGGCCATAGGTCTGGGAAGAGGGGCCATCCGATATGTATTCATCGTAGACAGTTCTCTCTCACTAGGGAATGATTAATCCCCACTGCCCCCATCCCAAGCATGTGTCTACGGGATATGTGTTGCTCGATGTTGAGCCCGGATCGGAGCACTCTGTGTATGCGCAGGCATCTTCTCTTCCGTTCGTCTCAGATGCCCAGGTTCTTTTCGGAGATCACGATATGATTCTGAAGATTGAAGCAGAAAGCATGGGGGAAATTGCGAAGCTTGTTGTAGACTCGATTCGTTCTATTGAGGGGGTAACAAACACCAAGACCCTCGCTTGCGCCGAACTGTGAAATTTTCCAGAAACGCAAAAATTCGGGTAACTTAGGACCAGTTGGCCATTATTTCGGCTCAAGTTTAATACCTATAGAGGTCAGGGCGGGGCCGGAGGAATCCAAATATGGCAGACAAGAAATATTTCGTGTTGATGCAGAACGGCAAGGACACTGCTCAAGTGTTCCACAGCAAGCAGCCCAGGGGAGCAGCCCTGAAGGCTGCATCCAGGGGTGTAACAGACATCCACCTAAGGGAGAGGGGAACAAACAGAGTACACGTGTTCTCAGGCTCTAAGAGCAAGGTTCCCAAGGGAGCGAACGCACCGGACTGGCTACCCGACATGATAAACAAGGCCAACGTGAAGAAGTTACGAATAGACCGAATCTGAGCAAGCTAATTTAGTAAATGCTCATTGGTCTATGATTGCTTACAGCGGACGCTCCGTGACTACTTGGAACGAAATCTCCTTCGGGCCTTGTCAGCTCTCTGGGCATCCATCTTTCTCGCCTCTTCGGCTCTATATCTCTCTTCATTTATCGCATCCTTAGCCTTCTCAAGATTCCCCGGGTCACTCCTAGAGGAAGAGAACTCATCAGTAAAGGGGCTCAAAACCCCGGCTAATACCCCTGAAGAAATATTGAAAGCAGCCTTGATTGGATCAACCAGGGGATCGTAGTAATCAGTTACCACCCTCTCTTTGAGCGGGATAATCGCATTGTCAGTAATCTGAATCCCTGCGGGACAAACCTCTGTACAGCATCTCGTGATATTGCAATAACCTATTCCGAAGTCGTCCTTGATTTCTGGAATCCTACTCTCGGTGTCGAGCGGGTGCATTTCCAAGCTCGCCAGACGGACAAAGAACCTAGGCCCAGCGAACTCATCATACATCTGATGCTCCCTGAGAACATGACAGGTATTCACACAAAGCATACACTCGATGCAGGACCTGAATTCCTGCAACCGATCCGCCTCCTCTTGGTGGAATTCCCAATCGGTTTCTTCGGGCCCGTTAATTGGCTCGATCCTCTTGTCTGTACTGTACGCCCAAGATGTATCCGTAACTAGGTCCTTTGTTAGTGGGAAAGCCTGCATTGGCTTCACCAGAACAGGCTCATTTCCTGGAGTTTCATCGAGGATGTCCTCCATCCTAGTCATGCACATTAGCCTGGCCTTTCCATTGACCTCGGCACTGCAAGATCCGCATTTCCCAGCCTTACAGTTCCATCGGCATGAGAGGTCAGGAGCATGCTCTTCCTGTATGCGGTGAATTACGTCTAGAACCACCATCCCCTCATCAAGGTCGACCTCGTAGTCCACCATCTTTCCAAATGGATCCCCATCCGAATCGGGCTCACCCCTGAAGACTCTGAACGTGATCCTCTCTACCATACTACTCCTCCTCGTGAAGGTCATCTGAGTCCAGTAAAGACCTGAGGTCATCGGGTATCTTGGGGTATGAAACGAAGTCTATGTTCATGGAACCATCTTCGCCAATCGAAATTACGCTGTTTACCTTGCCCCAGTGCTCACGATCCGCCTCAGGGAAGTCGTCTCTAGTGTGTGCCCCACGACTCTCTTCACGTCGTAGTGCCGCTATTGCGCACATCTTGCTGACATCAATCATTGCACCAATCTCCAGCGCCTGATGCCACCCAGGATTGTACACCCTTCCACCCCCGGGAGAAGTAGAATCCGCCCTTTCTCTCAGGGCCTCAAGATCGGCAATAGCCTCTTTCAGGAGACTTCCGGTCCTGATGATTCCCGCTTTGTTCTGCATCATCCCCCTAAGGTCTCTGACTACCTTTGCCGGGTTCTCTCCCCCCTCTCTGCCTAGCGGCTCCAGGGTCTCTTCCACCGCTTCCTCGATTTCTGACTCGGCTATCTCGGAGAATTTACCTCTGTCCCTAGAGTAATTCGCAGCGTTCTCTCCAGCGATCTTTCCGAAGACAATCAGATCAGAGAGAGAGTTCCCACCAAGTCGATTTGCACCATGTAGCCCAGTAGCAACCTCTCCAGCTGCGAATAGCCCGGGCACCGTGGACTCCTGGCTAAATGGGTCAACCTTCACCCCTCCCATGACGTAATGAGCAGTAGGCCCAACCTCCATTTGTTGCTTGGTAATGTCTACTGCGGCAAGCTCCTTGAACTGGTGGTACATCCCTGGAAGCTTCTTCTTTACTTCCTCCGGGTCCCTCCAGGAGATGTCGAGGTATGCTCCCCCATGCTCCGAGCCTCTTCCTGCGGCCTTCTCGCTGTTTATCGCCTTGGCCACTACATCTCTTGTGAGCAGTTCAGGCGGTCTCCTCTTGGTAGCTAACTTCCCGCTAACAACTTCTTGGACCCATGCCTCAGCCTCACCGATTGTATCGGCGAACTCATCAGCATACATCTCTGGTACGTAGTCGAACATGAATCGCTCCCCTTTGCTATTCTTGAGCACTCCTCCCTCTCCGCGCACTCCTTCTGTGACAAGAATTCCTTTGACTGATGGAGGCCAAATCATTCCAGTGGGGTGGAACTGGACGAATTCCATATCCCCCATCTCGGCTCCAGCCCAGTATGCCAGTGCATGCCCCTCGCCGGAGTACTCCCAGGATCCCGAGCAGACCTCCCAGCAGCGTGTAATTCCCCCAGTAGCGAGAACAATCGTCTTAGCCTTGAAAACGTGAAGTGAACCATCATTTCTGTCGTATGCAAAGCAACCTGAGACCTTTCCATCTGTCTTGAAAATTCTTCGAACTGTGAATTCCATGAACACCTCCATGCCTTCGTGAATGCCCTTCTGCTGGAGAGTACGAATCAGTTCGAGTCCCGTAGCATCCCCGATGTGAGCTAGCCTTGGGTAGGTGTGTCCACCGAAGTTCCTCTGGCTAGTTAGTCCCTTTGGAGTTCTATCGAAGACCGCTCCCCATTGCTCTAGCTCTCTTATTCTGTCAGGTGCCTGCTTAGCGTGAATCCGTGCCATTCTCCAGTCACCAAGGTACTTGCCGCCCTTCATAGTGTCACGGAAATGCGTCTCCCATGAGTCCCTAGGATCCTTGTTGGCAAGAGCAGCAGCCGCTCCTCCCTCGGCCATCACTGTGTGAGCCTTGCCAAGCATGGACTTACAGATCATTGCCACGCTTACGCCAATCCTACTGGCCTCTATTGCTGCCCTGAGTCCAGCGCCTCCAGCTCCTATAACCACCACGTCATACTCGTGATGAGTAACACTTTCTTCCATCTACAAACCCCCAAATATGACATAATCAGTGATTCCAAAATCTTGGCAGATCCAGATGTAGAAGTCTGCGAACATCACCCAAAACAGACTGATCAGAGCCCAGTCCTTGTGGCGCTCGTTCAGCTTTGTCGAGAACTTCCACATCATGTACTTGATCCGATTCATTGGTGACCCGGTCCAAAGGTTGGAACCCCCTCCAACTACATGCCTGAAAGCGTGACATCCCAGCGTATATCCGGATAGCAGTATAACATTCAGAAGAAGTATCAGAGATCCAACCGAGAATCCGAAAGTATCTCCTGACGAACTATGGAAGTTTATGGACAGCCAGAAGTCATAAGATAGAATTGGCAGGTAAATCAATGCAATGTACATGAAAATTCTATGCAGATTCTGGACGACGAAGATCCCCCTCTCTCCACTGTACTCGTTCCATGGCTTTGAGACAGCACACCCGGTAGGCTGTTGGAAGAAAGCCCTGTAGTAGGCCTTTCGATAGTAGTAGCAAGTACCTCGGAATCCAGCTGGAAAAATCAGAATGAACATTGCTGGGCTCATCCACCAGAACTCCTTGGGAATCCAGGATGATTGAGGGAAAATAAGAGGGCTGTAAAGAGGGGAAAGGACATGACTTATGCCAAATTCCGACTCTTGTTCTATAGCCATTGTCTGGCATGCTGAGACGTCTTTGAACGTCTCTGCCGAATCCCAATTTTCGCACGCCGAAGCTCCTAATTCGCTGAAGACCCAGAGGTCAGACTCCATGAAACCCCTCCATGTGGCATAAACAATCATGAATCCCAGATAGATCGCCATTGCTGTAGGTCCCTTCCACCAATCGTCCGAGCGATCCGTCTTTCCGAACCCTTTCTTCATTGGGAGCTTCAAGCTCTCGCTCATATACGCATCACCCCGTGCCCTACGGGCACGTTGGATGTACCATAAGGGATTGCATCACCTAACCAGCAATGACTCTACTAGGCCAATGCAGAGTAGTCTGCATCAGCCTCTTCGATGTGGATCTCGTCCACATCCATCTGAGCTAGCTGTAGCTTCCCTGATAATTCGTCATTAACAGCATGCCAGTAGGAGTAGGCCTCTATTACCCAAATCCCAGACTCCCTTGTTCCGTTCCCGCTGTTCTTCACACCACCGAAGGGAAGATGAGCCTCTGCTCCTGTAGTTGAGTTGTTTATGCCCGTCATACCCGCCTTAATGCCGGACTTGAACCTGTAGGCCTCTAACCTGTCGTTGGTGTAACAGGCACTTGAAAGACCAAATGGAGAAGCGTTGGCTAGGTGTAGTGCATGGTCGAAACTGTCAGCCTTGACCACGGTTACTACCGGCCCGAAGATTTCTTCGTGGAAGCAATCCATTTCTTCGGTTACATCTGCGTAAACGTGAGGCCACATGTAAACACCTTCAGAAGCATCACCCAGGAAGTTGGTTGGCTTGTTGTTGTTCGTCACCATGCCCTCCCCCCATAGCTTGGTCGCTCCGTCAGATTCGCAAATACCCAGATCCCTAAGGAAGTCGTTTGCATATTTTTCGGATAGCATCGGTCCGTAAAGTACGTCTTCGTGCCTTAGCGAGTCTCCAATTCTGGTCGTCTCTACTTTTGCCATGAACTTCGACATGAACTCGTCATATACTTCCTTGTGAATTATCAGGTTCCCTAGGCTTGTGCATCTCTGGCCAGCAGTTCCAAACGCTGCCCAGTAGGCCCCCTCAACGGCATTCTCTATGTTTGCAGAGGGCATTACCACTAGTGGGTTCTTTCCACCGAGCTCTAGTGAGCAAGACACTAGGTTCCTGCCACATACCTCTCCGATCATCTTTCCAACAGGAGTGGAACCAGTGAAGCTGATCTTGTTCACTAGACCCTCGTTGGCTGAGTCAACCAAGAACTGCCCTGCACCGCTGCCTCTTCCGTGAACTAGGTTAATCACTCCGTTGGGAAGGCCCGCTTCATGCATTATCCTAGTAAGCATAAAAGATAGGAGAGGAGAGTCCTGTGGACTCTTCCAGACGCAAGTATTTCCACACATTATTGCTGGAATCATTTTCCAGAAGGGAACCGCTGCAGGGAAGTTGCAGGCGTTGATTATCCCACAAACCCCCAGGGGCCTTCTGTATGTGAATAGCTCCTTGTTCGGAAGCTCCGAATTGACCGTCTGACCATACAGCCTACGTCCTTCGGATTGGAAGAAAAGGCAGGTATCTATCGCCTCTTGGACAGATCCAGCGCTCTCCTTGAGAGTCTTACCAATCTCCCTAGTCTCCACTCGCACTATGTCGTCCTTGTACTCCGCGAGAAGCCTTCCCATGTTTCCGATTATCTGTCCTCTTGTTGGAGCGGGAGTTGTGGACCAACCGGCAAAAGCCTCCCTAGCGGCATTTAGTGCATCGTGAACATCTTGTTTGGTAGATTGGGGAAACTCTCCCAAGCAGTCTTCCAGCCATGCAGGGTTCCTGCTCTCGAAGGTTGCCCCGTCGCTTGCTGACTTGAGCTCGCCGTTTACAATGTTGTATCCTTTTACCATCGGGCTTCCATTGGGATTTTCACTGTGCAAAATCTCGAATCCAGTCTCTAGTGCGTGCGCCATGGGTACGCGAATGCTGCTTCTGAAATGAATTATGCGTATCACACTTCTTTGTTCTGATAACCATTTTACCCCGAGGAGACTTCTCGATTGCTGGGTTTAACTACCCCCGATGCACGAATCGCTGCGGCAGGGAGTGAGAAATGACGACAGACTCTAGCGAATCCCTTACACTGAGGGTTGCAAAAGCCATTCCTAGCGACGTTGGTCACGGACGGGCCAGGGTCCCCTTTGACAACGACCTAAATCTGAAGCCCGGAGATATTGTTGAGATAGAAGGTGAGAGGAAGACAGCGGCGATAGTTTGGAGATGCCGACCAGAGGATGCAAATCTAGGGGTAATCAGAGTTGACGGTATTATCAGGAAGAACGCTGGAGTCAGTCTAGGCGACAGAGCGGAAATCAGGAAGGTAGACGTTGAGCCCTGCATCAAGCTTGTACTTAGTCCGGTGATGGCAAAGCAACAGAAGGTAAGGTTCGGCCCAGGGATTGAGGGCTTCGCTAGACGAGGCCTCAACAAGAGGCCAGTGGTTGCAGGGGACAGAATTTTCATTCCCGGGATGACACTATTCGCAGAGGCGCTTCCTTTCGCGATAGTTCAGACAAGTCCCAAGGGGATCGTACAGGTTCTTCCAGATACAGAGATCATCATCAAGGAGGATGCAGTTGACCAGGAGGATCAGGACCTAGTCCAGTCGATTTCGTACGAGGATATCGGTGGAATCGGTAATCAGCTTCAGAAGGTCAGAGAGATGATTGAGCTACCTCTGAAGCACCCTATCCTGTTCCGTCGTCTAGGAATCGATCCTCCAAGAGGAGTTCTTCTTCATGGACCTCCTGGAACTGGAAAGACACTAATTGCCAAGGCAGTCGCATCAGAAACTAAAGCCCATTTCACGTCAATAAATGGTCCTGAGATAATTTCGAAGTATTACGGGGAGAGTGAGAAGCAGCTTAGGGAGATATTTGACGAGGCTGCTGCTAATGCACCTGCAATAATTTTCATCGATGAGCTGGATAGCATTGCTCCGAAGAGGGAGGATGTCACAGGAGAGGTCGAGAGGAGAGTTGTAGCCCAACTTCTTACGTTGCTAGACGGGATGGGTGGTCGCGACAACGTTGTGGTAATCGGAGCAACAAACAGGAGAGATGCGATTGACCAGGCTCTAAGGAGGCCAGGGCGATTCGATCGGGAGCTCGAGATTGGTGTTCCCGACAAAACAGGAAGGGGCGAAATTCTTGGAATTCACACCAGAGACATGCCAATTAGTGATGACTACAACCTTGACTGGCTTCTTGACAACACTCATGGGTTCGTGGGTGCGGACATTTCCGCCTTAGTTCGAGAGGCTGCAATGAAGGCCTTGAGAAGATATTTGCCCGAGATAGATTTGGATGAAGAGGAGATTGCCCCGGAGGTAATTGAGAAGATGGAGGTCAGGATGTCGGACTTCCAGGAGGCAGTGAAGGAGATCGAACCCAGCGCTCTGAGGGAGATCTATGTCGAGGTACCAGAAGTTACATGGGATCAGGTTGGAGGCCTGGAAGACGTCAAGGAGAGACTCAAGGAAAGCATAGAATGGCCCCTTACCATGCCAGACAAGTTCGACCACTTTGGAATCAGCCCACCTCGTGGAATCATGCTGTTCGGTGCACCCGGAACTGGAAAGACCCTGATTGCTAAGGCGATAGCAAACGAAGCCAAGGCGAACTTCATCACTATCAAGGGTCCAGAACTAATCTCCAAGTGGGTGGGAGAGTCAGAGAAAGCAGTAAGGGAGGTCTTCAAGAAGGCCAAGCAATCTAGCCCCTCTATTGTGTTCCTAGACGAGTTCGAGAGCATTGCAGGAATGAGAAGGAGCCACTCTGGAGAAGGCTCAGACGTCATGAACAGGGTTGTGAACCAGCTACTTAGCAGCTTGGACGGAGTGGAAGGAATGGAGGGAGTCATAGTAGTTGCAGCAACAAACAGGCCTGAGATGATAGACCCAGCACTGATGAGAAGCGGCAGGTTCGAGCGGGTTCTCCACATCCCCCCTCCTGACAGAGATTCTCGTGCAGCGATACTAAAGATTCACGCCAAGAAAATGCCTCTTGGAAAATTCAAGATCGAGGATCTGGCAGGGACAATGGAGAATTACACCGGAGCAGATATCGAAGCAGTCTGCAGAGAAGCAGCGCTGATCTCAATGAGGGATGACAAGAAGACCGTTTCAAAGAAGCACTTCGAGAAGGCCGTCGAGATGGTTAGGCCAACGGTTACAGATGAGATGATGCAATACTATTCCAAGATGGAGGAGACACTGACTAGCGGTCTTGAGTCTGTGAGAAGAACTTCTAGCGGCCTAGCGGGAATAGAATTGATTTGAGGAATTACATGAAGACAACTTTCGGCCAGGAAATCCTTACTCGCAAGGTCGTCGATGCCGCGGGCGACCTACTTGGCCATCTAGCCGACTTCAGTGTAGATTTAGAAACTGGAAACATTGTAGCAATCCTAGTTGTCACTGAGTCCGGCATTGATCCAAACGAACTCCCGTGGCCCACTAATGATGGGCTCCTTTCTGTTCCTGTGGAGGAAGTTGCCAGCGTAGGTTCAGTGGTTGAACTCTCTAGATAGTAGATGCACTCACCGTTCACAGCCACATAACGGTCATAAAACGAACTTCTGGCTCACTCGCTCGTAGAACAGGGGGGGTACCCTGAATGATTGACTGGAACCAACTGTCCCGATTTGCCAATTCTCGCAAGAACAGGAGGATTGCTCTCCAGATTTCCTTCTGGGGTTTGCTCTTCCTCCTAGTAGCCTCAATCGCTTTCACCTACATTGTTCCCGGGCAGACACAGCAGTCCGCATACGGGGACGAGTGGAACGACTTAGGATCATTCCGCAGTGAGCTTAATGACATGGGTGTTGAGACAACTGCGTTAGTGTCCAGTCCACTACTTCTCAGTGATCTTGACCATCCAGAGGAGACTATTTTCATCATCTCGGGAGTGGAGAGGGACACAATTTCTCTTCCTAGATTTACCGGCGAGGATGACATTGTCCAGTTCTCTGAAGGAGATGGCTATACTTCTTCGGAGATAGTTGCCATTAGCGAATTTGTCGAAAGGGGGGGAACGGTGATTCTGATGGACGATTTCGGTTACTCAAGCAACCTCGCGGCGGAGTTTGGACTCGAGTATACCAATCATAGGCTGTTCACGGACTATAGCTACGACAGCGAACTTGGCTCAGACTTTGTCTGGGTCAACACCACCTCAGCATTCAACTTCACTTCTGCTCAAGGCATGCAGACAGATGTGAATCCCTGTCTCAGAGATGCTGACATGGACGGAGTGGTTGACGTCCTGGACCAAGACCCAAGTAATCCAGAGATAGGTGCACCCTTCGTCACTGTATCTTCTTCTGGCCTATGTTCGCACAGGTTCTTGGGTACGGATCAATCGACAAACCAGCCTAGATGGGACTGGTCGCAGAATTACAACATTCTCACCAACACACCTTCGGCATTTGAAAAGACAGGTTCCTACAATCCAGCAGAGCACAGATATGTAATTTCGAAGACCACCCAAGACTCTTGGTTAGACAATAACGACGATGGGAACTACACCGTTGGAAGTTACGCCGCCTTTGGTATTCTGGGGGACGAACAGGGACCGTTCCCAGTCTACGTAAGGTACTGTGAGGTGATTCTTTGTCGTGGATATGACTCAGGAAGGGTACATTTCATCTCAGACGGCTCAGTTCTAATTAACTCCATTTACGATCCAGATTTCGAGTCAAAGTACCTAGGTTTAGTTCCAGAAAACGACAATAGAAAGTGGATCCTTGACGTCGTAGCAGAGGCTCTTATTATCGACGACAACGGAACATCTCCCAGCGAGAACTCTTTGGTGATTTTCGACGAGAGCAGACATCAACAGCCTACCGTTTTCGGAGACACATACAACCTACTTTATTACCTCTTGATTTACTTCACAAACGACTGGATGGCCATGCTAATCCTATTCCTGATGCTGTTTATTTTCCTCGAGGCAGTCCTAATTAGAAAAGAGGATCCAGAGGATTGGAGGCATGTTTTCAGAGTTGTTTACTACGGGTTCGGAGACGCTGAGAGGTACAAGTACTATCAAAGGCCTGAGAAGATCAGACAAGTCCTTCTCACTAGGGTGAGGAACATAAACGCCCTCACCAGGGAAGAGTTCGACTCCATGCCTGCATCAGAGCTACAGGGGATGATTCGCGACCCAGTCCTTGTTAGGTTCATTTTCGAGGAAAGGAAGTACAGGCCTGACGAACTAGTGGGAATTGTCAGGCGAATTAAGCAATGGGGAGAATCGGGAGGGGGTGTATCCGGAAATGTGGACTAGAAAGGCAGCAATAATGCTTGCTGGTGGCATCAGCCTCATTCTGGTGGGGATGATGATTTCAAACTTCCAGATGATGATAATAGGACTCACATTTATCTCATTTATTTCCATTAGCGCTTGGGTCTCCGGCCATTCTGAATTGGAGATAACCAGGTACGTCCCACACTCAAATGTCTACAAGGGCGATCTCATCGAAGTGTCGATTACAGTAACCAACAAGTCCTACAGGAGGACTCAGCAAATCGATGTCTTCGACAATGTTCCACATGAGATGAAGATTAGGAGGGGGATCAATCAGATGCGCATGAATCTGGGCCCGGGACAGACGACTAAGGTAGAATATATGCTTCGTTGCCCTTTGCGTGGGCACTACTCAATCGGACCAATTTCCGTTAGATACAAGAACGCATTCGGGCTTTTCGTAAGCGATTCAAAGATTGAGGATTTATGCGATATCACGGTCTTCCCTCAAGTGAGGGATGTTGAGGATGCAATGCTTAGGGCAGACGTTCCAAAAATGTATACTGGAGCAACAACGCTACGGACTCCTGGTCCGGGAATGGAGTTCTACTCTCTAAGGGAGTACCTGTCCACGGACTCTCTCAGGTCGATTAACTGGAAGGCTTTCGCACGGACCGGAGAACTGATGGTAAACCAGAAGACTAGGGACGCGGTCACCGACGTGTTCGTAATCTTGGACACTAGAGAGGTCAGCAGGATTGGAACCGTCCTCAAGAACCCTCTTGAGATGGGTGCATCCGCTGCTGCCTCGATAGGCAGCCACTTCCTCAAGAGGAAGGATTCTGTCGCCATGGTTACCTATGGGAGCAGAATGGAATTCCTGCCCGCCGACACGGGAGATAAGCAACAGTACAAGATTCTCAGCCGGCTTGCATCGGTCTCCCCTTCTGGCTCAATGCCTCTACAGGCAGTAACCAACGCTCTGGCTCCTAGGATTAGCCGTGGTTCTCCAGTTTTCATTATCAGCAGCCTGGAGGGAGACGGGACAACTCTTCCTGCTATTCGAAATCTATCTGGGAACGGACATGAGGTAATCGTCCTCTCCCCCAGTAGCATAGACTTGGAGAGGCTGGTAAGCAGGATTCCTAGGATGGCTTATGAAGTCCTCAAGCTAGAAAGGCAGAACAGACTGACTGCGGTCTCTGGCTATGGAGCGAAGGTAATCGACTGGATGCCCGACGTGGAACTTTCCCAAGCATTGCTTCAATCGAGGGGGTAAAATTTTGGAACTTGGAAAAAAGGACGCTGAGGCCTCGGAGACTCTTCACATCCCCGCCCTTCGGAGGAAGTGGCAGATTCTGGTTCTCCAACTTCTCTCTACAACTTCGCTTCTTCTATTACTCAAGAGGATGAGCGAGATTTACGGCCCATGCAGTGATCAGTTCATCATCGACCATAGCGAAAATAGCTGGTGCCCTTCTTATGAGCATACTAGGGGGCTAATGTGGATGCGCAACCAGGACGGTCTTCTCATTCCAGATTTTCTTCTAGGTGTGAATCAGACTGGAATTATGTCTCTATTGGGCCCTCTAGTAATGTGCGTCCTCTGTGTTGTAGCGATTGACAGGTTCTGGGCGTCTTCCAACGAGATTCAGACTAGAATAAAGCAAGGAGTGGCAGTAGTATTCGGTGCATGGATGATAATCCCATTCCTATTCTCTTGGTTGGTTGCTACAGTTTCCAACGGATTCCATTTCCCCTGGAATAGCCAAGATTCCCTAAATCACATCGGTGATCTTTTCTCTCCTCTCGGACTTGTCTTGGAGCTGGTATTTCTAGGAGTGGTATTCGCCCCAGTTTTGGCTGGGTTGGTAGGTATTTGGGGACTATCCAAGAGAGCCATTACATGGGCTGTGGGGTACTACATTGTGGTAATAGCATTTCACTCGATTCTCACATTTGAGCCGATTGTTTCAGAGGTTGACGTAGGCCTGAGGGCCCTTCCGACACAGATTGGAGAGGGTACAATGTTCTGGGGGCTAGTCTCCCCACTAGCCAGTTCTCTTCTAGGGGTTGCGATTCTAATGCTTCTTTTCATGGAGTCGGGAACAGCAGCAATCGCGCACATGGAATACGCAGCATCCCTTCCTGAAGAATCGAAGAGGGATCCAGAGTTCGTAAGGCAGTTCAACAACGTGGTGAACTCCCATCTCATCCAACTCGGAGTTGTAGTGGCCCTTGTTGCAATCACAACCGCCCTAGCACTTGCATTCGATGACCTCATGATTTCCATCGTGGGCATTCTCGAGGGAACACAGTGGACTGGGCAGGTAAAGGAGTCCCTGGAACTTCAGATGACCTATGGCAAGGTGATTTCCGCAGGTCTCTTCATTATCGCTGTAGCGGGAATGAGGTTTGTGGTCCCTTGGCAGACTGTCTCAGGATATATCGAATCAGGAATTGCTAGGATGCGTTCCTGATCATGCCCTTATCCTGACATTCAGCTTTCCTATCCAGGTAGCTATTAACGGAACTAGCACTAACAGTCCGCATCCTGTGACAACCATAGACCATCCTCCAAGCCACTCCTCCAGTACCGATGATATCTCCGGGGCAGCAAAATAGCCTACCAATGCAAGTGCGACAAGCGAGACCCTGTCCACCCACGGAGAGAAAACCTTTGATCCGATTTTCGTTCTATTGGGAAGAGCATTTGGTTCCCCCATGGGCCTACGATCGGGGAAGCGCGAATCAAATCACCGGAGGATGGGTTCAAGCCTGTGGTTATTGGCGGCTTCCTATGGACGAGGTCATAGAAGTGCAAACCTGTAGCCGGTGCCGCTCTGCTGCTCTTGTCCATCAGGCCTACAGTGGCCAGCATCTTTGTGGAAGGCATCTCTTTTCCTCTATCCGTAAGCGGACATCTCGTGAACTTAGGCTTCAGCTAGCGTTGCCGAAAAAAGCTACTAGGGAGGACAACTCTCCTTTCGTAATTCTTGTTGCTATATCTGGAGGAAAGGACTCTGCTGTTCTGCTTTCAATGATGGTGGAAATCCTAGGTCGTCGTAGAGATGTCGAATTAGTTGCTGGGTGCGTAGACGAGGGAATTGACGGTTACCGTAGACCATCGATGGAGTACGCGAGGGAACTTGCTGAGTCACTTGGTGTTAGATTCGAGACTCTGAGTTACGAGGAGATGGGATATGGTCGGATGGATCACATAGTACAGGTCATGCCCGGTATCGGAGACAGGCACGCTGAGGCGAATGGTCTGATGCCTTGTTCGTTCTGTGGGGTTTTCCGAAGGCAGAGCCTGAATGCCCTGGCTGAAAAGCTGGATGCCGACGTAATGGCGCTAGGTCACAATCTGGATGATATGGCCCAGTCAGTTCTCATGAATCTTCAGAAGGGGGAGATAGAACGCTCAGTAAGGCTTGCACCCCATACAAAGGAGCCTATCGAGGGCATTGTCCCCAGAATTGTCCCTCTACGGTGGGTTCCTGAACAGGAGATTCATGCATATGCGATTCACGCAGGACTCCCTATTCACCATGGGGAATGCCCTCACTCGCTCGGAGCCATGCGTCAGCAGAGCAGGGCAGTGGTTGCTAAGCTAGAGTCACAGACTCCAGGAGCCCGACATGGCCTTCTTCACTCTCTGGATCAGATCAGGGAACTACATAGAGGGGCAAACCCCAATTCCAAGCAGGAGGTCAACCAATGTTCAGAGTGCGGGGAGATAACAAGCAGAGAAATTTGCCAGTCCTGCACAATGAGGAAGTGGTTGGCGGAAGCACCTTGAAGAAAAGTTAGAGGATGTTGTCAATTAGCTCTTCGATGTCTTGACCTCGTCCACAGTAGTAGCACCTAACTTCTAGAGGGTCCTGAGTGACGACCTTCAACCTCTCTGGGAGTGGCTCCCTTTCGTTCTTTGTTATGCAGTTGGAGAATGAGCACATTGCTATGTTTACTAACTCCCCCGCAAGCTCGACTCTGAGCTTCTCTGCCACAGCGTGATTCCTGATTATCGCGATGCTAGCTGCAGGAGCAATCAGGGCTAGCCTGTCTAACTCCTCTTGATTCAACTCCCTATCCTCAATTTTGAGTACGTCCTTCTTTCCCAGTTTATCACTTGGCACGTTCATAACCATGGATACGGGTGTGGACCTAGTCACATCTATCCTCAACATTCTGATTACCCTGAGTGCATTACCCGAGGGAATGTGATCCACCACAGTCCCGTTTCTGATTGCTGTAACCCTTCTCATCTCGGTCATTATTTCACCTCCTTAGGAATTTCCACTCCTAGGCTCCTGCATAGCAGAGCCATACGTGTAGGTACCCCGTTGAAGGCCTGCTGGAAGTAGCAGGCATGGTCAGTGGAGTCTACGCTGGGGTCGATCTCGTCTACCCTTGGTAAGGGGTGCATCACAACCATCCCCTTCTTCGCTCCAGATAAGTCAGATGCGCTGATTTTGTAGATGCCTGCGACCTTTGCATACTCGTCCTCGTCAGGGAACCTTTCCTTCTGGATTCTAGTCATGTAAATCACATCAGCAGTTGGTATTTGATCGAGGAGAGAGTCGGTCTCGGAGACTTCGGCCCCACCAGACCTCATATCGGAGACGATTTCGTTAGGCATCCTTAGAGTATCAGGGGAAACAAGAGTGAGGCTTACTCCGAATCTTACTAGTGCGTGAGATAGGCTGTGCACCGTTCTTCCATACCTTAGATCACCAACTAGGACAACTCTGAGTCCATCCAGACTTCCTTGCGCCTGACGAATTGTAAGTAGGTCTAGCATTGTCTGAGTCGGATGATTTCCAGCCCCATCTCCAGCGTTCAAAATTGGGATTTCTACCGCATCCGCGCTATACTGGGCCGCTCCCTGCTGAGGATGCCTGATCGCAGCCACGTCCGCATAACCGTCAATCATCTGCATTGTGTCAAAAAGAGTCTCACCCTTTGCTACTGAAGTTCCTACAGAGCTGAAATTTAGCACCGAACC
Organism: uncultured Candidatus Poseidoniales archaeon; assembly: GCA_964343205.1. GTDB lineage: Archaea > Thermoplasmatota > Poseidoniia > Poseidoniales > Thalassarchaeaceae > UBA36. The sequence continues at coordinate 5,628 of CAYFID010000013.1, read as the reverse complement.
TCCAAGCCTCTTCATCGCGGTCTCGAAAGACATCCTAGTCCTTGTCGAGTTCTCGAAGAACATGTTTGCCAGCACCTTTCCCTGTAGAATGGGTAGATGGGCCTCTCCCTTTGCAACCGGAACCAGTCGCTCGGCATCGTCTAGAATGGAGACAATCTCTTCGTTGGTGAGGTCGTCCATCGTCACTACGTCGCCCATGGCTCTCTGCTCCTCGCGGATGCGCCCCTCTCATATGCCTTGTCATTGACGAAATGTCCGAATTCCCCCCTACCGGCGTGTTGATGAGTGACACTATGTCCCCGGAGGCCGATGATAATCACTCGAACCCCCCTCCGAGTGTCCTTTTGCGGCGGGGGAACGGACTTAGACAACTTCGCAGTGAATGAGCCCGACGGAGGCCGCGTAGTTTCTACGGCCATTGACAGATATGTCTACGTAACGCTAAACCAGAGGTTCGACAATAGAATCAGGGTCTCTTACTCTTCAATAGAAAATGTGGATTCTGTGGGTGAGATTCAGCACGCACTAGTAAGGGAGGCGATGCGTCTTACGGGAGTAAAGTCAGGAGTGGAGGTCACAACAATTGCCGACATCCCAGGACGGGGAACAGGGCTAGGGTCTTCTTCCTCGCTAACCGTGGGCCTACTAAATGCACTGCACGCTCTTCAAGGAAGAAAACCAACTAAGGACCAGCTTGCGGAGGAGGCATGTATGATTGAGATAGACATCCTAGGAGCCCCAATAGGTCGACAGGACCAGTATGCAGCAGCCTTCGGAGGCATCAACTCAATCCGATTCGGCTCACAAGGAGTCACCGTCGAGCCGATTACTTTACTGGAAGGGATGTCTGAAGAAATTTCCAATAAATTCTGCCTTGTATACACGGGGATTACCAGAAGCGCTAGCGAAGTCTTGCTAGATAGTTCTCAAAGCTCTCACGAGAGAGACTCAAGATTTCGAGAGATTAGAGGACAAGCGGACTTAGCAGCTAGAATGGTGGAAAAAGGGGACTTGGACTCTCTTGGAGTAATCCTCAACGAAGCATGGCTGTCGAAGAGAGGGACTTCTTCTAACATAAGCACTTCTGACATCGACGAGTTGCACGAGACTCTAACGTCGTTGGGTGCCAAGGGGGCAAAGCTCCTTGGAGCTGGTTCGGGGGGTTTCTTCTTGGTATACGGGGAACAGGGTCTTAGAGAAAAAATTTCCAGTGAGCTTGGATCTGAACATAGGGTTCTTCCTGTAGGTATCGATTTTTCCGGTTCTGAGGTTATTTTCTGATTTCTTTTATGGTGTGAGCAAATGTCGTTCTTTGAAAGAAAAAGACCGCTTCTCGTCATTTTTTCAGTGGCATTGCTAATTTCCGTAATTATTACAATTCCAGATAAGGATAATCTAGACGACAATTTTTCCGAGTCACTCCATTCTGACTCTAACGACACTTCTCCCATACAAGGTCACACGTTCCTGAATTTTAGCGGCCCGATTTCGCACAGCTCATTGATCAATGCAACCTGGTTCGCAGATATCAAGGTGCTAGAGAGCTACGGAACCGAACTTCTTGATAACAGATCATTGGGGCTGTTGGGGCAGATAGATTCTATCTTAGGAAATTCAGATGGTTGGGTAGACACGGAAGAGTCAGAGGAATTTGCTGTATTGGTGGCCTCCGCAAGAAATTGGACTGATGCGTATTCCGGCGGATGTTGCAGCTTTGATTATTCTCCGATGGAATCTTCCGGAGATAATCACCTCATAGTCGACCCTCCTGAGCCAGGACCAGTGAATCGTTCCATAGGATACTGGGGGTGGACAGAGTCTGCTAATTTATCCGGGCTATCCGACGGAAGAGTTCTGAGGCTAATCGACCTTCCCAGAGTTGGTGCAATTATCGAGGAGGTGCCCATCAGCATTGGTCTTCCTGAAGGGTGGGAGTACAAGTTCAGCCCGATGTCTGAGATTATCCACGGAAGTCCAGGGAGTTTCACAGTGAATCGTTCCGAGGCACCTGTTGCCTATGACATCAGGATCACAATCGGCGAGAATATTCCACCGGTAATTTCCGCATCTAGGTTCCCATCTTCGTCTATCACTTCATTGAATCTAACTTCTTCCTTTTCTGCAACTTGTAACGACAGCCCGCTCGATTCTCCGATAATCCACTGGGAAGTCAGTAGAGAGGGGGATGTGGTCTATGACCATCAAAATCCTTGGTTCGAAATTACTCCATCGGAGTTAGGGTTCTCACATGGAGACATTCTCAGTGTGAATGCCACATGTGCCGACTTCCACGGGACCACCTCACATTGGAACGACAACTCCCTAATCGACGGAATCAATCCCGATTGGTCAGGTACAATTTCAGCAAACGGGACTATGGAGGGCAGCATAGATATCCAGGCGGATGTTATTGAGGTACCAGCCGGAACAAGTCTGCAGTTTGACATAAACGGAACGGACGACTCTATGCTTCCCGTATTCCTCGAGATGTTTACCAATATCTCTGATGGCTGGAGGCAGTTCGGGATGTTCCAACACATGTTCCATTTTACTGCCATCCAGGGAAACGAAGTAAATGGGGCTCACCTGGGTGTGAACGATAGGCATTCTGCGAGAAATCCGACGGAGATTGCCGTTGTATTGCTAGTTACTGATGACGCTGGAAACTCAGATATGAAAGAATGGCTAGTCAGAGTTCTAGACGCTAATCCCCCCACGGTGATTCCTCGACTATTCTCAAACGATGTTGCAATCGAGTTCGATGACGAAGCCCATGAGGATGAAGAACTCCGACTCGACCTAACCTACTCCTTCGATGATCTGGACGACATTAGAGACGTACTTTGGTCTGTTTGGATAGATGACGAAGAACTGACTATGGATGCCAATTGGACAGAAGCACAATCCATTCTATTGCCTATGCTTTCCCAGGGAAATCACCAGATAGTAGTCAACTCTACTGACTCCAAGGGAAATAGCCATGAGGAGGTAATCGATTTAGCAATACTGCCAAAGAGGGGGGCTCACATTAGCGTTATCGAGGCAACCCTTTCCGAAGACGCCCAGATTGGGAGCATGGCCACCTTGACAGTTGTAGTTCAGAATGACGGATCGGATGCCGCCTTCGCCAGGGTTTGTCTTTCGGGAATTTGCGGAAGATGGACAGAGCAATCATTCGCAGCCACTCTGGAATCAGGTCCCGCACGGAGTACGATAGAATTCCAGTTTGAGATTACTAATGAAAGCGTTGAGAACCTGAGCTTACACTGGGACAGTGCATCAGCAGGAACGAATGGCGGGATCCCATTGCAAGTGTCAATAGAAAGTGAAAATGGAGGCTCAGGGACCCATAACCTAGTACTTCTCGGATTAGTAGCACTTCTGGTAGCTGCCTACTTCATTTCCAAGGCAGAAAATCTGGAATAATGCGAATCTCCCTCGAGCACCGCACCGCATACATATTGACCCCCTCTTGGGCTTCGAGTACTGTGGTGATACTACCTGACTACCCCGATCGGGCAATTGCTGCCGAGCGAATCAGGATAGAAAGGGTGTTACTGTTTTGCCAGATGACTTTGGTGGCCACTGGAGCTTGGTGGTTGTTCGAATCATTCGGAAGTGACTCTGGTCCACTATTCAGCTACGCACCAGTTGTTATGTTGTTCTCCGCGGCCCTACTGATGCCTGACTTGGTTGATTTTGGTCCTGTAGAGAGGACCCGGGTCTCAACTGCGTGCTGCATTATCTGGCCACCACTGCTAGCATTCGCCGAGCTAAACAGACACAATCTCTCTATTTCTGAATCTAGGGCTGTTGAGCTTGTTGCCTTCTTTGGACTAATTTTCGTAACCTTTGTACTGTTTTTCTGTTCAAAGGAACTACTTCAGTTTGAACCCAATTCTAGAAGGTGGAGGGGCCTGAGTACCACTGTTGGTTTCGGTTTGGCAATCCCCATTGTTACAATCAGTACTAGCCCACAATCCTGGTTAATCGTCTCATTTCTTGCACTGATTACGACAGTCCCAAACCTCCTTGTCAGGGACGGATCGGAAGATGATAGGGAATTGTTCTATGATCGCTTAAAGAAGGCCGAGAGGGCAATACTGGAGATGGAGTCTGGGAATGCCCTTATGCAGCAGCCAAACTCTCTTCTGAAGACTGCTCGGGAGGAGGGTCGCAAGGACCCGCAAAGAGGGCTTTACTTAGTTTCTGAGGCAGAGAGGGAGGCAGCTCGCCTTACGTCTTTCTTGGATGACCTAAGGGAGATTCGCGCACAGTCGGAAAAGGCAGTAATCAGGGCAGAGGGAATCACAGGTTTTCCAGGGGAAGCAAGGAGGGTATTCGAAACAGCTGTCGGAGAAATGGAAAACGGGTCACTAAGATCTGCTGAGCAGAGATTCAGGGAGGCGAATATCAAGGCAGCAAAGATTGAGTCGAACTGGGATTCAGCTAGTATGGCGATAGCAGAGGCAGAGAAGGCTGTTGGATCAGGGGGTGGACACTTGGTTGAGGGACTCCGTTCCACTCTTGAGGCAGCCAAGAAGGCAATGGAAGACGAAGACCCAGAATATGCTTTGGCTATTGTCTCTGAAATCCCCTCACAGATGGAGGATGTAGAAGGTCTGATGTCGAGGGCGAGTCGTTCGATCGAGGATGCCGAGAGCGCCATCTCAACATCTCATTCAGGTACTTCCAAAGACTCAGAGGATAGGATAAAGCAAGCCAAGGAAGCACTCGAGTCGGGCAATGCCTCCCTTGCGATAGGGCTGGCAGATGGGGTTATTCGCTCCCTTCGCAGTGAGGGCGAGGCCCAATCGTCCGTTCAGAGGGCTCTTAGACAGAGGAAGAGCATAGTAGAGTCCTTCCCTGTGGGGGCGTCCAGGTCCGATTGGGTGGCGAGGCTGGAAGCGGCCGAGTCACTGGCAAACTCCGAGAGATGGTTGGAAGCCGATGACTCGATAAGCAGCCTAACTTCAGATTTGGACTCTCTAAAAAGGCGTACAGAAGAGACCAAGGAGATGCTAGATTTCCTAATCGAGGAATGGAAAAATCTGAGGAAGAGGCTGGACTCATCAGGGATTGGACCAGAATCCCCTGAAAGATTGGCATCAGAGAGGGCACTTTCATCATCAGAGGAGGCCCTGTCCGAAGGAAGAATCGACTCATCCCTAGAGTTTCTTGGAGAGGCAGACTCGGCAATGGAATCACTGAGGCGACTTGTATAGGAATCAACTCAATTCAATCACCGACTCGCTCAATTACCAGCACTAACTCCCCGTGTTCCCGCGGACATGGTCTAGTGGTTATGACAGCAGGTTCCCAACCTGCTAACCCGGGTTCAACTCCCGGTGTTCGCACCAATATCTTAGGAGAAAACAGATGACTACCAAAGGACTCATGCAGCCAATTTCTTTAAATTACAGATGACGATGAATGGCATTCATGGACCAAACACTGGACATGCAGGTTGCCGCCTTGATTTTTCTGGCCGGCACTCGATGCCTCGTCAACAGTGATCACACTGGTGGCGTTGAAACGACGATGGATGACGAGGAGGACTCTGATGAGCCCGCCCCAAATTATCCACTCCGTAATCGAGCCCTCCCCCTCCACCCCAGCCAGTCTTTC
>CAYFID010000012.1:0-25118 GCA_964343205.1 uncultured Candidatus Poseidoniales archaeon | reverse complement strand
CCACGTTTGATAAGAGGGACATGGCGGGCTTCACAAGGAAGTTCGTTGACGACCTCAGATCTTCCATGTCCATTGAAGTTGACATCCGGGAAGACAACGATTGGAGTGGGGTGCTATGCCTTGGAATGGGTGGCTCGGGAGCAGGCGGGCTTTTCCTGGAGTCTCTTTCTGATGATTCCGGAGGCCTTCCATTCGTAGTTTGGAGTGACTATGGGGTTCCAAGCTGGTGGGGCCCAGACTGGTTGGTAATCGCAACATCGTACTCCGGAAACACTGAGGAGACCCTGGATGGAGTAAGAGAGGTGATTTCCAACGGGGGGACCGTTGTGGGAATATGCTCTGGGGGTGAGTTAGAGGGAACTCTTGCAGAAGCGGAGGGCTCTGTATGCCTCAATGTCCCCCCCGGACAGATGCCTCGCTCAGCATTCGGGCATATCTTCGGAACCCAGCTTTCGGCATGCTGGGCTCTCGGGCTACTCCCACAGCCCAGTCCTGACGAGATTTCTGGGATGCTATCTAGGCTATCCGAGTCATCTTCCGATGCGGACCTTTCAAACAACTCTGGAACCGCGGCGACACTATCCAGGTCTCTAGTTGGACGGGAGATAGGGATCGTTTCACCATCGTGCCTAGGGGCTGCAGCATACCGCTTCTCCTGTCAACTCAACGAGAACTCAGCTCAGTTTGCACGATCAACCGAAGTCCCTGAGATGAACCACAACGAGATCGTCGCATGGACTGGCAAAGCATCCGGGGATAGTGCGCTGCTGGTGCTATCTTGTGAGGGCCTGAATCCTAGGACTAATGCCAGGATTGAGTGGATGTTGAATGTGGTCGAGGCCAAGCCCACCTGGGTCATTGAGTGTGAAGGGCAGAGTCTCCTCGAAAGACTCCTCTACGCGGCCCACATTACTGACTGGGTGTCTATAGGTCTTGCAGTACTAACCGAAGAGGACCCCTCAGACATGCCCGCTATTGATTCGCTGAAGTCTCACTTGGCCGAGATTCAGTAGAGTGGCCCTAATACTAGCCTAGGATCCGGATAATCCCTCAGAGCCTGCTCCCTGTCCTCCGGTGCGACCACTCCGGGAAGGTCATGGGTCACAGGCTCAATTAGGGATAGTTGGAAGTGCAAGTGGGGATCCCAACCCCCGTTCTCGTCGAAGTCCCCGAACCAAGCTATGACCTCTCCGGCTTTGACTTTCTGACCAACAAACTTGCCTTCCAGAGATTTGGAATTCAGGTGACCAAATAGTGCCCATAGATTAGTTCCGTCGATGCAATGCTTAGTTATGATGACATTTCCATAGTCCCCCGGTTCTGGATTGTAGCCGAAGTGGGAGACTTCCCCATCCATGAAGGCCATGCATGGTGTACCGACAGGCCCACCAATGTCAATTCCTACATGGAGGAACCTCTCCCCTCCGAAAATTTCAGTATTGTACATGCCAGGGCGTAATTCATTGTACTTCCCTATGCAGAAAAGCGTCTCTGGAGTGTCCCACTGACCCTCAGATAGGTCAAGAACGGTGTATTCGTCAGGCATCCCGACTACTTCTCTGAACTGGTGTACGCTCCAATCGATCATGTTCTTCGGAAGACTCTCCCAGAAATGACTCCTCCTCCTCGGCCCTCTCTGCAAGGCTCCTAATTCCGCTCTTCCCCCGAAGGTCTTTCCTAGTCTTGGCACCCAACTCTCTAAGTTTCTCAGTTTGCTTAATTACGCTCCCCGAGCCTTCCACCAAACGATTTTCAGCTAATTCGTAAGCTTCTTTCGCCTGACGAAGTTCGAACCCAACGCTGGTGAACGATTCTAGGAACAGGACCAATTTGTCGTGAAGCCTTCCAGCGCGATCAATCAGCTCACTCTGATTCTTCGTCTGGTTCTCCTTTTGCCACATTTCCTTGATCAAAAGTAGAACGATATCTAGAGCTCCGCTGGGTGTGACCCGAACCTTTTCAATCGAACCCAATTCAGAGAAAAGACTTGGATTGAACCTAACTGCGTCAAAGAATGCACTGTCAATCGGAGGGACCATCAAAACTAGCTCTAGTGAGCTAACCCCCTCCAAATGGTGATAGTTCTTGGAGGAGAGTTTCTTTGCATGAGACCTAATTGATTCGCAATGTCTCTTCATGGCTGCTCTCTTTACTTCTTGTTCTTCTGACTCAATAAACTCCGTATATGCCGTTAATGAAACCTTTGAATCTAGTACAACATGCCTGTCATTAGGAAGTTTAACTATGAAATCCGCCAGCTTCCTAGACCCATCTGCCGATGTTTCGGAATGTTGCTTCAAATAATCCCGACCCTCGACGAAACCCATTCTTTGGAGTGTATTTTCTAGGACTACCTCCCCCCATGCGCCTTGGACTTGAGATTCTCCTTTCAGTGCTCGAGTGAGGTTCTTGGCATCATCGGAGATCCTGATTCCAGCATCCACCATCGAGTCCAGTCTTTCTCGAAGTGCGATATTCATGTCATTGTTGCCTTTTTCGAGATCAATCAAGGCTTTCTGATATTCTCCTATGTCCTTTGATAGATTATCAGTGGCGGTTTTGAAGGAAGACTCCTTTTCTTTGTCAGCCATCTCAATTACAGAAGTGAATGCCTCTCCCGCTGCCAACTTGTATGCGTCTAGCATCTGCTCCCGAGTATTTTCGAATGCCTCATTTCTAGCTTCAAGTTTAGCTCTTACACGAATCAACTCCTGTTCGGAGTCACCAGACTCAGATTCCGAATTTATCCTTGAGAGCAACCAACCCACAGCGGCGCCAATCAAGAGTCCGAAGACAATGTAAGCCAGCCCGAGCGCTTCCACACTAGAGCATTATAATCGAGAGTATTTCAACTATCATGAAGAAGTGAAACTTTGGATTAATTCAATCATGCCTCCCCCATGCGGAGCCATGCGCCTCCGATCCCTCGCAATTGCTCTCTCCAAGCTAGCCAGTGTCCACGAAAAGAAATTGGAGTTGGAGCAATACCAAACTGACGGGGAATTGGCCGCCAGATGGATTAGTGACATTCTTTTATTCGACGATATCTTCGATGGATGCAGAGTCGCTGACTTAGGATCGGGAAATGGGATTCTGGGAATAGGGGCAGTTCTCGCAGGCGCAGAGTCATCCACTCTGTTTGAAATCGATGAGGATTCTTGTTCAGTTTGCACCAATAATGTGCAATCTTTGGGTCTGGATGAAAGGGTGAAGGTTTCACAAACTAGGATTGGTATAGACAAGATTCCCTCGGAAGATTTTGATCTAGTAATCACAAATCCCCCCTGGGGGAGGCAAAATTTACGAGCAGACAGGCCTTTCTTCGAAGCAATACTTTCTATAGGTTCCAAAGCCCATCTGATGCACAGTGCAGAAGCCACCCACGTCGCGAAATTCTTCAATGATTCAGGATGGAGCGCTGAGAGCTATGGAGAGAGTGACTTCGCATTACCTGCAGCCTACGAGCACCACTCAAGGACGAGAGACAGGACTAGAGCAGTATTCTGGCGCCTTACCCCTCCAAAGAGTCACCAAACCCATCCGGACCGTTCATAGGGGGTCTTCCGGTCGGCGGGCCGATGACAGCATCAGTTGGTGACCAAGTAACTCCGGGCTCACCCGTTGAAATCGTGGCAGGGGACGAGGCAGGTCACGGAATCCAAATCTCCGAGAATGGTGCCGTGGCAGTTATCTCAGGACGCCTGGTAAGTAAAACGGGGGTAATCTCAGTCGACGCCTCATCATATGCAATCAACTCGCCAAAGATGGGTGACGTCCTGATTGGAGAGGTAAACAGACTAAACGAGAAGACGGCAGAGATCAGGGTCCTCCACATAGAGACAAACGAGAGAGGGCATCGAGACGTCCCAGCCCTGAAACTGTTCGCAGACATCTTCGTGTCTGAGATAGTGGACCGCTTCATCCCCTCCGCCGGGGACGCGATGAGGAAGCGCGACATAGTTAGGGCCAAGGTGATCAACGTCGATCCCATGCTCAAGGCTTCGACCAAGGGAAACCCGGATCTGGGCGTACTCCACGCTTCATGCCCACCCTGTGGCGAGACTCTAGTATCCAGTGAAAAGAAACCCGACTTTAACGTAGAATGCCCAAGATGCGACTACATGGGTTTCAGGGCACTTTCGAACGGATTCGGTCACGGCTTCGAGATACCAAAGAGCTCAGACCTCCAGAAGCTGAACCGCCCCGGACAGAGGTGGTCCGAGGAGGCAGAGTCATTGCTCGGGCACGACGGCGCAAGGCCCTACCTATCCCCAGTAGCCGATCACCGGAGGGGCTGGTCTCACCAGATCCCTGCCTCTGCAAGAAGGTCCCCATCAAGAGGTAGAGGGAGCGGGAGTAGGCAGCAGAGGGAGATGTTCCCTGCAAAGTGCACTCTCTGCGGCGAACAAACGAAGGTCCCATTCAAGCCAACACCTGGCAAGCCACTAAGATGCCGCGACTGCATGAGCAAGGTGGAGTCGGGCAAAGCCAGCAAGGACGATCTTTCAAAGGAGAGGGAGGTCATGAAGAAGGCCAGATCAAAGGCACAGGATGAGTTCGGAGTCAAGCTGTTCGTTGGAGGTGTTTCCTACGATGCAACTGAGGCCGACCTACGGGAGGTCTTTTCAGAACACGGGGAGTTGAAGGATGTCCACATGGCTATGGACAAGGAAACTAAGAAGCCCCGAGGTTTCGGTTTCGTCACCTTTGCTAACAAGAAGGATGCTAAGGAAGCAATCAAGAATCTGAACAAATCAGAGATCAAGGGCAGGAGGATATCCGTAGAGGAGTCATCCTCAGGCGGAAGAAGCAAGAGCAAACGCAGACGTCGACGCTAGAGAGAACCGTCAAGTCCCAAACCCCACGCGCTCCTAGTGAATATGGGTCGATGGCTGGTTTTCGATGGTTATGAGGACGAGCCAGCAGCCTTCGGAGTACCGAACTATATCGGGTTCCATGTCAGGTACATCTGCGGAGTTCTGGAGTCAAGAGGGTTACCTTACGAATACGTGACCGTGGATCAGTGGAGGATAAGGAACAAGTCCCAGTCCGAATCCATGAAAACACATGGAAGAGAACCCATCGATTTCTCCGATTTGGAAGGCATAGTGATACTTGCCGGTGCAGTAGTCCCCGGAAAGTATGTGCGCGGGACTCCAATAAGCAGAAGGGAAATCGACCAGATAATTTCTAACGTACCACGAGGTACTCCAATCTTATGCGGCGGGTGGGCAATCAGGCAATGGCGATACTCCGGGTGGTCCCCAATAAGAGGTGACTTATTCTGTACGGTACAGGACGTAGACGCATCTCTGAACCACTTCCTTGAATCCGGGAGGTGGGAGAACCGAAAGAGGAGCTCGGAGCAATGGGAAAATTGGGCTCTAGCAGGAGCTGCGTCAAAGGCAGTCTCCGAGCATCCAGATTTGGTTTCACCAGATGGTTCTCCAGGGCCCCTAACCTACGAGGTAGAGCTATACCAGGGCTGTGTTCGGTTCAAGAGGGGTTGCAAATTCTGCATCGAGCCGAAGAAAGGTGTTCCAATTTGGAGGTCAGAGGGGGATGTCATCAGAGAAGTGAGGGCAGCACTGGACTCCGGAGTCAGAAATGTCAGGATTGGTGGTGCCACAGATATTTTCACCTATTTCGCAGAAGGAGTAGAAGATCTGGAATATCCAATCCCACAACCTGAGCCCATAGCTAGAGTCCTCCATGGACTCAGAGACGACGAGCGCCTGGAGGTCCTCCATGTCGACAACGGAAATCCATCTATCATAGCCGAGAACATCGAGCCATCAACCGAGATCACCAAGACGTTGGTCGAAACTCTTTCCGATGGAGCAGTCTTGTCATTCGGAATCGAGTCCGCCGACCCAACCGTGCATGAGAAGAACTGGCTCAATTGTAACTCCGAACAACTCCGAACTGCTATCAGGCTGGTAAACAAGTTCGGTAGGGAAAAGGGAAGCAGAGGACTCCCGAGGCTATTGCCCGGTCTGAACTTCATTGCAGGACTAAACGGAGAGACGGAATCAACATACCACAAGAACCTGGATCTGCTCCGAAGCATAAAGGATGAGGGACTTTGGCTTCGAAGAATCAATATCAGGCAAGTCGAGGGAAACTCATTTCAAGAGGTAAACGAGTCGCAATTTAAGCGATTCAAGACCTGTGTAAGGGATGAGATAGACAATCCTCTGCTGAAGGAGATGTTCCCAGAGGGAAGCATCCTGAGGGATGTTCGGTGGGAAGCCCACGACGATCGTATAAGGAGGCCCGAACAAGTTACAGATCCCATTTACAGGGACCCCGAAATCAATGGGACACCGGGAGTAACGTTCGGCAGACAGATCGGAGCTTATCCAATACTAGTTGGAGTTTCATACCGGATTCCATTGGAAAGCAGTTCCGACGTCCTCATCACCGGTCACGGAAATAGAAGCATTTCCGGTGTAGAGCTTGGCATAGATATCAACGAAGCAACCCAGAGGCAATTGGAGTCAATACCGGGGATTGGCAAAAGGTCCGCATGGTCTATTGTTAGTACCAGAGGAAAATTGGCCAGAAAATCACCAAACAGGCCATTTTCATCAGTTTACGAGGCATTCCATAATTCCGGTATTGATATGCCCGAGATGGCAGATCGAGTCTTGGTTGCCGCTCACACGTAGAAGTCGGAGGAAACCTCTTGCTCCTCCACCCCTAGATGGTCATCTATTGAACCGCTCACCCCTATTTCCTCCATCAGCCTCGCCGCAGTCTCCTTCGTGGTGTCCAAATCCAAGTCAAGGGGAATCTCGAAGGCTTGCTCAACCCACTTCGCCATCCTATCTGCCGCTAAAACGTCAGAACTAGCACCTATCGTTTCAGCAACTATTCCGACAGACGGGACTCCCAACGTCGACGAGAGGGAAAGCACCATTCCTGCAATCCCTATCATTCCCTGTTTAGGTTGATCTTTGCTAACCTCGATGTCCCCTTTCTCGAGTTTTCTCCTCAATTCACTATCAGAGCAGATGACGTGAATCGCCCGACAGTCCGGCTCTGCAGCCAGTCCAGCTAGAACCAGTAGACGAGTAGCCCTGTACCGTTTCGCCAGACCGAGTATCGATTCCGCGACTTCGTACTGCCCTGCAGCAGTCATCGGCTGCATTATTCCTGTAATTGCAACGACCGTCCCCCCGTCTGGCAGTAGGATTGTGATTATCTCAAGTCTCGGAGGAGCAATAAGACCATCCTTGCCTAAGGTTGCATGAGGGGGGAATTCCGGATGAAGAACCCATCCAATCGTCCTTGAGGGATGCTTTGAAACCAAAGCATCGACCATTATCTTGCCCACGTTACCTACACCTGGAACCGCTTCTATCATTATGCAGTCTTCGGGCAGTCCTTCACCCTCCAACCAGTGTATCTTTGTCCTATTCAACTCCGGTCACCCTCTTTCTTTTTGGGGCTGGGCAGTGACTTGACCCACTCATCGCTTCCTGCGTCCTGCCTCTTCCTCCTTCTAGCCCCCTGGGAGTCTTCCGGGGAGAACTTCAGAGCCGCTGCAGACTCCATTTCCCCCCCACAATCTTTGCATTTGGGGCCTAGCCCGAAACCCCTGCAATCCTTGCAGCGTTGCAGCCTTGTCCTAGCCATGGATATGATTAGGCATCACAACAGGTTCATGAAGTATCTTCTTCATCCTGTAACGATTAGAAGCGTTCTATTGCAATTGAGCCTTCTACCGTTCCAATTTGTTCGCTGGCCGCCCTTTGTGCAGCTTCCCAAACTGACTCTGCAGACGGGTAGTCGGGAGCCTTGATGTCGACTCTGTAATTTGGAGCTCCATCGTAGTGGCATGTAAGAGAAACCTCCTCGTATCCATCTGCACAGGCCTCTGCCGACTCTAGCGCCTCCCTGATGGCATTGACCCCTTCCGGTCCCCAGACCTCGATCTCGAACAAGCCCCTTATTTCAACGAAAGGTGGGACGATGTTCTCAATCGCGAGCTCAGTAACGACCCCCATCCACTCTCCTTCAAATCCTGCGTCCGAGAGAGCAGACTCGCTAATTGCACACTCCTCCAGAGCTCCGTATAGTGATCCGAATGAATCCTTCATCTCGTCCGATACTGACTCCGTCTTGTTTTCATCCCAACCCACTCTTTCCGCGGCCACCCTCATTATTTGTGCGGCTCTTTGCTCATTCTTCCAAGACTGGAGGGCACCCCTCCTGCGCTCTTCGGAAACCGACTTAATGGAGAGTGAGATGCTCTCCCTGTCTTTCTTTACCCCAATTACCTTGGCCACCACTCTCTGTCCTTCTCTGACATGGGTCCTGATGTTCCTGACCCATCCAGTTGCTATTTCTCCGATGAAGACGAAACCTTCCTTTCCAGGAAACGAGTCTAGATCAAGATAGGCACCGTTTTCCTTCACACTCTTGACAGAACAAACGACCAATTCCCCTTCATCGGGCCAGCCGTCAGCTAATTCTGCCAAGATGCCGCCTCTCTAGTTCAGTTCCTCTATCACCGTACAACCAGTGAGATTGGCCATCCCTCCAGATGGCTCAGCTAGGGTAGACCCACAAATCGGGCAGGATACCGTGTTAGACGCCCTTTCGAAGATAGTAACTTCGTTTCCGCAGTCCCTGCAACTGACTCTCAGAAATCTACCAGCCAAGAAAAAACCTCAATTATCTACCAGTTCAAACTTTCTGGCCCTCTTTCCCTTCGGAGAGTGAGCCTTTCCAGTTTCGGTGCACCTGAAGACCAGATTGACTCTCTTGGTCGGTTTCTCGCCAGAGGGCTTAGGTCTTGGGAATCCGCGATATCCGGAAGTGACCTTCCGAAACCTCCTCTGACCCCACTTCAGTTCGCTGGCCCTCCGCTTCTTTACCCGCTCAACCGTGTGTTCGGTATGCTTTCCTGCATATGGGCTGTACCGCATTACCTTCCTAGGCATTTTCACCATTATACTCACCTAGCACTACTTGTGCGCCGCGAGCCACCGATGACCCGTATATGAATCTAGTCAAGCGATTTGAGTCATGGGAATACTCAAACCCAAGAAAAACACATGAATGCGCCCCCAGTCCAATAATCGTGTCGACCGATGCTGCGATAGTTTGGTCCTCCCTTGCACTTATCACAATGGGGTATTGTATTCATAGAATGGGTCCCGCCTTCAAGAGATCTAGATTCGGCACCCCACTGGCACTTCTGGGATTGACTTGTCTGTTTCTACTACCCAGTGGGATGGAAGGCCCAGAAAGTGATCTCCATCACTCTGCAGTAGAGCTCATCATCTGGTTGGCCCCATTCGTATTGGGGGTGATGTTGATCCTCAGGGCAGCACCCACGTACTGGAAATCTCGGCCATTGGAGATGGCTCTCGGTTGGGTATCTATTGCAATTTCATGGTATTTAATTGCAGCAAACTTCGATTCCGTGTCCGCCTCAGAGGCCATTCTGGGAATTTGGGCCTCTTTGGGGTTGATAGTCGGAATCATAGCTTTCGCCTCCGGGGTTGTTTTGGCGGAGAGATACTCTCGTTTTTCCTCAGAGTCCGAGCCGCTTTCCAACGAAGAAGAGCTACTCGTGAGGACGATTATAGAAAGGAGATTAGGGGGTGAGACGGGTGGTGACTGATTTTTCTGAGCCCCTGGTCCTCGTTGCAGGGGGTGTCCTGCTATCTTCTTCCTTCTTCGTTATTCACCTTATCTCCACGTTCAATCCCTACCACAAGATGCTAGTCCCCATGTTGTCCATTTCGGCTTCCGGATTATTGGCATTGTACATCGGGCTAGTTGTAACCGAATTGAGTCCGATTCTAGTCCTGAGGGAATCAATGAGTGCAGCTATTGTGGGAATTTTCTCGCTATTACCCCTCATTACGGGCGTTGTAACCTTGTACATGCTCAGGATAACCCTCTTAACAAATCGGTCGGTGGGCGCGACGTCCTAGGGGGATATAGTATGTCAAAGGGCACACCGAGTATGGGGAAGAGGCAGAAGTCAACCCACATTAGATGCAGGAGATGCGGCCGTCATTCTTATCACAAGCAGAAGGGTCAGTGCGCTAGCTGTGGCTATGGAGATACCTCTCGTCTCAGGAAGTTCAGGTGGAGCAAGAGAAACAGGTCCATGTGGCAGAAGAAGTGATCTTGCTCCGAAAATCCCTAAGTCCTAGTTGCTCAGGCCAGTCTGGTATCCGATGTGCGGTATCATCGGAATTGTTGGCTCTCCTGGCACCCAAGTTGCCACTTCGATATATGATGCCCTCTTAGTACTCCAGCACAGAGGGCAGGATGCCGCAGGAATTGTGACAAGCGACTCGGACAATATATGTCACCGGAGGGCGAATGGCCTAGTCCGGGACGTCTTTCGCCAGAAGCATATGAAGAAGCTAGAGGGCTCTATGGGGATTGGCCATGTTAGGTACCCCACTGCAGGCTCAAACTCTTCTTCCGAGGCCCAGCCATTCTACACAAACACCCCTTTCGGGGTCAGCTTAGCTCACAATGGCAACCTAAACAACACCCCCGACATAATCTCGGGCCTACTGGAGTACGATCACCGGAGGATTAACACAAGCTCAGATTCGGAGGCCCTACTCAACTTATTCGCTGCAGAGGTACAGAGATCTGTTAATGGTAGACCTGGAGGCATGAAAGCCCTACTTGAGGCCGACATATTTCGGGCTATTGAGAGGACCCACCTCAGGGTAGAAGGCAGCTACAGTGTTGTATGTCTGATTACAGGGTGGGGTTTGGTTGCCTTCAGAGATCCAAACGGAATTCGCCCACTATTCATGGGAAAGAGGGAAGTTGGGGGATTCACTGAGAGGTTATTTTCATCTGAAAGTGTTGCATGCAAGGCTCTCGGGTTCGAACTAGACAGAGACGTCTCACCAGGGGAGACAGTTATCGTGAGAATTGGGGGAGAGACTAACTCGAAGATTTGCCACCAGAAAATCTTGCACACTCCCTGCATTTTCGAGCACGTATACTTTGCAAGGCCCGACTCTGTCATCGATGGAATCTCGGTACACCAAGCTAGGCTTAGAATGGGTAAGGCACTAGCCAACAGCATCCAGAGAATTCTCCCTAATCACGGGATAGACGCAGTGATCCCCGTCCCGGATAGCGGAAGAATAGCAGCACTAGGGCTAGCAAGCCAATTAAACGTCCCATACAGGGAGGGCTTCGTAAAGAATCGATACATAGGAAGGACGTTCATAATGCCCGGGCAGAGTATCAGGAAGGACTCTGTGAGGAAGAAACTCAACACAATCGATGACGAGTTCATAGGGAAGGCCGTTCTGATAGTGGACGACAGCATCGTCAGAGGCAATACTTCTAGGAGAATAGTACGCATGGCCAGGGAGGCTGGTGCATCAAAGGTCCTATTCGCCTCATCGTCACCACCAATTATCCACCCCAACGTCTACGGTATCGATATGCCAGCTAGAGAGGAATACGTCGCTTTCGGAAAGACAAACCAGGAGATTTGCGAAGCCATAGGTGCAGATTGGCTCATCTACCAGAATTTGGAAGATTTAGTTGACTCATGCATAGGTGCTGGGGAGCCATCTCTAGCAAACTTCGACTGCTCTTGCTTTAATGGCGTGTACGTCACAGGAGGGGTGACTGAAGAGTACCTGAGCAGAGTTGAGGGTGCAAGAGCAGACTCAAACAAGAAGCCGGCTTCAGTTTGAAAGTAGAGCTGCGAGCTCTTTCTTCAGGACAGGTAGCGCGTCCTCCCAGGTAGCGACGATTCCATAATCGGCCACCCCGAATATGGGTGCTTCCGCATCTTTGTTTATTGCAACGATATACTTGCTTGTTCTCATTCCTGCGAGGTGCTGAATCGCACCGCTGATGCCTATTGCAATATACAGGTTTGGGGTTACAGTTTTTCCTGTTTGACCCACTTGCATGCTGTGTGGGATCTCCTCCCAGGTGTCCACAGCCGCTCTGCTAGCGCCCACTGCTGCCCCTAGGATATCAGCTACCTCGTAGAGTTTCGAAAAATTTGCGGGATCTCCCATGCCCCTACCTCCAGAGATTATGATGTCCGCCTCTGCGACATCTAGCTTCTCGCCGGCCTTTGTCAGTGCCTGTTTTACAGCCACTGTAACGTCTGCGCTCTGATTCACAGTGCTCACCTCAGCATTGCCTCCGCTGCCCGCAGCATCGAATGAATTGGCTCTAAGCGTAATTGAGCAAGGGGGGGTTATCGTGATTTGCTCTATGGCCTTACCGGAGTAAATCGGCCTAGTTACCGCAAAACCTTCTTCCAAACCTGTAACGTCCTGCAACACCGGGATTCCCCTGATTGCTGCAATGGAAGCAGCTAGTTCTCTCCCAACGGAAGATGCCGAGGCAACAACTAGATCCCCCTTCGCCAGTGGTGCCAGAGACTTGGACCAAGCACTGCAGTCGTATGACATGAAGCACTCCCCTTCAACTGATATCACTTTGGAAACACCAGATATGGATGCTGCATCAGCCGCACCGACTCCTCCGGGACAGAGTACTGTAATGCCCCCTCCCAAGGAGGATGTCGCCCCTAACAGCTGCGCCGTGACTGGGTGCAGGGAACCCTCGATCCCCTCTGAAATCACTGTTACTTCCATCATATCACCTAGATTACATTCGCCTCATCACGAAGCTTCTCAACAACCAGAGGAACCGACTCGGCACCTTCGAATTTCTGCCCGGGAGGCTTCTGGGGTGGCGATGAGTGGGAATCTACTATGAGGGGTGAGTCTGCTAAATCAACTCCCAGATCAGCTGACGAAACCGTCTCTATTGGCTTCTTCTTGGCCATCATTATTCCCCTTACGTTCGGCCTCCTGAGCTCAGTCTCACCTTTATCGAATGTGAAAACACAGGGCGCAGAAGCCTCAATTTTCTCCAATCCAGAAGGACCCAAACGTGTGGCAGAGAAAACTCCTCCTTCAATAGAAATATCTGAGACGACGCCTACGCAAGAGAATCCTAGCAGACTCGCGACTCCAGCTCCAGTGGAGCCGCTATTTGTGTCCGCGGCCTGTTTCCCGCATAGCACCACTTCGGATTCGAATTTTGTAATCGCCGCTGAAAGAAGTGATTGTACTTGCAAACTGTCGAGGAATCCGTCAACAAGAACGTGTACCAACGAGTCTGCACCAACTGCCGCTGCTTCCGTCAGGGCCTTGGAAGAGCGTTGAGGGCCGCATGTTATCGCCACTACGTCGCCGTAACCTGCCTCCTTGAGTTGTATCGCGCACTCCAGAGCGTACTCGTCATACGGGCTGATTGACCACTTGCTCACTGCACTCTCGTCTACCCTGCCATCAGATACGCTAATCTTTGCAGTTGTATCGGGAACCTGCTTCAGAAGAACCGCTATCCCCATTTTCACACCGAACCGTTCGGTATTCGGGAACTCTTTCAATATTGGGACAGGCTAATCTTGAATGTTCATGGCTCTCTCGTGAATGACTGTATTCCTGTGATATGCCTCCCCAGGATGAGATTATGTATGTCATGGGTGCCCTCGTAGGTCTTCACCGATTCAAGGTTAGCCATGTGCCTCATTACTGGGTACTCATCCAGGATTCCGTTTGCACCGTGGATGTCTCTGGACATCCTGGCGATTTCCAGGGCCATGTCCACGTTGTTCATCTTAGCTAGTGATATCTGCTCAGGTATCCAACTTCCGTCGTCTTTCTTTTTGCCCATGTGATATGCTAGCAATTGTCCTTTGGTAATTTCGCGGAGCATCCAGGACAGCTTGTTCTGAACAAGCTGGAAAGATGCAATTGGATGCCCAAATTGAATTCTACTAAGAGAGTACTCCCTAGCCGAATTGAAGCAAGACTGCGCGGCCCCAACAGCACCCCAGGAAATCCCGTACCTAGCGTTGTTCAAGCAACTGAACGGGCCTTTCAGGCCCTTCACATTTGGTAGAATTCTGCTCTTCGGAATCTTGCAGTCCTGAAAAACTAGCTCGCTCGTCACACTGGCCTTTAGTGAGTGCTTTCCTTTCATCTCTGGAGCACTAAAACCCTCGTCTCCCTTCTCTACGATGAATCCTTTGATTTCGCCATCCAGTTTCGCCCAAACCACTGCCACGTCAGCAATAGTTCCGTTCGTAATCCACATCTTGGCTCCGTTGATTATGAAGTGGTCCCCCTCTTCTTCAGCACGAGTGATCATGTCCCCGGGATTAGAGCCGTAATCGGGCTCAGTTAGTCCGAAGCAACCAACCCATTCGCCGCTCGCCATCTTGGGGAGGTAGTGCTCCTTCTGCTCCTCAGTACCGAACTCCCAGATTGGGTACATTGCCAACGAACCTTGGACGCTGGCAAATGAGCGTACTCCACTATCTCCTCGCTCCAGCTCCTGGCAGATTAAGCCATATGCCACGTAGGATAGCCCCGGACATCCGTAGCCCTTCAGGGGGGCTCCTAGAATGCCCATCTCGCCAATTTCGACTCTCCACTCATCAGGAAACACCCCGTCTCTGCACGATTCCTCTATGTTCGGGATTACCCTGTCCTCGACCCAGTCCCTGACCATGTCTCGGACCATCCTCTCTTCGTCCGTCAAGAGGGAATCTATGTCGAAGAAGTCCAAGGCCTCGTATGCCATATTCCCCGACCTTTCGCGAGGCAACGCCCTCATGAATCTATGCTCGTTATTTTTTCTTGGAGATGAGCCTCTCTTCCCTGATTGCTCTCTTGCGCTCTTCTTCGCTCCCGATCCTTTTAGCAACCCATCTGGAGAGTCTTGGAGAGGAGCTTGTAATTAGGCTGATAACCAACAAAGTCGCACCCCCTATTATGACAACCCCAATCCAAATTCCTAGTAACCCTCCTTCATTACTATCTTTGCTAGGAGAAAAGGATACCACGGAACCTTCACCAGTGATCAGCCATCCTTCAAAGAAGCCGGTACTCCATGTCGACACAATCCGTTCGTCAGAAATCTGAGCACTGAAATTCACCGCGTCAGAATTTTCCAGCCACCGGTATGAGGTCTTGTCTTGGAGGTCGTGCTCGATTATGCCAAACGGGGCAATCGAGATTAGAGATTTGCCCTCAGATTGAACCTCAATCCCGTTGATAAGACCCTCCGCATCCTGTAGCTTCACCACATCATTATCGAAAATCACGGATTTCGATGCGTCTCCGGGATTAATACTCACAATAGCGATCGTCAAGTCAGTAGAAACCACAACGCACCGCATTTCACTTACAGCGGGGCAAACCAAGTCCACCCAGGGAAGGCCAACACCTCCGATCCAGTGTATTCGATGGTCTTCATCGATAACCCCAATCCCATCGACGCTAGAGGATATTACACAGACATTTAATCCAGGAACGCATGAAATCCCATTGACGTCGCTATTCCCCCTTCCTTCGAGAGAAAATGCTTCCAACCCTCCGTCTTCTAGGCCCCTAACCCTCCAGAGCCACCCAGATTCCCCCCCTATATACGCCCAGCTTCCGTCTTCATTCCAGGATATCGCCCTGAGATTTGTGTCTCCAAACAACAATCCCCCACCCACGTTCTGGATAGAATTGTTCGCCCTAACATATCTTAGAACGACCCCTTGGTCACCCACAATTAGAGCGGTGTTCGACCTCGGGTGGAATGAAGAATCACGTAAGGTAAATTCTCCCGAGTGATTCAACTTGCTATGGTTTTCAGGAGATTCGGGGTTGATAAGGAAAATCGAAGAATCCGCCCCGTGTGCGATAACAGCCCCTCGATCGGGGGCAATGGATGCTCCTTCTAGCCCTAGATCTACTTCTCCTAGGCTTACCACCACGCCCAAACTTACGGCCGACTGAGCCACTGCAATGGGGCAAATCAACACCGAAGTAACGACCATAATTGCTAGTGCAGGCAGCCTGTCCACGGGCACCGGACCCACAAACACCGTTTAGCCATTGTAGTGGTAATAGGGTGCAAACCGGTCGGGAGTATTGAAGTGGGCTAATTCATCCGGGGAGCTATGGAGAGATTTGACGTTCGAAGGGGACTTATCAAAGAGATTGATGCAAATGGGGGACTTCCTGGGCTCGCTAAGGAGTTCTTCGACAATATAGAGGGGACTTCGGAAAGCTCGTTCAAAGGCTCCCACGGAGTAATGACCGAAATCAATGCTAGATATGAGAAGGGGGCAATGATTGTGGATGTAACCAACGTCCCCCCCGACTTCGATGACCCAGAGTCCATGAAGTCAGCAATGGATGATAGGAAGCGTTGGACTTCTTTCCTGGATAGGGCAACTGGATACAATTCAAAGCAGCGTGGGGATAAGGCCAAGGAATGGGCAAAGAAGGCTTCTAAGGCAAAATCCGCTATTTCCGCAGCAAATCACTTTATGGAGATGTCAGATGGCATTTCTGAGGACCAGAAGTCTCAAGCCAATGCTCTGATATCGGAGATTGAGGCACTTTTAGAAGCCAATGACAACACTAAGGCCGCTGGACGTGCAGAGAAACTGAATAAATTGTTCAACTAGGTGTGCAGATGTCCGAAGAGGATCCACTTTCTGGGCTGGACAAGAAGTCGCGAGACAAGATAGGTAGAATGTTTTCCGGTTGTCAGGAGGTAATCGGTATAGACCATGTAGCATCTGTTTTAGCAGGCGGTCCTTCGCACTCGGGAGACGGACAATTGGTCGCGTATATAGGACTCGAGCCTAGCGGGAAGGCGCACTTGGCATACATGCTCCTAGCCGATACCATCCGAAACATGCTTGATGAGGGTGTGAACGTGATTATTCTTCTCGCTGATTGGCATGCCTGGGTCAACGACAAGTTCGACCGTGACATGGAAAAAATTGTACTTTCAGGGAAATATCTGACTGAGATTTTCCGAGCTATTCTAGGTAACCCCGATGAAGGCGAGGGACCGGGCAATCTTCGATTCCTTAGTGCTTCAAATTTAATGGACTCTGGAAAATACTGGGAACGAGTCCTAAGGTGTTCGAAGAACATGAGTCTCTCAAGAGTTCGCAGAACATTCAGCATCATGGGACGAGATGAAGACTCCTCGGAACATGACCTCTCCGCGTTCTTCTATCCGGCACTACAAGCAGCCGACGTTTTCGAACTTGAGGTAGACATAGCATTCGGAGGAATGGACCAGCGAAAGGCCCACATGTACATGAGGGAGGTCGCAGACAAGTTCGACTGGACCAAGGCAACCTGTATCCACACTCCTATGATGTCCGGACTAAAGGGTCCCGGTGAGAGGATGGACTCTTTTGATCATAAGATGTCAAAATCCGACCCGGGAAACGCAATATTACTTGATGACGACTCTGAATCGGTTAGGTCCAAGATGAGGAAGGCCTTCCTGGAAGTAGGAAACCCAAACTCCGCAGTATTCGAGATCGCTAAGCACGTGGTTCTTCCAAAACGTGGTTCGATTACAGTAACCCCAGACCCCCAGTATGGGAATCCCTCGGATTGGACGGACCTACAGAGTTTCACAGATGCCGTATCCGACGGCAGGATCCACCCCCTTGATGCCAAGATTGCCGTAGCAGACTGCTTATCCGAGGTCCTGGAACATGTTTCAAAGCACCTTTCTACAAAACCCGATCTCCTAGAAGCAATGAACCAACTAACCGGCTCCAACTAGTTTCTCGGAATATACGCAATTGACAATTGCCGCTTGCATAGGGATGATAATGTAGGCCATTTTCGCTCGGATAGGTTGGTTCAATGTCCGAGGTAGGTATCGACGACATAGCCTTGCATTTTCCCAGACTTTACTTCGCCATGCAGGATTTCGCCGATTTCAGAGGTGCAGATTACGGGAAGCTCAGCAAGGGACTGGGTCTAGAGGCCATGGCAATACCCGACGTTCACGAGGACACCGCTACCATGGGAGCAAATGCTGTGTCACGCCTAATTGACAGGAACTCGATAGATCCCTCGTCAATAGGGAGGATATATCTCGGGACAGAATCAGCTCTCGATGGTGCTAAGCCCACAGCGACATATATCATGGACATGCTCGAACAGAGATACTCGGAAAAGCACGGGAAGAACTGCTTCAGGAATTGCGACGTGGTGGACATGACATTCGCCTGTATAGGGGCGGTCGATGCGATGCACAACACACTCGACTGGGTCGCCAGAGGGGGAGAAAATCGAAATAGGGTTGGAATCGTTGTCTTCGCTGACAACGCAAAGTATGATCTCGGCTCATCTGGTGAGTATACCCAGGGGGCAGGCGGTGGTGCCATCCTGATTCGTCACAATCCCCGACTTCTGGCCATCCCGGACATCTGGGGGGTGTCTACTATGCCTGTTCACGACTTCTTCAAGCCCCGAAGAGAGGTGGAAACCAGAACTGTGGTGGAAAATGTACTGGAACTTGCTGAGGAGTCAGGAGCCAGTCTAACCTCCAACCTCGCAGAGAAGATTCTGAAGTTACTCCCCCGTTCAAACAAGAAGAATGACGTTCTTTTCGAGAACGAGAAGCTCATGATTCACAAGGACACGCCTGTTTTCGATGGCCAGTTCTCCAATCGTTGTTATTCTGAGTCGGTAAAACAGGCATTCATCGACTTCCGCTCCAAGGCCATTCAGGAGAGGAGGTACGATCCGGATAATGACGAGATTCTCACCAACCAGTGGAGCCGAATTATCGTTCATCTCCCCTATGCTTTCCAGGGTAAGAGAATGTTCCCTGACGTTTTTCGCCATGATAGGAGGCACCTTCCAATGTGGGAAAAAATTACTGAAGAGATCGGATCGGAGCCACTCCCGGACGATTTTCCAGACACCTTGGATGGAATCGAGGAATTCGAGAGTGCGAACGACTCATACCGCAGATTGATTTCTAAAACTGAAGAGTTCCGAATCTTCGTAGATGAGAGGATTGAGAAGACCCAGAGGGCTTCTAGTTTAATTGGAAACCAGTATACTGGGTCAATATTCCTGGCTTTGATGTCAGCAATGGAGTCGGATTATCTAGACAACACTGAGATGGAATCCAAGCGTATAGGCCTTTGTGGATATGGTTCTGGGGCTAAGGCCAAGGTTTTCGAGGGGGTAGTCCAACCAAAATGGAGGGAAATAGCCTCTCGATTCCATCTTTTTGAAAGGCTCTCCACTCGTCATGCTATCAACAAGACAGTCTACGAGGCATTGCACAAGGGGAAGAGGAAGAGGTCTGTTGTCAAGCCCCAATCAGAGTTCGCCTTGGTCGCTATTGGAGCAGAAGGAGACCTAGAGGGCCAGAGAAGATACCAATGGTATGAATGACTCGTTAGTCTAGAATCTCTGCAACCGAGGAAACGAACTCTTCGACTTCTTCCATGGTGTTGTAGTGCAGAACCCCGGCTCTTAGCACTCCTTCTGGCTCTAGTTCGAGTGCTTCTGTTAGCTCCAGTGCGTAGAAGTTACCCGCCCACACGAAAATCCCTCTGTCTGCTAGTCTTCGCCCAATCTCGCTCGCCGTCATTCTTGGATGTGTGAATGAAACTGTAGGGGACCTCTCTGAAATCCTTCGTGGATCGGTGATTCCCCAGATTTTCAACCCGTCTATTTTCCCCAAACCCTCCAACATTTTGAGACAAAGCCTCCTCTCGTGGCTTTCAATAGCAGCATACCCCTCCCTTAGCGCATCTCTCCTGGCAAGGGAGGGTTCCCCAGCGCACTCCCTACCAATCCAAGCAATATGGTCGATTGCAGCCATGGTTCCTGCCATTCCTTCGTGGCTCTGGGTTCCAGTCATCCACCTGAATGGAATTCTCTCTGAAGAAACTCTCAGTTTGGCGACAGGGAGTTCAGACATTCTCTCTGCATTGCCCCACAACAAACCCTGATGAGGGCCGAAGAACTTGTACGGCGAGCAGAGGAGGTAGTCGCAACCAATCTCTACAACGTCGATAAGAGAGTGAGGAGCATAATGGACCGCGTCAACTACCACCTCCGCGCCAAACCCATGGGAGATCTCAACAATTTTCCTAACGTCGTTAACCGTTCCAGATAGGTTTGAAGCCGCACCAACCGCCACTAGTGCAGTCCTTTCCGAAATCGACGATATTACTGAATCCATGTTTAATGTGCAGTCCGACGGATTGATGTCTATTTTCCTGAGGGTGGCACCCGACCACTCTGCAGCCAGGACCCAAGGTCTGACATTTCCATCATGGTCCAGCCTAGTCACAACAATTTCGTTATCGGGCCCCCAAGTCCTGCTGAGCGCACTAGCCAATTGGATGTTCAAACTAGTCATGTTCTGCCCGAACACTACCTCTCTTGGATCTGAGCATCCGATGAAGTCCGCACATGCCTGCAATGCCTCTGAAATCAACCGGTCCGTCTCTACTGAAGTAGCGAAAGACATGCCAGTATTCGCGTTCTGGTGAAGAAGGTATTCGCTGATAGCATCCACCACATTTCTGGGTACTTGGCTCCCCCCTGGTCCGTCGAAAAAGATAGCTCGCCTTTCTCCGACCTTTCTCTCTAGCCCGGGAAAGGCCTCCCGAATACGGTCTATTGGGAAATCTCTCACTTTATCATCTCTTCATGGTGATATAGACCGGTTGATCACTATCCTCTGGACCTCTTGAGTTCCCTCATAGATTTGTGTTATTTTCGCGTCTCTGAAGAACCTCTCAACGGGGAAATCCGTGGTGTACCCATATCCCCCGAGAATCTGGACCGCTCTCTCTGAAACCCACATTGCAGTGTCTCCTGCGAACAGTTTTGCCATACTCGCCTCCTTGGTGTGCCGGGGAGCACTATCCTTGTAGTGGCGTTGCTTGGCCCATGCCGCCTTGTATACCATCATCCTAGCAGCCACGGTCCTTGTAGCCATGTCTGCTAGGTAGTTTCCTATACTCTGGTGGTGAGCTATCGGTTTGCCGAATGACTCTCTCTCATGAGCATAGTTCAGTGCAGCTTCGTAGGAACCCTGTGCAATACCAAGAGCCTGTGCAGCAATTCCAATTCTTGAGTTATCCAGAGCATTCATCGCAATGGGAAACCCTTCTCCCGGATTCTTCAGGACGTTTTCTATTGGGACCATACAGTCTTCCAGAATCAGAGAGCAGGTGTCGCTGGACCTGATTCCTAGTTTGTCTTCCTTCTTGCCCACAGAAAAACCTTCGAATGACTTCTCCACAATGAACGCAGTCGTCCCACCGTGCTTCTTTTCTCCAAACTCTGGATGTTGGACATCCTTGGCGAAAAGGACGAATATGTCTGCGCTAGATCCGTTTGTAACCCACATCTTTTCACCGTTTAGGACGTAGTGACTCCCATCATCGCTGATCTTGGCCTTGCAACTTAGAGCAGCAGCATCAGTACCAGCGCCAGCCTCTGATAGGGAATAGGCGCCAATCTCTGACCCAGCTAATCTAGGGAGGTATTCCCTCCTCTGGTCCTCGTTTCCGTGCAGTGCTATTGTCATGGAACATAGCCCAACATGAACACAGAACATTACTGAGAATGACGGATCCACTCTCGCCAGCTCTTCGATAATTATGGCCTCAGAAACATCGTCAACCGGGCTCCCCCCGAATTCCTCTGGAACGGTAATTCCTTGCAAACCCGTCTTCTCACAGAACACCACCCACTCTTCTATGGGTGCTCTCTGCTCCCTATCTCTCAGCAAGCAGGTAGGTGCCAAGTGCTCCTCTGCGAAGCCTCTGACCATCTCGCGAATCATGCTTTGCTCTTCGGTCTCTCCAAACTCCATATAGCTCGACAATCCGAAGAAGACGATGTTGTTAATCCCTCGTGAGCCGAATTATACTCCCTTTCAATCGAATAGTTCAAATTGGAAACTATCGGGCGGCCGGTCGGTATTAACATGAATGGCGCGGATTACTTTGAATTCAGCATAGCTCATGACAGGAAATATACACTGGACCATCTATGGGTTCAGGTCCTTGACGACGACGAAGATGACATGACCATAAAGTTGGGAATTAGCGAGTTTATCAGGGCCGAGTATGGGGACATAGTCAGGGTGGTTCTTTCTAAGCCAGAGGACGATAGCGAATTCCAAGTTGAAGTGGGCGAGGGAGAAACAGAAAACGACGACGATTCTACATCGGCACCCTTGTCGAGTGGGGATGAATTAGACGTGGATGATTTGATGATTACAGTTAGGACTACGAATGACCGAATCCTGATCAATGCGCCATTTCCTTGTAAGATAGTGGAACTAAACGGAGACGTCGAGGACAGCCCAGATCTAGTAAACGAGGAAGCTTACGGAGACGGATGGTGCATGATTGTCAGACCTCATGAATGGGATGATGATATGCATCTAAACGAAGAAGAGTACATAGAATACCTGAATGAGATCTGACTATGGCCAAGATAGAATTGGCCACATTTCATGATCCGAATTCTCCCAGTTAATACCCCTCAGTCGCGACAAAACCTCATCTGTTTTTGAGATATCTTCCTCAATTTGAATCCGATGGAGCCACCCCTTCAGTCTTCCTAGTCTTCTTCCCGGGTCCAAGCCGGTGACATTCGAAAGAGTATGTCCGTCGACCAAGGGGGCATTTCCCACCACCAGATCCCCTAGATTCTCAAGAACATGTTTGAACTGCGAGACATCTTTCTCTAGCCCAGAAAGGTACTCGATGACCTCATTTTGCCTTGATTGTGGTAATGCCGCTCTGAACCTTCTAGCACTACCTTCAGAATGGTCTAGCTCTATTCCCCTGCAATCATGCAGGAAAGATACTGACGAAGCCTCTTCCTTGGAGAGTCTAAGTTTCTCAGTCAATAGATCCGAAAGATCCTGGCCACTCTTTCCGTCATCTCTGCAGATGAGTGCCAGATTTACGCAGTGATAGTTTGACCGTCCAGCCGCACCGTTACACGAGATCCCCCCCAGTATCACACTCATCACACTGTGCTCTTGCATTAGTTGGACTATCTCGGGAGAATTGGGCCCAGAGAGAATTAGCTTCAGTTCCGACCAAATTCTTTCCTTTGAGATCCTTTCGAGCATTCTCGTATTGGAAGAAATAGCGATACTCAGATTCCCATCCAGAACTCTTAGTTTCGCCCCTCCCTGTTCCAAAAATCTGAATGCACGCATTAATCTTAGGCCATCTTCGCCTATCCTTTCTTCAGCATTGCCGACTGACCTTACGATTCCAGAGGCAAGATCCTTTCTGCCCCCATGTGGGTCGATGACATCCCCATCTTTGTTGATTGCCATGGCATTAATCGTGAAATCTCTCCTGGATAGGTCAATTTCGATGTTTGAACCAAAATTCACATTGTCCGGCCTCCTGCCATCCCCATAACCCCCATCTTCCCTCAGAGTAGTAACTTCCCAAATTGCATCCCCATCATTAGGGTCGTCAATTCTTACTCCAACAGTCCCATATTTCTCTCC
This sequence comes from uncultured Candidatus Poseidoniales archaeon, assembly GCA_964343205.1. Lineage (GTDB taxonomy): Archaea > Thermoplasmatota > Poseidoniia > Poseidoniales > Thalassarchaeaceae > UBA36. The sequence continues at coordinate 1,736 of CAYFID010000012.1, read as the reverse complement.
AACCATGAGGGAACGGGGAAAAATAGATTTCACTTCTGCGGGTCTCAAATTCGTGGCTACATCTAGCTCCTTAGGCTTTCTTCCCGATAGATGGTCTCTAACCCACCCACCCACAATCCACGCCTCCCCATTTTGCCTCAATCTGTCAAGAACAACACAATCCCCATCCGTTAGTTTAGTCAGATCTACAACCACTACCCCCAGCTCCTTGGGTGCACTTCACGAGGAGCAGATATATTGAGTCACGTCTCGTGCGGGCCCCGTGAAGGTCGAATTGGTCCCTGTCGAAATTCTCCGCCCCCATGAGGAAACCATCGGAAAAAAGGTCGATGAATTGGAGAGGATGACTCATCGTTGGAAGGCATACGTCCTTCCCCTTGTTGTCGATAAAAACTCAGGAGTAATTCTCGATGGACACCACAGGCACCAAGTGGCCCTAAGATTGAACTTGAAGTGCTTGCCTTGTGTCCTTGTTGACTACCTTGGGGACAAATCTGTGGAAATCGATGTCTGGCCAAACTGCGGCAGGGACTCAGTTTCTAAGGAGGAGGTAATCCAAGCTGGCCTCGAGGAAGACTTGTTTCAACCGAAGACTAGTAGGCACAGGTTATCCGACCATCTACCACCTATTTCCATCCCCCTAACTAGGTTGCTACTCCCAGCAGTAAACTCCTAGGTTAGATCAAGGGACTAGGTCTTCGTGACCCCCGAACATCCCCATTTCTTCTTCTGGAGAACCTGGACTGGCTAGGTCAATAGCGAGGAAATCGCTGAATAGCGGCCACAGGGGCCCCAACCAGTCTATTTCTGACATCAGCAGGTCAACCACCGGGTGACCCATTATTTCATCCTCAGTCGAATCTTCATCAAGCACGGGAAGATCGGATGGCATTTCCCTAAGTGTACTAATCATATCGATCACTCTGACCAATGTATTCTCCTCAATTTCCACTAGTCCGCCCACTAGATCCAACGCGTCCTCAATATGGTTCGCCAACGAATTCGGATCTAGGGGACTTGTCTCAGATTCCCCTACATCCATAGGACCGAAAACAACCCCTCCAAGATCGGTGTCAAACCAATCAAAGCCCTGTTTCTCCTTCTTCAGGAGACGTTGGTGGACAGGCCCACCAAACGGGCCAAGTACGAATCCACCATCCAGAACTAGCTGTTCAACTGACTCGGGGATCCTTCTTACAGATCCGGTAATAAGAACTCTGTCGATTTTTCGATCCATTTCATCATGGTTTTCCAAGTCTCTGGGTTGCAAGACTCTGATTAGCCCCTGCGCATTGTGTATTCCCAACCTATCCTCTGTGTGCATTCTCACCTCATCGTGGGGCTCAATTATCGTAACAGCCCCGTCACAACCAACAATTCTGTCTATTATTGCTGCTAGATAGCCTCCCTTTGACCCGATTAGTAAGACGTGCTGCCCTTCTATGACTTCTAAGTGATGAAGAAGGGTAGCGATCATGTGGGGTGCAGAAATGGTCCTGGTGGCCCCAAAATCAGTAAACAGGAATGGAACTGGCCTATCATGCCAGAACGGCTCCAAGTTGTAGTCCGTGAAGTCGGACGGGTCGATATCTTCCATAGCCAGCACAGTGGTCTCATCTAGGGGAATCCCTGCATCTCTGAGCCTTTCAAGCAGATCGGACATCGATGTGATTGGAAACCCCCCAGTTGATGTTAACGACCATAGGGGATTTGAATGCATTGCTCTTCGGACCTCC
>CAYFID010000011.1:0-26723 GCA_964343205.1 uncultured Candidatus Poseidoniales archaeon | reverse complement strand
CTCTCTTAGAAATCTCCGCTATCTTCGCGCTGTCATCCTCGTCGATAGAAATCTCCGTGAAAGGAGTGCTCTCGTGCTCTGAGCTAATCATATGGAATATTACGTCGAACATCGGAGTTTTCTTTCGGTTTCTGACCTCGCTTCTAACCACGGGAATAACGTTTGCAGTAATTCTCTCTCCTGGCAAGTGCTTGTTGACCTGGTCTCCCTCGATTAGAACCATGCCCCTCCTGGGCTGGGCCCCACTAGGTACGTTCTCCGGCTGTTCCTGAATCTCTATCCACTGATTGTTTACCATCCTAGAACTGATTAGAACCAAGTCGAACCTAGTAGCTGGCTTAGAGCTACCACATCCTCCCAAGGCCTGAGGACAGTTTAGCGGCTCTTTCAGCTCCCTCTCGTTCTCCTGGTCGATTTCTATGTCATGTCCGCAGGATTCACACTTGAAGACGGCTCGGTGAATCCTGGGCTTTATCTCTGAAATTTTGGTTACAATGACGTCTACGCTGCGAAGTTTGTCTATATCCGAGCTTCCAATGTCTCTCAGAGGCTTGCGAGTGTCGCTGGGAAGTTCACCTACTCGTAGGAGGGCGTCGATTTCTTCTCCTCTTTCCCTGCAAATTTCCATGAGAGTCTTGGAACCGGCAGAGAGTATTGTCTTTGGATACTCCAGAATATCCTCTGCGAAGTCTGGGTCGAACGTCTGTAGCTCGTGGAAAGGTACGGACAGGTATGGGAAGTTAGACTGCCTAGATAGGAGTGTGATGACCTCTGATTCCTTGGCCTCCTCCAGAAATGTTCTCCATCTGGATGATGCGTCATGTGCTGCCATTGTCATTAGTTAAGCCACCGGGCTTTGCCACTCTGAAGACACGGCCTATGAACAGTACGGTGGTCAAATCCAACCCCTTTGCTTCCAGTGGAGAAAAGATGCTAGTGCGGGACCCTAATGGAGGCGTTTCTTTCTTCTACTGGAGTTGTTTTCTTGAAGAGCGGAGAGTGACTAATGAATGGAGAGTTTGAAGTCATTAACGTAAATCCGCGTATCATGGAACACAGGCGTATCGGGCGAGACCTCTTCTTGAGGCTAGACAAAGGAGAGGAGTTGCATGAAACCATCAGAGGCCTCAGTGAGCATGGAATTTCTGCGGCAGCGCTAACGAGCGGGATTGGTCGAATACGGAGCACAGTAATTGGTTACCTGGACGCGCAAGGGGTGTATCAGAAGGTTTCGATTGAGGAGCCGATGGAATTGGTTTCGATGCAAGGCAACCTTGCTCCTGGACCCGATGGCCCGTTCACCCACATACACATCGTCGCCTCCGACGATGATCACATCGTAAGGGGAGGTCACCTATTCGAAGCAACCGTCGAGGTTACCGCCGAGGTTCACATGAGGGTGCTAGGGGACGCTGATGCCCCGATGGAGAGAGAGGCCACGGAAACAGAATTCCTCAGAATCTCATTCTGCGAACTGGAGGGGTAGGGCTGCGGGTCCTCTTCGCTCATGGTTTCGAGGGCAGTCCAACTGGTTCCAAGCCCACATACATGAGGGAGGCCCTAGGGTGGGATGTCACTGCACCAAAGATGTCAGAATTAGGTTGGAGCATAGCAAGTCAGACCGAAGTTCTGACGCGTCACATTGATGCAGGTCAATATGACCTGTTGGTAGGATCTTCGATGGGAGGTCTAGCAGCCGCAAATGCATCTTCAATGAGGCCCAAGGAAGAGTTCAGATTACTATTGATTGCTCCCGCTTTTGGTCTAGCAGAAAACTGGGAAGGTATGGAAGAAACCGGAAGAAGTGCGTGGAAGACCACCGGTGAGAGACGTTACACGGGCTATGAACTGGACATAGTCCTGCCTTGGGAATTCATGGAGTCTGCTGAGAAGATGTCGTGGCCAAGACCGGTCCACAATACAGCTATTATGCATGGAAAATTCGATGAAGTGGTTCCAATAAGCTATTCTCGCAAGGTTGTGGAAGATTGTGAAAATGTTATTCTCCATGAGACTGATGATAGTCACCGAATGAAGGATTCGTTACGTCTAATTCCGGATATTGTATCGAAGTTAATGGGAGGTTCGGAGATATTGTCGACTGAAATGGTGGACGGTGCCCAGAGTAAGCCTCCAAACGAGGAGGAGAAACTTGAGGTACCCAATGAAATATCGCCAATAGTGAGCGAAACCGGAGAAGAGGGCGGCACTGACCCGGTGGAAGAAAAAGTAGTAGATTCGGAAGAAGATATCGAACAACTAGAGGCTGAAATGAGAGAGCTGGAAGCCAAGGTGGCCCAAAAGAAGGCTGCTCTCAAAACATCAAAGGAAGAGGCCAGGATAGAACAATTAGCTGTGGAAAAGGCAAAAGAAGAAGCTGAGAAGGAGCGACAATCGGAAGATGCTGAAGAGGCCATAAAGAAGGCCGAAGAGAAAGTAGAAGTTGCAAAGGCAGAGGTTGAAGAGGCCATAAAGAAGGCCGAGAAAGAAGAGGCTGAGGCCGAGGAAGCTCGTTTGATTGCTGATTTAGAAGAGGACGAAGCGAAGGAGGCCAAGGAAGATGCTGAAACCGCAAAGAGGAACCTGGACGAAGCGGTCCGGGAAGCCGAGTTGGCTGGGATGAACGTCGAACAAATCACTGAGGACGCGGAGAAGATGAAGAGAGAGATGGTGATTATTGAGAGAATCCGACAAAGGTCAGATACGATAGATTGGACACACATAGGTAGTGCTGAAGGAGTGAAGCCCGATGACCTTACCAGAATTAACGGAATTGACGAGTTCACCCAGAAGAAGCTAAACGCCTTGGGTTTGGTAACGTTTGAGCAGCTTTCCAAGATTGACGCAAATATCACTGAGACTGTAAATGACGCTCTGGAGTTCGTTCCTGGACGGGTCGCAGAGATGGAATGGACTAAGCAGGCAATCACAATGATTGGTTTGGAGGGAGTTGATTCTGTTTCCCATAAACAGGGGGACTTGGACGAAACTGGAATTGCAGACCTGAGTGCCGCTAAAATTAACTGGGCCCAGATAGGCAAGGCCGGGGACAGAAAGTCCGACGACCTAACTAAGATCAAGGGCATTGATCTAGAGATTGAGAAGAAGCTGAAGGTCCTAGGAATACGTACATTCGATCAAATCTCGAAAATGGACAAGGACACATCTGAAGCAGTAAACGGAGCTCTGGGATTGATGTCTGGGAGAGTCACGAAGATGATGTGGGTCCAGCAGGCCGTGGCACTGATCGAATAGAGCTAGTGGCCTGTTGATCCTAGGAAATACTCGCCAATCTCTGGATCACTCAGAATGTGCTTGGCATCCCCAGTATGGACAACCTCTCCGTTTGACATGATGTAACCTCGATCGGATCTTGCCAGTGACAGTCTAGCGTTCTGCTCGACTATCAGTATGGTTATTCCGTCATCCCTCAGTGAGTCAATTCGCTCAATAATCTGTTGCTGGTAAAGAGGAGAGAGGGCTGCTGTTGGCTCGTCCAGGAGCAGTAGCTTTGGGTCAGAGATTAGCGCACGAGAAATAGCCAGCATCTGCCTCTCCCCTCCAGAGAGCGAGGCTGCTAGGTCATGCTCTCTAGTGCGAAGGTCGGGGAACATATCCAGCGACCTCGCAATCCTCTCGTTCAGAACATTGTTTGGAAGAGAGTTGCCTCCCATCTGTAGGTTCTCCTCGACGGATAGCGATGGAAACACGTTATCCACCTGGGGGACGTATGCTACACCGTGATTAACGAGCTGGTCCGTCCTCCATCCGGAGACGTCCTGCCCCCTGTATCGGATCCCACCCCCGTAGTAGGTGGCAATCCCGAAGATCGTCTTGATCAGGGTCGATTTTCCACATCCGTTAGGACCGATGATCGTAACGAACTCTCCTTCGTCGACGTGCATATCGATTCCATAGATGATCTGGACGGATCCGTATCCCCCTTCTAGGGAGCTGACTTCCAGAACCCTAGTCACTCTTCTTCTCCCTCCGTGTCTCCCGCGGCACCTAGGTATGCCTCGATGACCGCCCTGTTTCCGCGAACCTCGTCAGGCGTACCCTGCATCAGCACCTCTCCCTCGTTCATGACGATGATTCTGTCAACGCCCTGCCTCAAGATGAAATCCATGTTGTGCTCAATGATTAGAACCGAGATTCCGGTATCGTCAACTATCCTCCTCAGGTTGTTGAAGATCTTCATAGCAAGTGGCCCAGCGACACCAGCGACTGGCTCGTCTAGAAGCAGTAGTCGGGGACTCCCCATCATTGACCTACCAATATCGACTAGTTTGCTCTGTCCTCCTGATAGCTCGCTGGTTAGGTTATGGGCCATGTGAGGGACCTCGAGCTGGTCTAGGACGTCGTAGGCGTTGCTAAGCCTCTCATCCTCTGCAGGCCTCGACCCTGGCTGCAATAGCGCCTTCAGAAGGTTTGGTTCAAACTGCTCCCTCGGGGGGACCAGTAGGTTCTCTATCACAGTCATCTTCCTCCAGAGCCTAGTGTGCTGGAACGTCCTGGTCATCCCTAGATTCTGAATCTGATCCGGACGGAGATCGGAGACGTCGGATCCGAACATCTCTACCTCTCCGGAGGTCTGATTCAATAGTCCGCTGATGCAGTTGAATGTAGTGGACTTGCCGCATCCGTTGGGACCGATGAGTCCTACGAACTCGCCTTCTTCGACATGGAATGAGACGTCCTTTACAGCAACAAGGCCGCCGAACTCCATCCTAAGCCCACTCACGCTGAGAGCCGCAGTCATTCTTGATCACCTCCGGATGGACGTGGGGGCCTGCTCGGAACCTCGGGCAGCAGACCGCGTGGGTTGTACTTGAGGGAGAATAGAATTAGGGCCCCAATTAGCAAAACCTTGACGTAGGCCATATCGGCTTCCAGTACCCCTCCGGCGAACGACTCGCTAATTGACCGCTCACCCATAAGTATCTCAGAGAAGGAAAATACGATTATACCGGCGAAACCTAGCTCCCTGAGACTAGGATTGCGAATAAGTACCCCAATGAAAGCTATAGCTGAAAACACAACTGCGACTCTCCAAGACTGATTGACGAGCACCTCGAAAATTGAGTCTATCCTAGCAGCGGTATCATTCAGTGGCAGTCCTGTGGTTCCCTGGGCTGCTACAAGCACATTGAACACGAACTCCATGAGAACTATGATGAATGCCCCAATCACCATCCCCCTATTGTTTGAAGCCCCCCCTACTACGAATGCAGCCCAAACTAGGAAGGTTGATCTCGCTGGAGCCATAATGCTTGGTTGGAATCCAGTTAGCTTCCATGCCCAGATTGCGCCTGCCAAGGCAGCCACCGAGGCCCCAAGTGCAAGGCTGGCTGCTTTGTGGGTAAGGACGTCGTGCCCATGATGCTGGGCGACCTCCTCATCCTCCCTTATCGACCTGAGGATTCTGCCCCAAGGTGAGCTCAGAACGGTATCAAGTAGTAGCCAAACTAGTAACATTGCAGAGATACCTATCACAGCTAGCACCATCATGTAGGGGGCAGGCTCACCTAGATTCATCAGATCGCCAACCCTCTCTGCCATGCTGCCAATTCCCACGACATCGCTGCATTCGTTAGCGCTCAATGTAAGAATGAGGTCATCTGCATTTCCTAGGATGCCATCGGGTCCTGGGAGAGGGTCCTTCGTAGGTACAGTCGGACCACAGAACCACCATGTTTTCAGAGGGAGCTTGTAATTTGAAATCCCCATCGAGCTGCTGAAGGTCCCTGCCCTCAGTAGAGGCTCGCCCATCAGGAGATACCGCAGGATCTCTCCCAGTGATATTGTAACGATTGCGAAATAATCCATCCTTAGCCTAGCGGTAGGATAGGCCAGCATCCAACCAAATATAGCGGCTATGGCTACTGCAGCCAGCGTTGCCCAGAATATGGGCCAGTCATAGCCGAAGAGGTTCTTTGGTGCGGTGAGAATTCCGACTGTCACCGCCCCAATTCCGACAAAGAAGATTACTCCGAAGTTTACCAGTCCTGTGACCCCAGTGTGGATGTTGAGAGAGAACGCCATAAGGGCGAAGATAGACAGGGTAACTAGGACATTGGACACTTGCAGGGCCTTGATGAACCGGGCTCCATCTTGGTCGGCAACTGGAAGCCACCAAACGAAGAGCAGTAGTACAACAAATAAAACTCCGAAGAGGGCCCAAGATCCGAAGGGGCTCTCCCTACCGTATGGGGCCCTCTCCCGGAGTCGTTTGATCAGAGTGATTGATTTGGCTCTCTCAATATATTGAGAAAGGTCATTTTCAGAGTATAGCGATTCGACTCTGGACTTGATACTGTTTTGGAATATTTCGATACTTTGGTTGGCTCGGTGGAATCCCGCGGTGAATGAAACCGAAGCTGCATTCCTCGCTCCCATAATTGAGGAAGAAAGCGAGTCGAATGCCTTTATTGCGGGCTGAAGGGGATCCTCCTCCCTGTCTCTGATTATTTGAACACCTTCGATTATAGCCAGGATCCATACAAGAATCGGGACAGATGGCCAAATTATATCTCCGAAAGTGATCAGGGAATCTACGAATCCTAATTCGAAATTCATCATCGACAACCATGACTGGTTCATCTCGGAAACGGCGTTTGCTATCCAATTCTCGGCATCCAAAGGTGACAGATTGCTTGGGGGGCTCATCTGGTTAAGCAGATCGGACTCGGTGAGAGGGGAGTCTTCTAGGACGAATGAGCCCCCGGACCTACCGGTGACCATCTCGAAGTTTGAGGTCATGCCACTTGCCTCACATGCATCTGAGCAAGAATTGTTGGCGAATGAGTTCCCAGAAATGAATCGGGTTACTCTGTTGAAGAAGAACGATGCGCATGTCACAATCAACATTGCCTCCCCTCTGGAGTTCTTCCCTCGCCAGAAATTATGAGCGCCGAGAGCACCCAAGGGTGAGGCTGCTAGGATTCCGCCAATCTTGATTGAGGGGGGTGAGTCGCCCTCTGCCTTACGCCTGAGTCTGTCAACATTCCACTTCTCGTAGGCATTGCCGATTCCCTCGGGCATTATCATCAGGATAGCGACTAGGAAAATGTAGGGCATCACGCCTTCTAGGGCCGTGTAGTTGGACCTGCCCAGATCTAGTCCGATACCAATCAGAACTGGGGATGAGAGGGTACGGACGAAGCCGACAATCAACGCGCCAACAACCGCCCCCCCTATGGAGCCAATTGTCCCGAGGACGATTACTGCGAACGAGGGGAGCAGGAGCGTGAAGGCAGTCTCGGGTGAGAATCTTAGGGTCATGGCGAAAATCGCCCCTCCCATTCCAGAAATTCCTGCGGAAAGGAAGGCACTAGTCATGTGGATTCTTTCTACGTTGATTCCACTGCTCGCTGCTAGATCTGGGTTGTCAGCAACTGCTCTCATTCTTCGACCAAGTCTAGTTTTCCTGAGAAGCACCATCAAGAGCAAGACGGAGGAGAAAACCACTACTGGGACTGCTCCTTTGTAGTAGGGGTACCCTGTGGTGAATTCTGTCGCGCAATCAGTCATCAGATGATAGATTTCTGCTAACGGCTTGCTACCATCGTGAATTATCCTCTCCCCTCCCTCGCAGCCATAACCGGTGTAAGTTCCAACCTCAGATGTCCCGTTCTCTAGGGTGACGGGTTCCACTTCCCTGATTCCGAGGTTAAACCTCATTTTCCAAGTAGGAATATTCCACCGTAGCGAAGGTAACCTCCAGTCTCTATCTGGTTCGAAAACGTTGATTCCCGCTCCGAATCTCAGGTACGTGATAGCTCGTAGAATCAGAGCCACCCCTAATGACGCGATCATCATTATCTGGGGGGTTGCGGCCTTCTCTCTGAATCCACGATAGACTAAACGGTCAATCAGAACTCCTGCTATACCAGTTAGCAGAAATGCTCCCAAAAGGGTCCAGGCCAACAGAGACCATGTTAGTACGCCATCTCTATCCGAATCGTATAATGGAAAGAATAAGTCGCTCCAAATCATCACCATGGATAGGTACATTCCTATCATGAATAGCTCGCTTTGGGCGAAGTTCCCGTATCTCTGTACCTTGTAAGTAAGGGTGAGTCCTACTGCGATTGCGAGATATGTGGATGACCAAGTAAGGGTCCCAATTCCAAGTGTTGCCAAATCGACGATAACGGTAGAATCCCTCTGAAGACCTGTGAATAGGAAATCCAAAATCATCCAAACGAAAAGGAGGAGGAAGATTGGAGAGAACAAAATAAGGCTTGACCTGAGGGCTCCACGTGGCAAATCATCGAATAGGATCTTGACAATAAAGAAGGCTCCTGATATTCCCTCGATCACCTGGGTGAGCCAAACCAAATCATTGGGAATCGACCCCGCAAGCACCCAGTCTACAAGGTTCAGAGAACCGCTCTGGTACAGCAACCCTATGCATGAGTCCAGAATTATTGCAGAGGCTATAATCATCCTCTTGGAGAGGCGGCTTTTGCTAGTCCAACTATCACGAAATTGGCTTAACGCACGTACAATGCTATCGAAGTCCACCAATTATCGCCACCGTGGGCACTCGGCCCTTGGGGTGGTGGGGTCATGAAGTAATCATTGTTGGGGGGCGCTCGGCGGGATTCTCCCGCCGAGCGCTTTACGTTCCCAATCCTTAGCTTAAGCAGTGGTAACTACACCGCTGGTGTAGTCTACTGGGTCAGCTAGTGCCCAGCTCTGGGTGCAAGCGTAGGTGGCAGTGCCATCGGTATCTATTGTGAAGTCACCGATACAGTAACCGTAGCCAGGGACGTCGCCGTTGGCATCGAATGTGTGCACACCGGTGGCGCCCACGAATCCTTGGCCTGTCGCAGCGATCAGCTGAGACATCGGCACTCCTGGGGCAGTTGCTCCCGCGAAGTATGCGTATCCCATTATGATCAGCGCGTCGAAGGCCTCCGAGGTGTATATTCCGCCTGAGCAGATGGGGCTTGCTGAGCATAGAGCTCCGAAGGCTGCCATCCTCTCATTGGGCGCACCCGACGAGGGCTTGGTTGCAACTATGCCGTCGCACAGAGACTCGTCTGACATCTCAGCACACAGTCCCTCCTCTGCGACTCCGTCGCCTCCGAAGATGGGGATGGAGAGGCCGGAAGCGTTCATTTGCTCCACTATGGCTGCTCCGTCTGCTGCGTAGGAGATCAGAACTATGCTGTCACACCCTGCGTCGGCTACTGCCTGAACTTGGGTGGTGAAGTCTGTGGTCGTGTCCTCGTAGCCGATCTTGGTGCACAGGTTGGCGGTGCCCCATGCGTTCTCGAACGCAGTGGCGAGACCCGATCCGTAGTCGTTGGTCATGTGCACTAGGGCTGGTGATGTAAGGTTCGCATCCCTGTTGTTTATCGTGTCCTTGATGGCGGGTCCCTGAAGCTCGTCGCTAGGCACAACTCGGAAGAAGTGCGGATAAGCGGTGGCGTTGGTTAGCGCAGGACTCGTGCTCGCGTAGGAAATCATAGGGATTCCAGCTGCGGACAGAACTGCGTTTGCAGCCATCGTAGCGCCTGAGCATGCGGCCCCTACCACTCCGACTACTCCGGAGGAGGCAAGGGTCGTTGCCGCTGCTGTTGCAACGTCGGCGTTACAGCCTGAGTCGACCTCTACAATCTCGAACTGTAGACCGCTGCCCCATCCTGCTATGTTCATGATGTTCAGAGCGATCATCGAAGCGGCAGTAAACCCTGGGGCGTACTGCGCAATCGGGCCGGTCATGGGGTTCAGGAAGCCAATCTTGACGGTGGTCCCAGTGAACGCCTTGGCTGCTATTACACCCGTGCTGTAGTTCACGGGGTCAGCGAGATCCCACTCGGCCCTGCAGCTGAAGAACACGTCCGTGGAGGAGATGGCGTCGAACCTGCACATGTCGTAACCTGCTCCTGGTACGTCGCCGTTCGCATCGAAGGTGTGTTCCCCGCTGGCTCCAGCGTAGTCAGTCCCCACCATGTTTAGGTGGGAGGCCATGTTGTCCCCGCCTTCGTGCATGGCGGCCTTGCCGATCATCATCACTGCGTCGTAGGTCGGTCCGGTGTAGATTCCACCAGCGCAGACTGCGTCGGCAGCACACCTGTCGTTGAAGTCACCGGCGGTTGCGCCTGCGGATGGCTTGGTTGCCTGAACGCCGTTTGCGGCGGCAGGGGCGCTGAAGTCAGCCAAGAACGCTGAGTCAGCTATCCCGTCAGCTCCGAAGAAAGGCAAGCTTACCCCAGCTCCGGCCATCTGCTCTAGGATAGCTGCGCCGTCGACCGAGTAAGTCACAGCTACTACCGAGCCGCACCCAGCGTCGGCGATTGCCTGAATCTGGGTTGTGAAGTCTGTGGTCGTGTCCTCGTAGCCGATCTTGGTGCACAGGTTGTCGGTGCCCCATGCGTTCTCGAACGCAGTGGCGAGGCCCGATCCGTAGTCGTTGGTCATGTGCAGTAGGGCCGGGTTGGTGGCTCCTGCTGCGACCGCCATGTCCATCATCGCGGGTCCCTGGATCTCGTCGCTAGGCACGACCCTCCAGAAATTTGGGTAGGCCGTGGAGTCGCTCAGTGCTGGGCTCGTGCTCGCGTACGAAACTTGTACGACGCCTGCAGCGCTCAGAACCGCGTTTGCAGCCATCGAAGCGCCCGAGCATGCAGCTCCGGCAACGCCAACGGCGCCGGCGTCCACTAGGGCTTGAGCCGCTGTTGCGGCAACATCGCCGCTGCAGCCCGAGTCAGCCTCTACCAGCTCGAAGTTCCCGCCCATAGCGTTCAGGTCATCGATTGCTGCCTGTGCTGCCCATGTGAATGGGGGCGCGTAGACGGCAATCGGGCCTGTAATGGGGTTCAGGAGGCCGATCTTCGTGGTCTCGGGGGTGAAAACCGGGTTTGCAGTGCCCATGTAGTGGGCAGCTATCTCGTCCACGACTGCGTGGGCGACGTCTGCGTCGAAGCCTACCACGTTGTTGTCTGCGTCGTAGCTCTCGAATGGAGGGTAGAACGGGTCAGTGCAGACCTTCAGCTGTCCGGACTCCAGGACGCCAGATAGGGTGCTGTCCTTAGTCGGCGTAGGATAGGCTGTAGCCGTATCAGCTGTGGTGTCATCTGCCAGTATTACTGCCCCTTCGAAGTGCGCTCCGAAGATTATGTCGTACTCACCGGATGCGACAACGGCTCCGATCGCCACGTTGAGGGCGTCTAGGAGCTCTCCTGAGTCCTCTCTAACGGCGAAACCGAAGTTCTCGTCCGAGAACTGGGTCATCAATGTGCCCTCGAGAGCAAGAACTGGTGCATCACCAAGTGCGTACATCACGTCACCGTTGCCCAGAGCAGCGATTACAGACGGGAAGTCCTCGTATCCGACGATTGTCGCAGCTGCGAGGTTTGCCTCGTTCTCAGCGTCTCCATTGGCGAATATGTCCGAAGTCGTCCCGGACTGCACGCCCACAGTGATTCCTGCGGCGTTTAGCTCAGAGACGTCACTGACTGTCGCGACTCCGGATCCTCCGATTACACCCTGGCTACTTGTGTAGTAGGCCCTGGTGAAGTCTACAACCTCATCTCTGGTGGCCGTCTTAGTCATGGCCGAGATGATTACGTCGCACATCGTTCCGTCATTCAAGTTGGGGATGATGGGGTCCCAGCCGGACTCCACCCATTCGACTCCGGTGTCGCTGGCCATCGAAATGGTCCAGTCATCGTCGTCGTCCCCCCCCGCGCATCCAGCTAGGCTTGCAGCCAGCATGCTCAGGGTAAGCATCATTGCAATCATTTTTCTGTTATACATAGTATACTCACTATCCGTAGCCTTGGCGGAAGAACTTTGCGTTATATATATTATGAATTTTTCATTTATAAGTAAATTAGTCAAAAGTACGAGTTTTTAACGATATTAGGATATTTGTCTGAGTGTTATGAATCATACCTGAATCTGAGATTTTTCCTCCGAGATAATGAAGTTGCTTCTCCCACACGAAGGTCGTGGGGAGCCCAATGGACTACGCTTCGAGCGGCGTTGATATAGATCTGGAGGGAAAAGCGGTAGCTAGGCTGATAGGGTCCTTGGGACCCTCGACTCGGGTGTCAGGTCAACTTGGGGCACCTGTACACCTCCCTGGGGGATTCGGAGGAGTGGTTGAGTTTGGAGAATCCTGCTTGGCTCTTGCCACTGACGGAGTCGGATCAAAGTTGCTGATAGCTTGTGAGGTCGGGCAACTCTCGGGAGTAGGGGTAGATTGTGTAGCCATGAGCGTTAACGACTTGATTTGCGTTGGTGCGGAGCCTCTCGCTTTTGTGGACTACGTAGCTGTTCCCGAGGCGAATCCGGATGTTCACTTCCAGTTAGGTGAGTCTCTTTCTAGAGCGTGCACTATTTCCAGAGTCACCCTAGCAGGAGGGGAGACGGCTACTTTGCCCGGAATCGTGAAAGAGCTAGACCTGTCTGGAACTGCTCTAGGGTGGTTTCCCAAGGATATGGGGATCACCGGACAGGGTCTGGAGGAGGGGGATTCTTTGATTGGGCTTCCCAGTAGCGGGATTCACTCTAACGGATTCACGCTTGTTCGTGCGGTTATTGAGAGGTCGGGGTGCTCTCTTCTAGATGAGTGCCCATTCGAACCTGAGCACGGCTCAAGAATTATCGAGAGGTTCTCGGAAGAAGATGGGTTTCCCACTTTAGCCGAGGTCATTCTTAATCCGACCAGGATATATGTGGACCCTGTAGTAGACTTGATTCTAGAGTCCAGAGGCGATGGAGGAGTTTGTCAAGCTGGATCCATCAAGGCAATAGCTCATATCACTGGGGGTGGCCTGTCTAACCTGTTACGATTGAACGATTCACTGGGTTGGCACATTGGAGACCCACTCCCCCCGCAGCCAGAATTCGAATGGATTTCGAAAGTTGGATCCGTCAGCACAAGAGAGATGCATCGAACATTCAATATGGGTATGGGGATGCTGATTGCTGTTTCATCGGATTCGGCCGACAGAGTTTCAATGTGGCTGAACGAAAGGCTTCCAGGAAGCAGAGTAGTTGGGGAAGTGACCTCTCAGGGAAAAGTTGTCACTCACGCTGACCAAGAAGTGATTTTCTCGGAGTATTAGGTTCGTCAATGCCTATTTTGCGAAGCTCCTCCGGAAGCCATGGAAGGGCGCGGAGAGGACTCGACAAATTGCTTCCTCCACCGTGAAGGGAGGACCAAATTGCTGCTACCAGGACATCCTCCGACTGATTCCCAAGGACCTGTAACCAAGGGCTCTGGTGGAGTTTTCTACAACCCTGCTATGGCAGGTAGCAGGACTAGGAGTGTGCTTCTATTCAGGCATGCAATTGAGGAAGGATTGGTCGGAAAGGGCACCATTTACGCTCTGGATGGGCTAACTGCTACTGGACTAAGAGCCAGAAGATGGCTAAACGAGCTCCCCGGAGAAATGGCCAAGAGGATTTCTGCAACAATTGTCGACTTGGACCAAGAGGCCCTCAAATGGGCTGATGAGTCACACAAACAATTCGGACCTTCTCATGGAGAGATGAAGTCCGTGAATGGGGACTTGCGAGTCGAAGTACTAAGCAGCGGAAGACACTGGGTGGACATTGACCCCTATGGCTCTCCGATCCCATTCATCGACTCGGCCATGCAGTCAATGGCAAGGAGCGGGGTCATGGAGATTAGCGCCACGGACACTGCAGCACTAACTGGGTCGTCCAAGACGGCCCTGATTAGACGATACGGGGCGAGGGTAAGGACTGACAGCTTGTCACATGAGTCGGGAATGAGGGTGATGCTAGCGACATTCTCCAGAGTAGCTGCAAAGCACGACCGATCGATAAAACCTCTAATTTCATTCTGGGACTCCCACCACATCAGAGTGTCATTCAGGGTTTTGAAGGGGGTTTCAGCAGCAAATCAGCACGAAGAGTCGATTGGATGGAGGGTTTACGCTCCGACTAAAGACGAGGTTGTCGCCTCAATAGACTCTGGATTGCATCACAAGAGTACTCTTGACTATCTGCCGATTCGCTGCATGCTACCTCTTGACTACCCTCTGGACCGGAAGGACCCGAGAGTCTCGGGACCACTGTGGGTCGGTCCCATTGGGGACGAAGTAGCCATGTCGACAATGACTGAAGACAGGGCGATGGAGTGTAGTGGGCCCGAATTCTCCGAACACGATCCGGTCGGATGGGACGAGAGGAGGTTCGAGATGGAAAGGAGAGCAGTGGCTAGGAGCGTACGAAGCATTTCCGAAGAATCGCAGGTTATCGATTCAAACCACCTCGTAGTGGTGGACGAACTATCATCATGGCTTGGAACAGGTGCACCTCCGAGCCCGAGGAGAATCGTAGACTCCCTCAGGGAGGCAGGGCACTCTGCTGGGGTATCCAGTTACGGGAGGCCGTCTTTCAGAACGAGCGCCCCTTGGGAAGAGATTGTAGTGGCAGCCAAGTCGATTCATCCACCGATGTAGGACATCTCGATTCTTGGGAGAGAGGACGTCTCCGTGGATCTAATCTCACTGTACCTGTCCGTGCGTCTTGACCAGACAGCGGACACGGCATCCGTAATCTCCTGGATGCCCGAGTCTCCGTGAATGATGGCCCTTAGATCGTGGCCTCCCGATGCGAATAGGCAAGTGAAAAGGTGACCGTCAGCAGAGAGCCTGGCTCTGACGCAGTCTCCGCAGAAGGGCTCAGAGACAGAAGAAATGAATCCAATCTCACCCGATCCATCCGAATGGGCCCATCTGGTAGCGACGTCACTAGGTGATTGGGGCTCGACGGGAACGAGGTCGAACTCCCCTCTGAGTTCATCGAGCAGCTCCGAAGACTCTACTACCTGACTTGGGATCCAGCCGTTTGTTCTACCCACGTCCATGTACTCGATGAATCGCACTGTGACACCTGTCCCCCTGAAGTGCCTTACCAGACCCGAGACCTCGGATTCGTTTACCCCTCTCTGGACGACACAGTTCACCTTGACTGGTCCCAGATTGTGGTCCAATGCAGATTGAATACCACCTAGAACGTCATCTACGTGGACTGAGCAGTCTGCCATTCGTGAATGTGTGGTTGGGTCTAGGGCGTCCAGGCTGACGGTTACTCGATCTAATCCAGATTCGGAAAGTGAGCCTGCATGTCTGGCGAGTAGTGAGGCGTTGGTGGTTAGCGCGACCTCTACACCAGTAGCAGACAGCATCCGAACCAGTTCGTGGAGATTGGGCCTCAGCAGTGGTTCTCCTCCTGTTATCCGCACCTTCCTAAGGCCTATTGGTATGCATGCGCTGACGAACTTCTCAATCTCCTCGAAGGTAAGTAGGGCCCTCTTCGGCAGGAAGGTGTGGTCTTCTCCGAACCGCTCTCTGGGCATGCAGTATCTGCATCTGAAATTGCACCTGTCAGTCACAGAAATACGAAGGTCCCTCAGAGGACGGTCGAGTTTGTCCCTAGTCACGACTTCCTCCACACAGTAGGTAGTGATGAGCTTTCTGAGAGAGAACAGGTTGAAGAATAGGCGATTGTTGCATGCTAACGATGCTCGAGATTACCGACAAGGCGAAGGAGATGCTGCAAAGCTTCGTTGAGCAGGCCGACGACGAGTCGATGGCGCTCAAAGTAGAAATCGTAGGCCGTGGCCCCAAGGGCTTCCAGTACGACTTGCAACTAATAGGTAAGAGTGATGCTCTAGACGACGACGTGGAGTCCGAGGTGGATGGATTGGTAGTCTTCGTCAGTGCAAATAGTGCACCCTACCTGAAAGGGACAATCCTGGATTACAAGGAGACCCTAATGGGGGGTGGCTTTAGCTTCGAGAACCCGAACCCGCTATGGATGGACGATCTTTCAAAGGCCGTTGCGGAGGTTATCTCAGAGAAGGTAAACCCAGTAGTCGCTTCCCACGGAGGGCACGTGGACCTCATTGGAATAGACGACGGGAAGGCGGTAATAGCCTTCGGAGGCGGATGCCAGGGGTGTGGGATGGTTGATGTGACGCTCAGACAAGGAGTCGAGGTCATGATCACCGAGGGAGTACCCGGTGTTTCTGGAGTGATAGACATCACGGACCACGCAGCAGGAACCAACCCTTTCTACTAGTCAGTAGACCATCGGAACGTCGTCGTCGTCCTCATCCTGCACAGGAGCCGGAAGGGCAGTGGCTTGTGCTCTCTCGAACGCCTCCCTCACCCTCTCTTCGATGTTCTTCGCATCCTCTAGAAGTCCCCCCACGGGTACTTCGATTCCCGAGAGCTCGCTTAGCCCCTCTACAGCGATTAGGGCTGCTCTGGCATCCGGGTACATCGGGTTGCACTCGGCCAACAAGGCCGTTACGTCTAGGCCTCTCCTCTCTCCCTCTGCGATCAGGTAACCAGCGATGCCAGTGACGATTCCCTGCTGAATTCGCTGAATGCTTGAGTTGTCCAGCTGTTCCCGTCCTAGAGATGTGGAAGAGACACCCCAAAGTTCGCTATCCTCCTTTATCCCCAAATCGTTGCTGACTACTCCGTCGATTACTACCAGTCGTTTGAACCCCCCTTTGGTGAACCACTCCAGTACGGTGTTTGCGAAATAAACATCATGCTCGCTTTGGAACTGGATCTCCGAGGTGAAAACCCCAATGCCATCTCCCTGATACACCCGCACGGGGTGCTTGGGGACGGAGTCGTGAATCAGAGCGACTGCCGGGAATTTTGGGTGTAGTACTGTACCCATTGGACTTAGCTGCAAGGAGCTAATCAGATGAGAAGTGGCAATAACGCCGACCGAGCCTACTGTGGAGAATCCGCACACCGCAGTACCACCCAGCCTTGAGGGATCGGCATCTGAGTGCAAAACCAATGGGTAACCCCCGGATGTTTCCTCGCTCACATCGATTCGTCACGGAGACGCTCTTTGAATCTCACGGCTCGGGAATTCATGAAAATGTTAAGGAAAACCTGAGAAAATTAACCTGATAAGGATTGACGACCCGGGCAGCATGTGGCGCCGGAGGGGACCAAAGAGTTGGGTGGGCTATTCCTCATACTCGGCTCCCAAGAGGTAAATCTGGCAGACTACACCCGAGAGGCCAGCGACCGTTGGCTGAGGGTGACACCCCAGGATACCTGGTCATCGACCCTCTCCAGAGTGAGAATTGCCAGACAGGAGGCCTTGGAGAGTACGCTCGAGGCTATCAGGACCAGTGGCTTCCCAGACAGGGGTTCATCGTTCGCTAGGCTACTAGACTCGTGTGGAATCCAAAACAAGTCCGATGTCGTTCTCGCAGGAATACAGTATATGAGGTCGGTTGAAAGGGAGGGGCACACTCAGCCAAGGGAAATCAAGAGTTTGATCGAAGAAACCGGAAAATGGGCAAAGAGGTCCGTGCAGAAGTGGAACATCTCCCTGTACATAGGCAGGATGCTGGAGGGCGGACCGGGTGGAGGCGGGCCTTTCTTGGAGTACCCCCGGAGGAGGCCTCGCAAGAACGGTTACGTCGTGCTGACCGAGGCCGGCCGTGACCACTTGGACAAGTTATCCCTAAACCGGTGATAAGATGTCTGGCGAGGAGAAGGACTGGTCATTCACCTCCCACGTCGGAGAGAACCTCCGAGGTGTGGACCTCTCTGGTGCCGACCTCCGTCGTGCAGTCTTGGACAGAGCTGACTTGGAGGGAGCCGATCTCTCTGGTGCCGACCTACGTAACGCCTCTATGAGGGGGACGAACCTGATGAAGGCCGCACTAGACGGCGCTGATCTTAGAGGGGCCAGGATGGTGAAGGCTAGACTAGGACTCTCGAACCTCCAGGGAGCTAGGCTTGACGGGGCTGACATGAGGGGGATCAGAGGCAAGTACGCCGTCTGGAGGGATGCGAACTGGTGGGATGCCACGATGGACGAATCACTCACACGGGCCCTGTCGAAGAAGTGGCCTAGAGACTAGTCGGAGATAGCCATCTTTGCTAGGCCATCCCTCATCCACTCAGGAACCGGGACCTTCGTCTTGACCTCGCGCATGTCGGTGCATACCGTGACCTGGTCAGCCGTCCAACAGAGTACGCCCTCCTGGTTCCTGAACTCATAGTGCCAAGTTATCGAGGTTTTTCCTATTCTAGGTACAGTTAGTGTGCACTCAACGGTGTCGCCGTAGGAAATCGGGTGTAGGAATCGAGCCTCGCTGTGGACCAGGGGGAATGCGATCTGCTTGTCGGACAGGATCTGGTTGTAGTGCATCCCACATGAGAATTCCCAAGACTCCTCGTAAAACCTGTGGGCCATGTCCCAGAACCGCGGGTAGTAGACGATTTTCGCTAGGTCCACCATGGGGAAGTCGACCCTCCTCTCGGAAACGAAAGCCATGCATTGGCGTGAGTGGAATTCGGCTTGAACCTAACTAGTTGGCTTTTGGCGGACCCACCGCGATTCGAACACGGGTTTCCAGCTCCGGAGGCTAGAGTGATATCCAGGCTACACTATGGGTCCAGCATGGGTTCCAACTACTGGAGCTAATTGAACCGGTCGCCTATCGTAAAATCAATCTCAGCGCATAGAGGGAGCATATTGGATACCCCCTTCGGACACGAGGGCGTTTAGGGTCCCTGATCTTGACATGAGGCACCCAGCCATCGCATCTGACCCACTTACCCCGTCGTAGGAACCGTCGCAGAACGCATCATCGTACATCTCACCATAATTCCCCACCGCCTCGAGGACGTCCTGCATCCAGGTATCCGATAGAGGGTTTTCTTGAGTTCCGAGACCGAAGTTTTGAGTAAGTAGCCTGCATATCCAGACGTTGTAATTGGAGTCGTCTGGGTAGCACGAGTAGTCTATGGTGTCATAGTTTTCAGACGTCACTCCCAACTCCTCGGCTGTGATTACTCCATACCAGACCCATGACACAATCTCGTTCCACTCCGTGTCGTAGTCCCTAGTTACCGCTGCAAGTGGCTCCTTGGAGAGCAACTCAACGGGAACCCACAAGTCGGTGTGGGTGTTGGAGTCTCGCCAGTCCTCGTGGTCATCGGAGTTTTCTAGCATCCACTTAACGGCTATCATCGCCGAGGCATCGCCCGTAAATGCATCACACGTCCCGTCCTTCAGATTCGAAATGGCTTCCGAAGAACTCCCGACTGATATACTGGTGAATGAGATATCGTGGGTGTTGAAGTAACCCTGTAGGTTTCCCTCTGAGGTCGTTCCTATGCCGACGCAGATATTCGCGCCGTCAAGGCCAGAAACCGAGTTGCCTGCACTAGCGGCTGGGAAGGAGTCTTCGCGCACAAGCAACCCCTGCCCGTCATAGAAGTTCACTGCTGCAAAGTCCCCGTCGAGGGCAGCGTCTCTGCTGGCTGTCCATGTGGTTGTCCGGATCAGGACGTCGATGGTTTCATCATTTAGCATCTGGAACCTGTTAGACCCAGATGCGGGGATGTACTCCACATCTGTATCAGGGTTAAGACCGATCGCTGCGGCCAATGCCCGACAGTAGGATATGTCCAACCCCGATCGAACGCCCGTGTCCGGGTCCAGGTAACCCATTCCATATTGTGATGACTTGATGCCGCACCTCATTGACCCACGGGCGATGATCGTGTCCAGAGTGCTGGTGCCACTCTCCATCTCGGAGATGGTGTCCTCGAGTCCCTCGATGGTCCCGTTGAGCCCTGCCGCGAGAGCTTGGAGGTCGGAAACCTCCGACGCAGCGTTCTGGTTCGCAGCAGTAAGGGATGCGACCTGGGCCTCTAGGCTGGCCTTCTCGGACTCCAATAAGGTGACGTTGGCCTCCAAGTTTCCCTTGATGGACTCGAGACTTGTGATGTTGAGGGCCATTTGGTCGATTTGGGCCCCCTTCGTAGCATTATGCTGATTGAGAGTTTCGGCCTCCGCCTGATAATTTGCTATCTGCGTGTCGAGATCTGCAATTTGCGAGTTGAGCGTCGCTATTGTGGATTCCAGCTGCGCTATGTTGCTCTCCAGTGAGGCGACGGTCGCGTTGAGGGTCGCTAACCTCTCTTGGTCGGCTGTTGCCTCTTGTTCTAACGCGCTGATCGTTTCCTCGAAGTTGGCGTCGTCCCCCGCGCAACCGGCAAGAGAGGCAGAGGTCAGCATTATTGTCATCAGGATAACAGTTGTTCTTTTCATGGGACAAGGAAAAATTGGCGATTAATGGAATTATTCCCGGATTATAGTTGGCGGACCCACCGCGATTCGAACACGGGTTACGAGCTCCGCAAGCTCATGTGATATCCAGCTACACTATGGGTCCTAGCATTTGGACGGTATGGCACGGCTTAATCCCGACGGTGAACGAAATCACATTGAAAGTGGTAACACGGTCTTCCACCTGGGCTCTGCTAGCTTCTTTGCATTGGGGCCTATCATTGGCTTGGGGGTCTTGTGCGT
Organism: uncultured Candidatus Poseidoniales archaeon; assembly: GCA_964343205.1. Classification (GTDB taxonomy): domain Archaea; phylum Thermoplasmatota; class Poseidoniia; order Poseidoniales; family Thalassarchaeaceae; genus UBA36. The sequence goes on along the minus strand of CAYFID010000011.1, from coordinate 6,359 downwards.
GAGCACCCCGTGCATGCCCTCGACGCTGAACTTCACCCTGAGCTCAAGCATTCTGTCTCTCTCGGCGGTCGTCATCTGCTCAGGGTCCAGTTCGAATGATGATGTGGGGCCCTCACCCTCGTTTTCCAAGTTGAGGGTAGTGCCTTCCACGCTGGCGCGAGGAGAGAAGTCGTAATCCTTGGGATCTTCCATACGAACCTCAACGTCAACCACGAGTCGGTCTCTGACCGTGACCCTGGTTATCTCCATCGACTTGACCACGTCACTGCCAGTGTCCAGTGGTTGAAAGGCCTTCGCACGCAAGGAATAGAGTTCACACACTGACTTCGCTGATTCTGAGGATAAGTACGACGAAGTGGACATCGAGGGCCCAGTCATTACCCTCGTCTGGGTCAACCCCGTCAACTGGTGTGTCCGGGTCGCATTCCAGGGCTGTTATCGTCCAGTACCACGCCCCCTGACCGAACCTCCCGTCGGGGTCGCCTAGGAGGGATTCCTCCAGTTCCTCCTTCGAATCAGCGTAAACCGTGTAGCCTGACTCCGGGGCTGGATTCATTGCAGTTCTCTCGATGGTTGCCGATGAGTTCTCGGTAATGTTGTCTTGAGAAGTGATTACGCCGTAGGACCACCCTGATGAGGGTAGGTCTACCTCCAGCGTAAAATTGTCCTCGGGCCAGGTAATTGGTAATAGATCTCTGGACAGAGTCAGAGTAGCGCTGAAATCAATCAATCTGGACCCTTCCCCGGGTAGGAACTGAATCTCATGAGAAGCCCCCTGTTCCAGATACCCAGACCAATCGTATTCGAGGTACGCCTCCTCCCAAATCACTCTGAATGAGCGGGAGATTACCCGCAATGTCCAAAGTGTGGTGTTTGATGCCCCGGTGTCGTCCACTACCGTTACTGCTCCGGTGACGTTCCCCGCCTCGGAAACGGTGAGTGTCGTTACTGCTCCGCTTGCGTCTGCATCGTTGAGCGGGTCGCTGTCGCCATTCGAGTCAGTGTGAGCATCGAAGTCCCATGACACCTCCACCCCCCCGCCCTCGGGGTCGAATGAGTTACTGGCATCTAGCCTAGCTTCCTGCCCCGTCTTTACGAAGTCCGGAAGGTTGAGCAAGACCTCCGGCAGTGCGTTGACGAAGACTACAAGGCTGGCGCTATCAGACGCGCCCTCATCGTTGAAGACCTCAACTGTCACGTCGAAGGTTCCTGCTTCTTCGAATACGTGGCTGATGATGCCTTGCTTGGTTGTCTTTGTAACACCGTCTCCAAAGGTCCACTTGAACTCGTCAATGATTGTCGGGTCCGGGCTTGACGAGGCCCTGGCGTCAAAATTTACAGAATCTCCGGCATTGACCGTATCTCTATCGGAGCTGAGACTGGCGTTCGGGCTTCCTGGACCGATACCTCCGCATCCTGAAAGAGTGGCTGTCGAGATTAGTAGACAGATTAGCAACGAAGGACAGCGCCACCCGTTTTCCATGATGCCAGAAAGTAACGACCCCTCATAGGAGTGTTGGGTGTCTTGACAGTGGAATTGTGTATTGGGAGAGTTCATGGACGGTGTCGAAAGAGAGAGAACGTGGCCCCTAGTATGCTAGATGGATTCCGAGTATTGGGATTAGACCTGGAGACCACTGGATTCAACCCTAGGTCTGACAGGATTGTCCAGTACGCCTTGGTGGGAAGCGAAGCAGACGGGACGCATGTGAATCTACAGTCTGTGGTGAATCCCGGAGTCAAGATTTCCTCCGAATCATCCAATGTGCATGGAATTACCGATGAAGACGTTGTCAATGAGTCTGGATTCGAAAATCATCTTAGAATGATTGCTGAATTGGTGGAAGGATCCATCATAGTGGGCCACAATGTAATCGATTTCGACTGGAGGTTCATCGAGGTCGAGTGCGCTAGGTGCGGAGCAGAAGTCCCTGTGCCCCATGCCACATTGGACACCTTAGTTCTAGCAAGAAGGTTAGGAATCCCCCGACCGCATAAGCTGGGTTCACTCTGTGAAAGGTTCGGGATATCTTTGGAGAGAGCCCATAGTGCGGATGCGGATGCAGGGGCCACCCTGCTGCTACTCTGGAAGATCATGAGAGGTTATCCAGAGAGATTCAAGGTGACTGTAGAGGAATTGGTACAATCACTCTCTCAATGAGCGTAGCAATGGTGACCATGGGAGAATCTCAGACCAATCCCCCAAGTGCATGACCGTGCCATCGACCCTAGCGCTACCAAGAAAAAGAGGGGCCCCGTCGTAAGAGGACTCAAGCAGGGTAATCTTCTCCAGCGCCTTGTCCTTGAGGATCGCACCAAATCGATGGTCAGAGCCCATGATCTCCCCGTCATCGCCAACTGGCGGGTTTCTCTCGAACAGCGCCGCCCCGGAGTCTGCATCGAGCCTCACCAGACTTACCACCTCGTCCCTGAACATTCCACCAGGAGAAAGCTCCCCGTCCCTCCTTGCCACCCACCACTTAGGACACCATGCCTTCCACTCACAGAACGAACAAGCTGATTCGCTAGGAGTGGCAACCAAGGGCTCCTCTGTCGGCCTCATCCCTTCCCATGCTTCGAAGGCATCGGATAGGATCGAGGGCCCGTCTGCCCTGTGGATGGTCTGGTTTGCCGAGTACCATCCTTCTGCATGGACGGGAGGATGGTTAGGGTTGTTATGCTTGATTAGGTCTCTGTAGAAGCGCAGCTGCCTGCTAACTTTCTCGTTCAAATCAGCCTTAGGGGGTTTTCCCGTCTTCAAATCGGCCACGATCCAACCCACGGAGTCTCCATCCTTCAGATCAGAAATCAGGAGGTCGAGTCTTCCCATCAGCCTACCACACTCAGAAACAAGGGTCCCCTCGTTGGATAGGACGATTTCCTGGACTTTTCTCCAAACCCCAACAGTCACCTCGGAGATATTTTCCTGTGGATCCTGTACCTTTCCTAGCAGGATGTTTAGTGCCCCGACCAGTCCTTCGTATGCCTTCGAAATCTGTTCGGATTTCCACCTAGGGTGTCTCGGCGAGCCCATGAATATCTCCTTCTCGGCCTCCCAATGCCCGTCCAGCACGGTCTTGGCAATATGTGGCAGCCATCCGGTCTCGTACTCATCCCTTCCCACTAGATCAAGATCACACAGATCCTCTACCGAGTTATGTATAGCAGTGCCCATCGAGGCTGGCATGCTCGCTTTTCGAGGTAGACCCTGCCGCGACAGCCAGTACTTTCTCGGGCACTCTTCGTAGCGGTTCCAAGAAGAGGGAGACAACTGATGCATCGGGGAAACATCTTCCATCTCCATGGCCTTTACACCCTAGGTATCGAAGCGGACGAGTGACAACGGTTAACACCATTGAGCAATTACTCGAACCATGGCGGAGGGGCCTTTGGTCGAAGTTGAAGATGGGGTCAACTCTTCTGGCGCTCTACTAGTCAGCTGCTTCCCATCCGTTGGATTCGTTAGCAGCATTGTTGCACACTTCTTGGTTGAGAAGCTCGAGTTAGAGCTAGTTGGGGGGGTGAGGCACCCGAATCTCCCCCCAGTATGCTTGGTACAGGATGGAAAGCCCCTTCCCCCAGTGAGATTCTACGCAGGGGAGCCGATATGCAACATGGACAAATGTGACAAAGTAGTTCTAATTGCCTCGGAAATTCAAATCCCATCTGAACTGAGTCTATCACTCTCTTCGGGCCTAATCGACTGGATAGTGAAATCAGGAGTAGGCTCTACGATAATGGTGGACTCCTTCGCACACGGGATAGAAGGCAGCCACAGTATTTTCGACGATGACGAGGGAATGGACTCGATGCTTGGAATCGGGTCCATGGATTCAAGCCACAAACTTCTGAAGAGTATTGGAGTGCCTCTCCTAAAGCACGGTGTTGTCGGAGGAATGACTGGAGTAATGATGGGGGAATGTAGGAGGAGGAGGATTGAAGCATTGGCAATTCTAGCAGAGTCTGACGGGGAGATTGGGCAGGGAGTGATTCCCGACGCCAGGGCCGCGGCGAGGATAATTGGATGCATGGACGGCCTGCTTCCTGCTGTCAATCTTGACCCCGAGCCCCTTCTCGAGGAAGCCCAGAGGATAGAAGGGCAGATCAGAGACATGATGTCCCTGCACCTAAATCCCCCTCAGGAAGGCGGTGGCGCCCCGACTGGGATGTACGGTTAATCAGAATTCACCGAGAGTGGACTGCCTCTCTTGGGGGAGATCCTCTAGGATAGCGCCGCCCAGCATTTCGTCGAGCTCTAGCTCCGAGATCACCCTCACACCCAACCGGTTTGCCTTCTCCAGCTTAGAGCCGGCGGACTCCCCTGCTACTAAGAAGTCAAGATTGCCAGAGACGGAAGAGACGACCTTGCCGCCCTCAGACTTTATCGAAAGGGAGATCTCCTTCCTGGGTCTGCTCAGCGAACCAGTGATGCAGAATGTAGATCCAGATAGTGTCCCCTCTGATGGGGTCTGCTCAGCCTCAACAATCTCTACCTGGCCGTAAAGGTCTAGGATTGCATCCCTCCTGTCCGAGATTCCATCCAGGAGGAGTGTGGCAACGGTTTCACCCACTCTATCGATAGATACAAGCCGCTGAACCGATGTTTCCCTGTCCTCCGTCATTTCGATGAGCTGCTCGAGGGTGGTCACTTCTGAGCAAACGAGCGATGCTATCTCGGGGCCTATTCTGGGAAGGCCTAGGGCCGAGATAAACGTACTAAGGGTCATCGATCGGCTCGAGTTCAGCTCGTCAATGACGTTGCTGGCAGACTTCTCCGCCATCCTGTCTAAGGAAATGAGCTCTTCCTCCCTGTCCTCAAGCCTGTACAGGTCCGCAAGACTGGAAACCAGCCCAGAAGAGCTGAGTTGCTCAGCCAACTTCTCTCCAATTCCGTCCATACCTAGCTTGCGGCACCAGTAGAGTATGGCTCGCTCAAGTCGCGATGGGCAGTCGATGTTCGTACACCTGATGAAGGCCCCGTCCTCGATTAGCTTAGTTGAGCATCGAGGGCACTCCTCTGGGACCAATATGCTAGATCTAGCTGGAAGGGTCTCTGAGAACACAGTACCGTCCGCATGTGAACGTCCCTCCAAGTCGGACTCTACGGCAGGACCCAGGACATGGGTAATCTTGGGAATCACGTCACCTCTTCGCACGACCTGGACTTTGTCGCCCACCATTATGCCCAGCCTCTCGACCTCACCCCTATTGTGGAGAGTCGTGTTCTCCACAGTTACTCCAGAGATGACTACTGGTGCCACTCTAGAAACAGGGGTGACATTTCCTGTTCTCCCAGTCTGCCAGAATACCTCCATGAGAACGGTGACGGCTTCCTCTGGTGGGAACTTCCACGCAAGAGCCCATCTGGGGTGGTGTGCTGTCACGCCCAAGAGGTCGCGCTTATCCAGACGGTCCAGCTTGATCACAACCCCGTCTATCTCCCAGTCCGTCGAGTCTCGAGATTGAAACCACTCCCTGATTATGGAAAGGATAGCCTCGGTCGTAGACGAGTCATCGGCCCCTGAAACAACAGAGTTCCCTGCCGCATCTATCCCCATTTCAGAAACCCATGAGATGACCTCTGAATCCAGCTTGAGATCTGGTGGCTCGGGACTATCCGGGTGGCGATCATCCCCCCTTGGAAAATCCACTCCGTATGCCAGGAAAATCAAGTCCTCCGGCCTTCCCTTGCCTGCATCTAGGTACTTCTGACGAAGTGCCCCTGCTGCGAGATTCCTGGGGTTGGGAGCCACTTCGGAGTACTTTTCCTCAAACATTCTCAGGGGCATAACCACCTCCCCCCTGACGTGACAATCCCCTCCCCAGGGAAGGTTCTCGGGGACATTCATCATCCTACGGGCGTTAGCTGTCACGTCCTCCCCCCTTCGACCATTGCCTCTCGTTGCAGCCCTAACCAACCTCCCCCTCCTGTACTCTAGGGAAAGGGCGGATCCGTCTAGCTTAGGCTGGCAAACGAACCTACGACCGCTCGCAGTGGTCTGGGAGACGAAGTGTGCTACCTCTTCATCTGTGGTGGCCTTGTCCAAGCTCATCATCCTGAATAGATGCTCTACCTTGACCGAGCCCGGGGGCGGGTCGGATCCAACCCTTCCCAATTGGGGGTGGTCGGGTGAGAGGCTCTGGAGCTCGTCCCTCAGGGCATCGAACTCTGCATCCGAAATAACCGATTGCGCCTTGTTGTAGTATAGGTCTGAGTGCGTCTCCAACTGCTCTGCGAGCCACTCGATTCGTCTCCCAGAACCGCTCTCGTCAGTAGCATCCTCCGCCATGTCATTGCAAAGGGGCCGATGTCCTTGAAACTGCCCGTGGTGGGCCTGCCAGGATTTGAACCTGGGTCG
>CAYFID010000010.1:0-28469 GCA_964343205.1 uncultured Candidatus Poseidoniales archaeon | reverse complement strand
TTCGCTACGCTGGCCTACGCACCTCCCTACCCAAGGCTGGTCTTCAGCCTGACATGGAATATCGTCTTCTGCATTTTCCAACTCTGTGCCTTGGTTCTTGCATTCGAGACAAGTTCTGTTCTCAGGAGGCTAAGGTCAGGGCGGCAGAGGCAGCACACCTTAGAAGCCTGATCAGGTCATCCGATATCGGACTCCGGTTCAAGTCCGGGAGCGCGGGCAACTAATCCCTAAGTTCGTCCAGTGGAATTCGAATCGAAGGGACGCTGAAGGAGAAGCTATGACGACTCGTCTTCGGGGGGAAAACCCCGTCGGACATCCCCATCTTGAGAACTTCCTCCTTGGTAATGGCCTCTTTTTCGCATTCGGGCCAAACGTCAACCAGGATGGAGTCATCAGAGATGTACTGGACCTTGATGACTGGCACCCTGTCTAGCTGCAGAATCCTTGCAGCAGTCCATTTGTGGTGACCGTCTAGAATTACTAGCGAAGCCTCATCTACGATTATCGGCTTGTAGAATCCCTTGTCGAGAATCTTGGAAATCCTACTCTCCAAGTTGGACGGAATTACCTCCTCGTGACCCCTCAGAGAACTCCGCTCAACCATCGCAATTTCGACTTGTTGCTCAATCACCGCTTCGATAAGGTGCAAGCAGGCTCATAAATGAGTTCTAGGTCGGCGTGCCGCTAGAGGTCTGTCAATGGGGCTGCATAAACACATCAGTGGGGTCTGGAAGCGGCCCAAGGAGAACCTACCTTCTCGCTACCGTGGTGACAGGATGGCCGGTTGGAGGAGGGAACCGGTATTCGTTCGAATAGACAAGCCGACCAGAATCGATGCGGCACGCCGAGTCGGCTACAAGGCCAAGCAGGGTGTGGTCATGGTACGGACAAGGGTTAGACGCGGTGGTCTGAGAAAGGGTAAGGTCCACATGAAGAGAAAGCCCTCCAAGGCTGGAATCAAGAAGATCACGATGGGCAAGTCAATCCAGAGAATGGCAGAGGAGAGAACTGCCAGGAGGTACCCAAACATGGAGGTGTTGAACTCATACTGGGTTGGAGAGGACGGGAAGAACAAGTTCTACGAGATTATTCTTCTAGACCCCTCGCATCCAGCGATAAAGTCTGACAAGGACCTGGGATGGGTGTCCAGCGGTTCAAGCCATCGTGGCAGGGTCTTCAGAGGAAAGACTGGGGCTGGAAAGAGAGGGCGAGGACTGCTGAACAAGGGCAAGGGAGCCGAGAAGCTCCGACCGAGCCTAAAGGCGAACAAGAACCGAGGGAAGTAAACAGTTACTCCGTCATATTGATGCCTTATGATGACTGGCAACTAGGTATGGCGGACCGCCACGCGTCGGAGATCCGAGGCCTTCCCGTAATCATTCCCGATGGAAGGCTACTAGGCACCGTTCACGACACGGTTGTCGACGTCAACAGTTGGTCATGCACTCACATATTCGTTTCAGATCCTCCCGAGTCCCTAGTGGAGGGTAGGACTCACGTAGCTGTCCCTTGGAACTGGGTTAAGTCGGTGGGAGATGTGGTAATTCTCCGATGGTTCCCACAAACCCCAATCCCTCGAAAACTCTAGATTTTCTACCGAGCAAACGCGAACGCGACTCCGATACCGTTCAAAAGGAAGGGGCGAACGGCCGCTCGATGCGTTGGTCACAATTTTTCGTTGTCGCCCTTCTCCTGACAACTACTTCCATCGCGGGGGCTTCGTCATCAAAAGGGGTGATTTCGTGTTCAAACTCCAACCTCGAATCTCTTCCAGGAAATTGGAGTCTTGGCGATCAGGCATGCATCAGGGTTGATCTAGGAGTCCACGATCCAGGTACGACACTGTTCTTCGATATCTCCTCTGATGAGGAGATTGATATCTTCCTATTTCCCTCAAACACAGTCTCAGTTTACCAGAACGAGCAATCATACAGACTAGACTCAGTGTGGGTTTCGGAATCGGTTTTCGAGTCCTTCAGCGGCTCAGGAGAGTGGCATTGGGAGGTTCCGGGTGACAGAGACTCAACTAGATGGTACCTGGTGGTTGATAACCTAGCCCACCCACAGGACTCGGGAGAGGGGTCACAAGGTGGTCAACCGGCAGAAATCACTCTAGATGGAGGAGTGATAGACCCCCAGCAATTCACCCTCTCTGACTCCATACATAGAGTAAGCCCTGGTGATTACTCAGTAGTCCATGGCCCATTTCCTGTCGATGAGGGCACCTTCGTAGAGATCCATGCTCGAACAATGGAGGGATTCCCTGATATTTTCATCATGACAGAGACGGCATTCTCTTACTACTCCCCCTCTTCAAACTGGTCATCCTCTCTCAGAATAGTCTCTGCAGACATGCTGCAGGTCAGCAACGAGAGGTACCTTCCGTGGGAGGCAAGCGAAACCAATGGGGAGGACCTCTACATAGTGGTGGATAACCGACCTGGTCCGGGTGGCGGTGGGGCCGGGAACTCCATGGTGGCAGTTACAGTCACTGTAACTCTAACACCAATTCTGGAACCCACAATTTCGAGCCCAACAGATCTTGACAGCGTGGACGTAGGTTCTACCGTCACTCTGTCAGCCTTGGAAACACCCAACAAGTCGCACCAGATTCTGGACTCAGGCTATTCATGGGATATCAACAATGACGGAACCCCCGATGCCAATGGGGCCACAATTGAGCACGTTTGGGAAGCTCCCGGGAATTACACTGTGCGTCTTTCGGCTACTTCTGTAGACTCAAGGTCTGCTAGCAACACCAGAGTTGTCACAGTCTTGGACACGAGTGACCCAGTTGTTTCCATGGGAGTCACAGGTCAGATTACAAAGGGATTCGGAGAGCAGTTGGTCGTCAGCGCAACTTTCACAGACAACTGGGGCGTAGAACGCCTCGATTGGTTGATAGATGGAACAGTGGTGTGGTCAAACTACTCCGTCACAGAGCCCAGCTCAACTCTGTTCCTAGACGTCAGTGATGGCTACTCCGCAGGACCTCACACCGTCTCTCTGGTTGTTGTTGACAAGTCCGGGAGGAACACTACGGAAGATTTCCAAGTAATTTTCATCGATGTTACTGCTCCAGAGATCGCGTATTACGAGTCACAAATTGAGGTTATTTCGGGAGATCCAATAATCCTGCAAATCTTCGCTCAAGATAACGAGTCAGAACGGATAGATTACACTTGGACGATTGAGCAAGGCACTGAAAACGAGATCCAGTTCAATGGCCCCCAATTAATTTACAAGTTCAGTGAACCTGGTCCCAATACCGTATTTTGCAAGGTTGAGAACGATGCAGGTCTAGCTTCTTACGCCGAGATTCTGGTACTAGTTGAATCCCCCGAAACAGAAGACGGTAGCGGGCTGATTACCATTGCAATAATCTCTGTAGTATTGTTTTCCGTTCTGGTAGTGGTTGGGGTATATGCGTTCAACACGTTCGTGGTCCGAAGAATGGAAAAACTAACGGAACCCGAGGCCGTAGAGGGAGACGAAAATCCTCCCCAGCCATCTACTCAGTCACAGATGCAGATGTGGGGGGGCGGGTCTTCTTCCTCCCCTTTCCAGGCACCTACAGAAATGCCTAGAAGAACCAATCAGGAAACTGACTTGATGGACCTACTGGAAGTTGAGAAAACAACTCAGGAAACTTCTCCAAAAGCGTCAGACTCAAGTCTGTTGAATGACCTACAAGATACGCCAACAAAACCCGATCCAGGGGAAATGGAGGGTACTAAAGTAAGGAAGGAATGTGAGCAATGCTCTCGTCCATTTGCGATTGTCCTACCAAAGGGGGTAGAAGCGGCATACACGAACTGCCCTTACTGTGGCTCTGAGGAACTGGTCAGCTTTCGGCACGTACAGTGAAACAGTGATAGTCGCACGTACGAGCAGGGCAATACCATATAGCGCACCTCTAGGAGGTGCGACTCAGAATGGGCCGAGAACACAGCAGGGATTCGTATAGCAGCTCCCCGAGCAAAATCACCATTCTTCTAGCCATTACACTGCTCTTGCCGCTGTTTTCCCCATTATCAAATGTCAACGGAGAGCCCAGAGTAGAATCTAGAGATTTCGGAGTACTAGACGAATTAGGTCAAATGCTAGATGAGAGGGGCGAATTCCTAGACTCCAATTCGGTTTCACCAGTTGCGGAACCACGAATACAAGCAATTAGGGATTCTGTGAAATCTTCCGACCACTCAAGCCCTATTTCGGAAGCAGGACCTTCTATTGATGGACTTTCCATGATCAATACATCCCCCCCTACCCCGAAACATCCCGCACCTTACGATCTATTGCTGAATAGTAGTAACAGGCCCCCTGGATTCGTAGAGAACATCTGGCAGACCCTTTTCAACATCACAGACTATGTCATTTGGACCCAGTACGAAGACAAAAATGGGAACGTCACAGAGAAAATCGAGGTAGTTTCCTTCACTGCATCACTCTTCTCGATACTGAACACAAACACAGAAGCACTCCTTCATTCAGTAGATGTAGACGATGATGGCGATGACGACATTCAGGTTGGTCTGAAGGTAGATGTCGAGTTCGTCGGCGGTTGGGGGATAGAGGGAGACACCCTCTGGATCGAACCGGGAATAGAGTTCACAGTACGTGATATAGGGAACAGCGCCTCGGACCCAGATTGGGAGCAAATGGACTCCCTCCACGTCTCATTGATCAAGGCGTTCACCTATTCTGATACTGGAAGTATTCTGAATCTTGGGGAGGGGGAAACGTACGTTTGGGTCATTGACTCAAGATTCACCACACCACCAAATGACTTCAAGTTCGAAGTGGGTATTGAGAGGTTCTACTTCGACCTATCCGAGGCCGCATTCGGGTTCGGTGAAGCCCTATTGGCTCTCCTAACTCTTGGTATTGGGGACTCTCCTTCAGAATCCGGCATTTCCTTCGCTGCAATCTCCTCCCCCTACTCTCTTAGGTTCGACAACGGTGGACAGGACGAGTGCTCGAGTAGCTACAACTCCTCTGAACTTTACACTAGGAGCTCGCTGGAAATATCTTGTGGAGTCTCAGCAGGATTCGGCTATATCCACTTCTCCCCTCCTGATGACAACTCCAACAGAAGGATGTGGGAACTGGCATATCTGGAAGCGCGTTTCCATCCCTACTCAGAGTCAAGCCTACTGCCCAGCTCCGCTGAAATAGTGATTAGAACTGACAGCGTTCTACCTTCCTCTGCAGGTATGCAAGGTGAGAAGAGTCTGACTACGATTGAGTACTGGGCAGACCGCAGGTCAGATCTACATATCCACTTCCACGAGGACCGTTCGAATCTACCCTCAACTGAGTCCGACGGCTCATTCGGGAACACAACCGATTCGATCGGTTGGCTAAGGGGGATGCCAGCGGGGTCTCTCACCGACGATCAGATTGAGAGAGTTTTCAGGATGTTGGGATCAGCTGACCAACCGGAATTGCCAGGCAGCATCCCAAACAGGCTGGGGCTAATCATCGGCATCAAAAACTTCACTCGTGACAATAGCCAGAACGTGGATGACCCCACCCTGCCGATAAACCCGGCAAACCCTCCAGATAGTTTAGTGATAGTAAGGTCAGTTCAGCCAATCCAGTCACTGGACTACGATTCTTGGTTTTCCAGAGGCGGATCTGCAGAGGATCACAGGAGAATCCACATCTACGCGGATCAGATTCCTACCGCTGTTGCCGTCTACGGCTCCTTTGGCCTAGGAGGATCAGACCAATCCGACGAGTCATTGGACTCGGGAGATAACTTGGATTTTGTTTCCAAGATAGTTGACTCAGTTATCCTGAACGTCGTCGATCTATTCCTGGATGTCGGAAACGTGCTCAATGATATCCCTTCAACGGTAGTAGAGGTCATAAGTGGAAGTGTTGGATCAGGAGGACTCTCTGGAAGAGAAATTTACTTGCTATTGACGGACAATTGGCTAGAGTCACGCAACCAATTCCCAATTCAGAATTTGTTGATGCAAATCGGCTCTTCGAATCATCCCCAGGTCACCGGTAATCACCTTCTCTTGGCACTGGACAGGGGATTGGGCCAGATCCAGACAGATCAAGGATTGAAGGACCCGCTTGTCCCCGTTGCAGCTAGTATAAACTTCTCAGGACTCCAGTCCTTCTCTTTCGTGGATTCTAACTCATCATCAAGACAGGACTTCAGTTTGGACACCATCTCAGATGAACCCATTCAGATGACCTATATCAGCCACGAGACGGGATCAATTGAAGCATCAGCATACCAATCAGCTTGGTTTTCAGACCTTCCAAATAACATCACGGTTTCCGCAACCCCCCAGGGTGTGGATTACTCTTCTGCTTCCCCAATTGGCTCGATAGTCTACTCTGGTTTCGATGGGAAACAGAGACAGGCAGCGCGAATCACTGGCTTCCCCCAGGCTTTCTCATCTACAACCGGTACAGTGATGTCTTGGTCTTCCCAATCCCCCATCCAACTAATCGAAGCCCAACTAAGCGACTCCTCTGACCCACTCACTATGGATGGAGACCACTTTCTTTTCCACCACGACCCCCTAAATGACACCTCGTCACTATCAGCGACTATTTCTGGATTGAGCGAGGTTGGGTGGATCCCTCCTGCAGAGGAGGGCGCATCTGGCCAATCGGGACTGGGTACCGCATTCGCAACAATCGAAGGTGGAAACGCCATGATGATAAACATAGGAAACGCCCCTACTAGCGAACACCTTCCATTGACTGTCATGGCAGAGATAGACCCTCTTCCATCTAGCCTCTCTGTACAAATTCCCACAGGCTCCGGGACAGGCCCGTCTCTCGAGATTCCGGAACTAAACTCCTCCCAGGGTCTAGCTGGAGTGGCATTTTTCATCGGTGGATTCGCAAATCTCGGAAAGTCGGTAAATGGCGTTCTATCGGGAATAACAACGGATATTTCCACCGGTTCAGCCTCGGAGGACGACAACTTCTCCTTCTCTCTTGGGTTAGATGCAAACTCAGAGTTTGACCTAATAATAGAGTCTTCAATGGGGGCCCAATCAGTCGAGGAGCCCGAGTGGGTTCATGGGATGTCACTTAACTCGGCGACAACGGGAATAAATGATGGATTTCACCTTAAGACTTGGATTCCAAACCTTCCAGCACAGGTGGATCTGTCAGTCTCGAGAAACTCAATCCCTAATGGGGAATCCTGGGCAATCTCCCTGGGTCTTGAAGGCTGGAAGCCTCACAACTCAGAGCTGATTATTGCCTCCAAGGGTGTAAACGGTCAAGATCTATTCCTGACTATAGAAGGACTGCAGGTGGGCGAGCCAACATCCGTGCTACTCGACTCAATATTCCGAATAGAGACAGTAGGGGGGATCACTGAGACATCGACATCAACCCTTTATTCAATGTCAAACCGACTAGATTGGTTCCACGCTCAGCTAATCGACAGGCAAGCTGGAAGCAGGACTGAGCTCATGGTTCAGGATATTCCGGAATCTGTAGAGATTCAAGCCAGCCTTGGAACTGCAATCTCAATGGATGTTACAGTTCCCGATCAGTACAGGGTGAATGACATAGGCGTGGGCTCGATTATGATCCAGCAGATGCAGTGGATGGAGGACTCGTGGTGGCCTGCAACGATGTTCCTAACTCAGGTGCCTGGTTCCATGAACCTAACAACTGAACCAGATTTGAATTTCGACATTACCAAGAATCTTGCATTCCAAGGACTACCAACCCTTGACTTCTCAGCCTCAAGTGAGGGTATGTCACTTTACATCGAGGCAAAAGGCAGAGCGATAAACAGCAGAGGAGACATTGTTCTGCTAGCAGAGGGACTCTCGGACAGACTATCCGTGAAACCCACCGACTCTTTCGGACTAAACATCAGATCAGGAGGGGACGGAGTGGAAAGGTTGTATTTCCGTGCTACGGGGATCCCCACAATGCCGCCAGTGATGCTTGACGAGATGGAGGCACTGGGCGAGGGATTGAAGAGCGCTAATATCCAGATTCACGAGTTTGGAAGAATTTCTGCCGAGATTCCCGGCTACCAGATCATCGAGGTTTCTGACGTTCAGGGAGGACGGATAATTATCTCAGCTAGAGCTTCTGCAGAGGTCAATGGGGTGGATATAGACCTCCGAGGAGTGATGCTAGATGCACAGGTTACAGGTGGAATTCCATCAGGTACAACTTTGGGAGTCAACGGATTCGCCTCTGACCTTTCTCTACTGAACAAGATACCAGGTATATCTGGATCCACCAGCCACTGGATGGCCCCTGAGCCAGTTTCTTCAGGACTTCTTACAGTAATCGCAACCTTAGGGGGCGGATCCTGATGGCAAATCCCGGTGGAATACTGGCGAAGGCCACTGATAGCGATTCAGAAAAAGCCCACGTAATTCTTGAGAAACTCGGCGACGTAACCGATGTCGTCACGCCATCCAGAGTTGTATTCGCCTCGATAGTGGCCCTGATTCTCTCCCTTTCATCATTGTTTGTACTAATCTGGGTCATTCCCTATGACAACGTGGATGTTGAGGTAGCATACATGCAATCAGGTTCGGGGCATATTGTTCTTGCAGAGCTAGACAACAAAGGAAGCAGGACGATTGAGGACGTCAGCGTAACCTTGAGGTTCCTTGCTCACAATGGCACGGAGATTGACCGACACGACTTCTACATTTCTGAGCTTCCCGCTCATAGTTCCATCTCAAATACCCCATCTGATGACTTGGAAATGGTGGTACTGGGTCAATCGGTCTGGGAGGAGTACGTAATCGAGGTGACCCTTGAATACCGCTATTACGGTGGTGAGAAGGGTCCCCAAACTTGGTCTCACAATGTCGGGGAGTGGACCAGGGAGGCTTTCGTGGACGAGGCGAAGTTCGAGTTCTTCTAGGCAATTCCAGCACCTAAACTACGAGTGACCCATAGTATCAAAGCGAGTACAAAGAGGGAAGATTCTATGCAGAAGCAGATTTCAGCTCTCGTTCTAGTAATCCTTCTTTCTTCCACCTTCCCTTTGACGACTCAGGTCGAGGTAGAATCACCCGAATCAGAGAACAATCTACTTCCAGAACACACAAGGATTGAGATCTCACCAGATCCAAACAGTATCAGAGATTTAGGAGCTCCCAAGGTAGTCGATGGTTCAGAGGGTCATCGAGGACCTTGGGCCGACTCCTCGATTGGGACATTTACCTCAGAAGGACTAGTTCTAAGGGAGACAATCCCTGAGATTCTAAGGGAGCCAAGACCAGATCTGTTGATGGTGATTATTTCACCGGAGACAGGTTTGTGGGATGCTAGGATTGGAATATTAGAGGCTGCAGAGGTAGCAGTAAGAACAACAATCCCACCATCTGGTTTCCTACTACAGGGCTCCAGCAAAGAGCTCGATACAGTCAAAGGACTTCCATTCCTTACATCAAGTCATTCGGTCCCACTGGCCCTCATCATAGACGATCTACTTTGGAACTTACAGACTACTTCTGACGTCGAGATGATCGGTTGGAAGGATTCCGATTTGGTTAGGCTAGACTCCCCCGGATTAGGACTTGGGGGGTCTCTAGGGAATACTGCCTCTCAATACCTCTCGGGGACCTGGTCTCCCGTACAAGGAATCCACTTCGGAAATGCCCACCCATCTTCGGTCTACGAATTGGCTATGAAACCAGAAGTGGCTTTCTTATCCCCCATCCCTCTACTAATCACATCAAACAACCTAGCCCGTTCACACAGCGGGGTCGGATCAGTGGAAGATTACTTCTTCACTGGTCTGAATGGAAGCGATCAGATTGTAGCTGTAGCAGACTCAGGAATCGATCACGACCATGGGGACTTTGGAGGTAGAATAGTTCAGAGAATAGACGTTGCAAACGACGGATCAACCTCTGATCCAAGCGACGGGCACGGCACTCACGTAGCCTGCACAGTACTTGGGTCTGGATTCAGAACCTCGACCTACGCAGGGGTCGCCCCCGAGGCAGAGTTGTACATGCAGGCCATGGAAGACCAGGATACCGGTGCCCTTTCCAGTCCGGGAATCTATTCTCTATTGAATTCTGCATACAGCTCAGGAGGAGCTAGGATTCACACAAACAGCTGGGGGGGTTGGAATTCCGGAGGAGATTACACCACCCAGTCCGAGGACGCCGATGATCGGACCTCTACTTGGGATCAGTACTGGACCTATGATGGGATGACAGTTCTATTCGCAGCAGGAAATGAGCGAGACGACGGCATCTCCCCACCAGGCACTGCGAAGAACGTAATCACAGTGGGGGCCCACGTAAACAGATACAGCGCCACAGCTGAAGATGAGATGTATTACTGGAGCAGCAGGGGGCCGACTGACGATGGGAGGATAAAACCAGACATTGTTGCAGCCGGCGATTACGTTAGGTCTTGCAAGGCACAAGAGGCATCCGATGCTCCTGACAATCTGAATGACCAATGGTATGTGGAGTACAGTGGAACTTCGATGGCCACCCCCGTTGCAGCAGGTGCATCGGCTTTGGTCCGTGAATATCTGATGGAAATTGCACAGAGACCGGATCCGCAAGGGGCGCTCGTGAAGGCCATGCTAATCCTAGGGGCGGAGGACATGGGAACTCGGGATATCCCAAACAACGATGAAGGATGGGGGAGGCTGAATCTCGTTAACACCCTGTTACCAGACAGCGAATTCGGTGACGTCGGGATTTTCGTAGACGACAGGACTCGCCTTTCAAGCGGTCAAGAAGCATCCTACAACTTCGACGTTACTCGTTCCGGGGAGCCGCTAAAGATTGTTCTTGCTTGGTCTGATTACCCAGGTTCAACATTCTCAGGAACCCAGCTTAGGAATGACCTAGATCTTGAGGTAACGTCTCCTACAGGCGCGGTAACCTACCTCGGAAACGATTTCACGAACGGAAAATCTACTACGGGAGGTTCCAAAGACAGCAAGAATAACGTCGAAGTGGTGCTGATAGACTCAGCGCAAACCGGAATTTGGAACGTCAAGGTCAAGGACTCCGCTCATGGAGGTAGTAGGACTTACCAGCCTTTCTCTATCGCTGTAAGAGGAGTAAATGTGAACGACCTAACTCCAGACCCGGCAATCGTACCCGGATCATTTGAAATTTCCACTCCCATACCGCAAGTAGGTGAGCAGACCACCTTCTCATTGTCGGTGATAAATCAAGGGTCTGGATCATTCGCAGAGGTTTTCGTCAACGCACACGTTAACGGGGACCTGGTAGAAACCAAGTCCATCGGAATGAGTCCTGGAGAACAGGTCACCCTTGAGTGGCTGTGGACTCCTGAGGTATCCGACAAGGGAGATTCTGAGATTCGCATTGAGATTGATCCGAACGACCAGCTGGAGGAGCTTTACGAGGACAACAACCTACTAATCGAGTCAATAGAAGTCAGCGCTCCGGGAATCCAAGCTTCATCCGAATCGCCTTGGCTTACCCTTCAGGACGCTTCTGACACCACTACTAGATGGGAGATTGTAATGACAAACCTTGGCCTGTTCGACACGAACGCCAGCATAGAGGCCTCCAGCCCTACTAGGACTATCGACGGAGCCACCTTCGACTGGTTCAAGACCTTCGACAAATATTACGTGGAACTCGGTCCGGCCGCTTCAACTACAGTCAACCTGACACTTGTTCACCCAGCACCTCCTGATCCAGGGACTTACTCGATGGTCATCACTGCCAATGACGAGGACTTCGATGTAGAGTCACAGCTGGAGATTTTCTTCGACGTCCCTGTTCTCGCTAAGCCAGAGATCTCATTACCATCCGAGATGATTCAGGTGGATTCTTTCGACCTTACAAATACCTCTGTGGAAGTATACAACAAAGGAAACGGTGCGCAGACGTACGACATTGAAATTTCACCTCCAGCTGGTTGGGGTGTTGGACTACTGGAGCTAGGCCCATTCCAAGGATCCAGTCAGGGTTCGACAGGGACCCTAGTCAAGGACGGATCGATCACAGCCAGAATTACAATAACCCCACCAGGAGTCATGCTGGAAGCAGGTACAACATTCTACGCCCAGTTCATGGTCAAGTCCAGAGTAAGCTCGGAGGTCTGGTCTTACGACTTACCACTTGTTATCGACCCAATAGATTCAGTTGAGTTTATCCCGGACTCTGGAGGAAATGAGACAGGGGTCCCTGCAGACTCTCTTCACGAGATGTCCATACAGATTTACAACCAGGGTAACCGAGAACTCGTACTAACCCCTATTGCTAGGTCTCTTCCAGGGGGATGGTCCATTCAAGGAGGCCTAGACAAGGTGACAATACCACGAGGATCCTCAATTGCTTGGTCTTTCTCAATTCAGGGAAATGGCCTCGCAGCAAGCGGACCGGTCGAAATCCGGTTCCTTGTAGAAGGCGGGACATTCTTCGACTGGAACACTAACTTAGAAGCTGTTTCAGGCGCCATTGCATCAGTATCTTTCCACGAAGTTGTACTCATCAACGGATCAAACTTCGAATCCTCCTCAACACCTCTGGGACTGGGGGCTCACCCGGTAGGCCAGGCTTTCGATTTAGGATGGGAATTGGATAACGACGGCACCTCAAATTGGGAGCCATCAGTATCCATGGAACTACCCAGCGAAGATTGGGAATCTACCTGTAGCGTGAATCCCAGCATGATTGGGCCAGGCGAGTCTGCAATGGTCTGGTGTTCGATAACCATCCCTCTTAGCGAGAGCGCGGGCTCAGAGCCTGAGGTGACAATGGTACTTTCAGGGGACGGGGTGGAAGTGAGGGAATCTCTTTCCCTCCTAGTAGAGACTATCAGCGAAGTAGAGTGGACCCTGGAAAACTTCGATGAAGCCCACGAGGGATTCTCCACTACTCTTTACTTGGAGCTGCGAAACAATGGAAACACTCCAATCTCAAACAGACTAGTGGCCGATGGCCCTGACGGATGGGGCATCAGGATTCTGGATGGAATTCTGGTAACTCTCCAGCCAGGCGAAGCAAGGTCGGTTCAGGTGGAATTCACACCCAACTCTGGGTCCGACGGCGTCGTAACTGTCATGCTTGCAGACGCAGAAGACGTCACAGGGAAAACCAAGTCCGTGGAGATAGACGTAATTGCTGACCCTGTTGGCGAAGGGCCCGGATTATTCACCTACTTCCTGTTTTTTCTGCTTCTCCTATTAATTGCAGCTGTATCGGCTGCAGTGGCGTTCTCTAAATCTGGAGGTGACATCTCATCCCTTCTTCCTTCCAGCTTCCCGGTGGAAAGGGGTTCCCCTGAGGGCCCAGACCCCTTCCCGAAGGCTGCTGAGACACAATCTATGCCGCCTTCTAATCTTCAACAGTCGGAAACCGAAAACCCTCATCAGACCCTGCAGACATTCTCAGACCACCCCGGTTGGCTGTGGGACCCTTCCGAGGAGGAGTGGGTCCCCGATCCAGAATATGATCACGGGGAACAGTAGCCGTGAATTCTAGAGACTCCGTTAACCGTTATTTTTCCCGCACCTAGAGCCCGAAGCCCTTAGAGGGGCGAATGACTCGGTCTATTGATGAGAAGGCCCGATTCCGTTGTTATTATAGCGGCACTGATGCTGACATCTCTAGTTTCCTCACCAGTTTTGGCCGCGGCCTCATTTACTCTAACAGCTAACCCATCGGCCTCGGAGGCAACCTCTGACGATCCCGCAGAGTACACAATTACCATATTCAACGACGGGGACGAGGATCTGACCATTACTCTAAGCGCCTCACAGGATGATGGCGGATGCAATGGTTTCACCTCGACCCTAGAGTCAACTGTGTTCTCCGTCGGCCAGGGTGAGACGGAAACAACAACGCTCACTGTAAGTATCAACGATCAAGCCTCGGGGGATTGCGAGACTACCGTAAGTGGCACCGGGGTGACATCACCCCCCACGGAACAAGATACAGCAGACGTCAAGGTGACCACCACCGCTGAAGGCGGGGGTCAGTACTCAGTCAAGTTGGAATACTCCAACCCTAGCAACGGCGTGATCAACTACGATGGAGAGGACGACGAGGTCGACTGGACAACAACCGTCGAGAATACGGGGGAGAACGACGCAACAGTCCAGCTAGCCATGGCATCAACCTCAGATTGCGACTCAGACGGTCTTGAGGCGAGCGTGGACCCCCAGCAGATGCAACTCAGCTCCGGTGACAAGGAGACTGCCACCATCACCGTTTCTCTCGACGAAGGCAGCTCGACCGAGTCCGGAGAGCACTGCTTCGTGCTTGAGGCCACTGTATCCAACGACCCAAACAGTCTCGATCAGGCAAATGATAGCCTGGAACTAACTCTCAAAATCCCGGAGGTAAAGACTTGTGACTCATCCCTCCAGAATCCATCTCACAATCTGGACCCAGGTGAATCAGCCTCCAACTCCTTCACCCTGACTAACACAGGAAACACCGCCTGGACGGTCAGTGCCTTCGCAATGTCCGAGGGATTGGATGTAAGCGATTGGGTGGACTTCGAGACTCCAACCAGTAGGCTCCTCTCAGAGCCAGGAGGTTCCCAGGACACTACCACTTTCGACTTTGATATAACTCCAGACGACTCTGTAGAGCCGGGCACCGTTGACGTTTACATTCAGGGGAGGGCCGGGAGCAACGTTGGCTGCCAAACCCTCCTCCGTGTGAACCTAGGACAGGTACACGACGCCTCTCTATCACTATCTGACCCTACTGTGAACAACGTTGACCCCGGATCGTCAGCTTCCACCTCAATGCAGGTCACGAACACAGGAAACGGCCAGGACAACTTCGCTTTGGGAGTCAAGGACCTAGCCCCCGGATGGCTGGTGGAAGTCTCAGAGACATACGTCACCATCGATGGAAGGCACTGCACTTCTACAAATAACTGCGACAGAAAGAGCGTCCAGGTTCAGATTACCGTACCTTCCAACGCCAAGTCTGGCGTTGAGTTCCCAATCACATTGTACGTGAACTCACAGGGAATCACACTCGACGAGGTCACGGCCACGGTGACCGTTGCAGCGGTTCACGGCGGCAGCATCGACATTCCCTCTGACTCGCAGACCGGGAGATTCGGCCAGTGGGTTTCATTCCCTCTGGGGATAACTAACACAGGCAACATACAGGACACCTTCGCTCTCTCGTCCTGCGACCCAAACATTGCAGAGACTTGTGAGGAGACAAAGTGGGAGTCCAATTTCAAGGATGATGAGGGAAACCAAATCTCCCAGCTGACGCTCGAATCAGAAGCTATCGTCCAGGTCTATCTTGAGGTCTTGGTTTCTGACAACATAAACAACAACTCAGAGTCATTCGAAACCAGAATCGGAATCGTCGGCACCGAAGTCCTGATGACCGACTTACTCACTGTTACCGTGTCCAACTTCAATTACAGCATGTCCGTAGCGTTCCAAAGCCCAGGGGAAAACCCAGCTCTGATGGAAATCTCCCTTCCACCAGGGGGGACCTCGTCTACCTCTCTGTTGATCACAAACACAGGCGATGGCGGCACCGATGACGTAGTAATATCAATTTCCGGGATGGATTCTTCGGTACTTAGGACAATGAGTATTGACGGTATCATTCTGGAAGGAAACGAGGTCACTGTACCGGCTAATGGGCAGATTGCTGTCGACATAGATTTCGAGGTCCTGGAAGTGGAGAGCGGCACATCGGGAGTAATTCGAGTAGGCGTGACTTCCAAGAAGAACACCGGCCAGTCCCCATCTTTCGTCGACATGGTAGTGGACATCAGAGCAATCCATGATCTGCAGGTAGAAACCGATAGTATCTATTCTCTTGAATCAACCTACCCGGAGAACTCCGAGTTCACGATTTACGTGACCAACCACGGCAACATCGAGGAAGAGATCGAGGTTCTAACTAGCGACTCTCTTAGGGGGTGGACTGTCGATGTGATTGGAGACGAGTTCAAACTGCAGCCTGGCAATACTCGTGAAGTAACTGTACGCGTAACCCCTCCAAGCGATATGATTGCTGATGACGAGTACTCCTTCACAGTGATTGTTCAGCCGAAGGGCATGCCAGTGGCAGGCGAACCCATCGACCTCACGGTAGAGTCGGCAGTGGGCGCAGGATCAATTTCAGCTGACACGCAGACGGCAATCGCGGTTGCTGTAATCGTGATTGGTTCTATGTCGGTAACATACCTCTTTGCAAGGTCCAGAGCCGAGAACCTAATGATCAGCGACTCAGTGCAAGTTGAGTTTGATGACTGAGGGGTACAAGGATTCCACTCGGATACGCTTATGTCCAGATTTTTCGTGGAGGCACACATCGGTCCCTACGGGACCGGGGGTGATGCGATGAGTACTGTTGCTGAGATGTACCTACCAGTCGCTGTGATGACTCTGGTAGGAATCGGCTTTCCCGTGTTCAGCTTCTTCGCTACTAGGTTCCTCAGACCGACCACAAAAGGTTCCGATTCCAGCAAGACTAGGTCCATACTCCTACCTGGATACGAGGCAGACCACAGTCTCTACATCAGGAGGGACAGTACTTACGAGTGCGGTGCGGAACCCGTCGGAGAAGCAGACATCAACTTCCACTTCCAGTACTACTGGTACGCTATAGTGTTCCTAGTATTCGACATCGCATTCATGTTCCTTGCATTCGGCGGGGTGATGGCAATCGAGAAGGGAACTGGTACATTGGAAGAGTCAGCGATCACCAGCGCGCTGTTGACAATGTCCGTGTTCATCCTTCTAATGGGGTTGGGAGTCTGGCACGTATTCAGGAAGAGAGGAAGGATATACATCTGAGGGATAGCATGCAAGACGAGGGCCAGAACTACTCGACATTCAACAGCAGGATGCTGGTGGACACCGTCGGGGACATAACTGACGAGGCCCTCAAGGCGAGCAAAATAAAGGACGTCATAGGGGTCCTAGTGGGTAGGGTGTTCAACTGGAGCCAGCGGAAGTCCCTGTTCCCTCTCCACCTGGGAATCAAGTGTTGCGCCCTAGAGATGGCAGCAGCCGGAGCCAGCAGGTTTGACGCAGAGCGCTTCGGAGTCTTTTTCCGATCGAGCCCCAGACAGTGCGACGTACTCTTGGTTAACGGGCCGATCAGCAAGAAGTTCGCTGACCCAATAGTCAGGCTTTGGGAGCAGATGCCAGAGCCGAAGTGGTGCATAGCCATGGGGGAGTGCGCCATATCCGGAGGTCCCTACTTCCAGTCCTACAATATCCTCGAAGGGGTCGATACCGTGATTCCCGTCGACGTATACATCCCTGGATGCCCCCCTAGGCCAGAGGCACTGATAGACGGATTCGACAAGCTTAGGCAGAAGATCATACGAATTGGCGCGTCGCCCGACGACGGTGCTCCAGTATCGAACAACCCGATCATCATCGGAGACGACTAGGAGGGCTCTAATTGGGAAAGACTGTACCCACTTCAACTCAGAGATCTGCTGCTGAGAGCATGGCTTCAGCCTTGTCCTCTATGGGCGGAGTCTCTGCGGCAGTCTCCGATAGGTCCAGCGGGACCAGTCCCCGCAGCGTCGTCTCAGTGGACTGCTCGCCAGAGAGCTGGCGCCCACTAGCTGAGAGCCTCCGAGGTGAGCACGGAGTGGACTACTGCTCGATGATCACAGGAATCCACTGGCCAGAAGGGAACCCAGACAAGAACTGGGAGGTGATCTACCACTTCCTGAGGATGAATATATCCGATCCTCCAGTTATAGATGGGATGGTCCAGCCGATAGTGGTCGATCCCACCAAGGTAGAGGGCAATGCAGTACCACTTGAAGTCGAGGTCAGGGTGGCCCTGCCCGAGACCCGAGATCCTTCCGTAGCTTCGGTGCAGGATATTTGGGTAGGGGCTGACTGGAATGAGAAGGAGACATGGGACCTTGTCGGAATCGACTTCGAGGGGCATATCGGGATGCGCAGGGTTCTACAGCCCCACGAGACTCCAGTAGGATTTCACCCCCTACAGAAGCAACACAAGCTGAGGTACCACGATTTCGAGGAGATGTATGACGATGCCCAGGGATTCCTGCGCAAGCCGTCGGACGCTGGCAAGATCAAGTGAGGTTAGAATATGGCAGAAATGTGGATTTCCATGGGTCCTCAGCACCCGATGACCCATGGGCTATGGACTCTGAAGGTCAAGGTAGATGGAGAGACCGTGGTGGACACGGAGCCCGACCTAGGATAC
The DNA here is from genome assembly GCA_964343205.1 of uncultured Candidatus Poseidoniales archaeon. GTDB lineage: Archaea > Thermoplasmatota > Poseidoniia > Poseidoniales > Thalassarchaeaceae > UBA36. Next base: position 10,302 of record CAYFID010000010.1, on the reverse strand, counting down.
ATCCACAGAGGGGTCGAGAAGATCTGCGAGGCCAGGGATTTCACACAGATTACCACATACTGCGACAGGCTCTGCTACGCAAGCGCGAACACCTGGTCCCACTCGTACATCTACGCTGTTGAGGACCTCCTAGAGGTCGAGGTCCCCGAGAGAGCCGAGTACATTCGACTCATCGCCGTCGAGCTTCAGAGGATCGCCTCCCATCTGATGTGGCTGGGGGCCTACGGCCCCGACATTGGAAACCTGTCTATCATGGTCTGGTGCCTACGAGAACGCGAGATGATGATGGATTTGCTGCAAGAGCTCGGAGGTTCTAGGATGCACTACAACTTTCCAAGAGTCGGTGGGGTGAAGAGGGATCTCCCCCACGGATTCGCCCAGAGGGCAAGGGCGAAGGTTAGCCTGTTCCTGAACAGAATCCAGGAGTACGAGGCCCTTTTCGATGAGAGTACGATCTTTCTGATCAGGACCCAGGGAGTCGGCTATTCGAAGCCAGAGGAGATGGTCAACCACGGGGTCTCAGGTCCAAACCTCAGAGCCGGTGGCGTGAACTACGATGTCAGGACGGCCCACCCTTACTCTGTATACAGCGAACTTGACTGGGAGCCTCCGGTCGAGCGCCCTTCGATTAAGGGGGCTGACTGCTATGACAGGTACAGGGTCAGGGTAGACGAGATGCGAGTCAGCGCAAGTATGGTCCTAGAGGCACTGGACAAGATTCCGAAAGGCGCCGACACGTACCACGAACCTGGTGATCCAGCAATACTTGCAAAGGCGCCAAGCAGGGCCCCAGATGGAACTTCAGGGTTCCACCACTTCGAGGACAGCAGGGGGGAGTCCATGTTCTACATCGCCGGAGGGGGCGAGGGAAGGGGCAAGCAGCCCTACAGAGTCTCAATCAGATCACCGATTTTCATCACCATTCCATATGCATCTAAGTGTATGATAGGATACAAGGTAGCCGACATCCCAGCGATCATGGGCTCCTTCGACCCTTGTATTGGAGAGACGGACAGGTGAGAAGATGGCAAGCAGCGATTGGCTAAACCTCAGAGGATGGGTAGAAGGTCTAGTCGGATGGTCTATGGACAACGTGCACGATTTACTGCCCTCCGAAGAAATTGACCTGAGGCTCACCATTTCCCTGCCAACCGGAATTTGGCCAGAGGACATTGTTCTAGGACCTGTCCTGCACCTCCAGGAGGATTTCGCAGCTATGCAACCGTCTCTTGAGGCGTTCTTCTCTGCGACAATGATCTGCACCGTGGTCTTCACCACTCTGATGATGACCATGCTCCCTATCCCATACATTGAGAGGAAGTTCATCGGCCGACTCATGGATAGGCTAGGTGCCACGACCACCCTCAGGAGCCTCTGGATAGGCGAGAGCGGGGTCACGGCAGGCGAATGGTGGAACCAGCTCCCATTCGGAATGGGGGCACCAATAGGGTGGCTAAACAGAACTCTGAACTCTATATGGGGCAACGATCATCACTTGGAGACCGTTTCTAGGGTGAACAACCGTGGCTACCATGGTTACTGGTTTCTGCTCCCGGGATTCTTTCAGGCATTCGCGGACTTCACCAAGTTCGCCGGCAAGGAGCACATAGTGCCCAAGGATGCAGACAAGACAGTCTACGAGGTTGCCCCTGTAATCATCATCTCAACTACCGTACTTGTTTTCGCATTCATTCCGTTTGGTCCTCACTACTACATTTCTGACGCAGAACTCTCTGCTGTTTTCATGATGGCGATCTTCGGAGTGGCACCTCTGGGCGTGTTCTTCGCCGGATGGGCCTCCAACAACAAGTACACCCTTATCGGAGGTATGAGATCAGCCGCACAGCTAACAGCATACGAGATCCCTCTTCTAATAACAGTCCTTGGGGTATGCGTTATCAGCGGCTCTTTCAATATCATAGACATAGTGGACTTCCAGATTGAGGAGTCGAATGTCTGGAATCTATTCATGATGCCTCTCGGGGCAGCCCTTTTCCTGATCACCATGATCGCTGAGGTGGAGAGGATACCCTTCGACATGCCAGAGGCCGAGGCCGAACTGGTAGAGGGGTGGTGGACAGAGTACGGCGGCCTCAGGTGGGGGTTTATGTTCATGGCTGAGTACATGCGATCGTTCGCGGCATGCCTACTCTTCGCGCTGTTCTTCCTAGGGGGATGGGAGGCCCCTTTCCAGGGGTCCCTTGAGTCAGCACCAATAGTCGGCGGGGCCATAGAGTTCCTCCTCTCACTTATCCCCGGGATCGGGTGGATGCTGCTGAAGGCATGGGCACTATTCGCCGTCTTCGTCTGGATCCGGGCCTCACTTCACAGGGTCAGAACCGACCAGATTCTAGAGTTCGGCTGGCAGTGGCTCCTCCCGCTCTCGATAGTCAACCTAGCCATAGCAATCTTCCTCAGGGTCTGGGTCTGGGACGGAGGCTGGGGGATAGTCGCCCCGGTCGTGATGATACTTTCGGGGGTAATCGGATTCGTCATACTCGCAGTAGACGAGGACAAGGAGGCGTTGGAGACAATGCGTCGCCCATACAGCACCTATGCGGTGGTCAAGGCCTCTCCAGGGAGCCACTCTGAAACGGAGGCGGGACAGTGAGCTACCATCCGCACGGCACCCCGAGCTTCCGTAACCTCATAGTGAGGCCAATGTGGATCACCCTGAAGACAGCACTAAGGACAGTTCCATTCCTGGGGAAGCTCAGGTTCCTGAAGAACGGATATCACGGACAGTCTGCAGACATGCTAGACGCTGAGACATCCAGAAGGGTCGGCAAGTCCCACCCCAGCTCAAACCAGAAGTTCTCAGCCGACAGAGAGACCAGCGAGGTGATGCCCTTCGTGGAGAGGCCAGTCACCGTAATGTACCCCTACGAGAGGCTAGAGGACTTGGAGCCCTGGCTCTTCGTTCCTGGAAACTACAACGGCAGAATAGGGGTGATCTGGGAGACATGCACAGCATGTAAGGCATGCATCAGGGCTTGCCCCAACGACTGCCTACACATGACCTCGGAGGTTAGGGTCAACGTCCTGGACACCGCCGACGAGGACCACGACTGGCACGGCTATGGGAGCGAGATTGAGGTAGGGGGGTTCGCAGCCAGACCCAAGGAGGATTTCCAAGAGATCGAGGAGAGCCACGACCTAGTCAACGACCACGAGGCTGCTCCGCAGCAGTATGACTTCGCCGAGGTCATTGACATCACTGGGGACATCGCCACAGTTAGGTGGATGGACGGCACAGGCCAGGAGGACGTTGACATGCAGTCGATCAAGCCTGCAGAGGAGGACATAGTCTCGGGAAGGATAGACCTGGGTAGGTGCATGTTCTGCGGGCTCTGCATGGAAGCCTGTCCCTTCGAGTCCTTCTTCATGACCAACGAGTATGACGGGATGTCCGGGTTCTCAAGGGAGGACCTGTGGATGGATGCTGACAGGACTCGCGTACTTCCAGCAGTTCACCAAGAGAGGGTGGACATGGAGCTCGCCAAGAGGGCCCAGAAGGAGAAGGAAAAGAGAGCAAGGAAGGCAGCAAGGGCGGAGGCCTGATCGATTGGCAGTCGACTTCGAGACGATCATCTTCGTTATCGTTTCAGCCGCCGCTGTGGCCGGTGCGATAGGATGTGTTTTCTCCTCTAGGGTGGCTCACTCCCTGCTATGGCTGATGTTCACCTTCTTCGCAGTCGCAGGGGTATTCCTGCTGGCTTACGCCGAGATGCTGGCAGCCATACAGATCCTTGTGTATCTCGGATCAGTGATGCTGGTAGTTCAGTTCGGAGTCATGCTCACTAGGAGGAGGATTCAGGACGTCGAGTCCCTGCCCACGCTCAACGCAATATCGGCTGTTTCCGGGATAGGCGTCCTAGCATTCATACTGTCTCTCCTGAGGGAGGTGATGGAGCACTCGATGTGGGCCTCGGAACACGTAGGGGCACCTTCGACCCTAGACTTCGCCGACTCGCTGTTCAACGACTGGACCATGGCCACTGTAATCTTGGGATCACTACTAGCCATGGCCATGATTGGCGCTTCTTATCTGGTCAGGGACGAGCGGCTGATCAACCTGCTCTGGGACATGGGGGTCGAGGAATGATCGATCCCAGCTGGATTGCAGCGCTCGGCGTGATCCTGTTCGGGGTCGGCCTGCTGGGGACATTCTACCACAAGAACGCAATAGTCGTCCTGATGTGCATCGAGCTAATGCTCAATGCCGCCAACCTGAACTTCGTCGCAGCAGCCTCACACTACGGTGACGTCAACGGCTGGGTTTTCACCGCCATCGCCATCGCCATCGCAGCAGCAGAGGTCGCAATAGGTCTGGCGATCCTGCTGTCCCTTTACAGCACCCAGGGGACCATCTCACTGGATGCTGCTAGGGAGCTGAAAAACTAGTAGGTATTCACATGAGTAGTTCAGGAAACGAATACAGGCTCCTGCTTCCACTCATCCCCGCTCTGTTGCTGGTGCCGGCGATGGCAATTGCAGGCATGGAGTCAGTGGACGCGGCATTCCTGATTGTCCTCGCCCCGTTCTTGGCCTTCCCGATAATCTTGGTCGCAGGGCAGGTGTACAACGGGAATCAGACCTGGAAGCACACCCTGAAGGAGGGGGGAGTAATTGGCCTTGCAGCTCTTCTCGTCTCCCTCTCATCGGCTTTGTGGGTTCTGGTGGACTACCTTCGAGGGGCTCGCGAGATTTCCATGGAAGCCGGCGGAAGAGCCGTCTCCTCGTGGATTGACTGGATCTCCTTCGAAGTACTCCTCTCGGACTACTCCATGAGCTCGGAGAGGGTGATCGGGGTCGGTGTGTGGATTGACTCTGTGACACTGATGCTTCTATTCGTCGCTACATTCCTGTGCTTCCTGATATGCTGGTTCAGCCTTGGGTACATGAACACGGACCCGATTAACGAGGACCGCAATCACAGGTTCTACGCCGAGTTCGTCCTCTTCGCGATGGGTATGTTCGGAATGGTCCTGGCTGACAACTTCCTCTGGCTGTTCATATTCTGGGAGATTATGGGGCTATGCTCCTACCTGCTCATAGGCTTCTACTTCTGGAAGGATAGCGCGGCTTACGCGGCCAAGAAGGCCTTCCTGACAACTAGGGTGGGTGACGTCTTTCTGATGGTCGGGTTACTGATTCTCTACGACATCTACGGCTCCCTCGAATTTTCGGTAATTTTCGACGATCCCTCGATAAACGGTACGGTGGACTCCGACAAGCTGTTCTGGGCCCTAATGATGTTGTTCATAGGTGCCGTGGGGAAGTCAGCTCAGTTCCCCCTGCACGTCTGGCTACCCGACGCGATGGAAGGACCTACCCCAGTATCCGCACTGATCCACGCTGCGACGATGGTCAACGCAGGACTCTACCTAGTGGCTCGCATGGTCCCGTTCGTGGACGTAAGCTACCACGGGGTGGCCGGATTGGAGGAACTGGGCCTTATAGTGGCATACATAGGGGGCATTACCGCCTTCATGGCAGCGTCGATTGCCTTCGTTCAGAATGACATCAAGAAGGTCCTGGCCTACTCCACAATGAGCCAGCTAGCCTACATCTTCACCGGACTCGGCGTTTCCCTGTGGTTCTACAACCATGGCAAGACAGACGCAGCGGTGCTGGTGTTCGGGGGGTCAATGTTCCATCTGTTCAACCACGCGATGGCAAAGGGGATGCTGTTTATGGCCAGCGGGTCCGTGATCCACGAGGTCCACCATGCGCACGACCACCTCCATGGGGAGGGCGGAGACGACCACCACGACTTCGACGCCCAGGACATGCGTAATATGGGCGGACTAGCATCCAAGATGCCAGTCACCTCGGCTGCCATGATGATTGGCTCAATGTCGATAATCGGAATACCCCTTATCGGGGGTTTCTGGTCCAAGGAGGCAATAGTTGCCAAGACTTGGAAGGCTTCTCTGGACTACGAGCCATTGATGCTCGGGCCGGCAATATTGGTGCTGCTCACAGCGGGGATGACCGGCTTCTACATGTCGAGGATGTGGCTCATGACCTTCGCCGGAGAACCAAAGCACGAGGTGGTCGAGCACGTTCACGAGTCGACACCTTGGATCAAAGAGCCCCTGGTGATACTCTCGATAATCAGCGCCCTCGGCGGCTTCGGGTTATCGGTTCTGGGCATCGTGAAGTGGCTTTCCAAGCCATATAGCTACGACTTGGGGATCCATAAGGACTCCTTGCTGGAACAGGTCTTCTACGAGCTCGAGCACGCGTTCCTGCCAGACGACCCCAATCTGAGGATAGTGGGTTGGACCACAATACTCCTGTCCCTGGTAATCGGCCCAATTTTCGCAGCCAGAGTCCATGGGGGGCCACTGAGAGAGGGCCAGTCCTCCAACCCGCTTGTCTCCTGGCTGGTCTGGATCTCTGGCAAGTTCGGCTCCCAGGACGTCACTGAGATGTCCGAGTCCAGCCTAGCGGAGGCTCTTCAGAACAGGCTGTACCTGGACTACTACTACGAGCTAGCTCTGTCCAAGACTGTGATACCGTTAGCAGCTGTGGCTGCATGGTTCGACAAGAACGTCATAGACGGGATAGTCAAGAAGGTGGAGTCCAACTCCACCCTAGGGTCCTTACAGATTCGTCGCATCACGACAGGAAGGGCTAGCGACTACATACTGATGGTTGCAGTGGGGATGCTCTCGATTTTCGTCCTTGCACTGGGGGTGAGCGGCTGATCCTCACCATGCTCTCAATCAGCCCGATAGTGGCCGGGCTAATCCTCATGGCCCTGCCCCATCTTCTCCCGGCGGAAGCCGCAGAAACAGTCAGGAGGATGACAAGGAACGCCTGCATGGGGGTGGCACTGGCCCTTCTGGCGATCTCCACTTGGGCCGCAGCCACCTCAATGAGCGACTTCGACTGGATGGCAATCCAATTCGGCGAATACGAGATGGAGAACAGCCCGATTTCCCTTATCCCCCAGATAGGAGTCTCGTGGCACGTCGGGGCCGACGCGCTCTCTCTGCCCATGATTTGGCTTACTGCACTCGTCGTGCCCGTGTCCATGCTCGTCGAGTGGGATGCAAAGAAAGGCCACTATTTCCACCCTCTGTTGCTCCTGATGGAGGGCGCAATGATCGGAGTATTCGTCTCATTGGACCTGTTCGTCTTCTACGTCTTCTGGGAGCTGACTCTGATTCCCATGTTCTTCCTGATCCTCATGTGGGGGGGGGAGGACAGGCGATATGCTGCGATGAAGTTCTTCATCTACACATTCACGGCCAGCGTCGTAATGCTAATCGGAATCCTGGTGATGTACTTCAACACGGGCTCGACGATCTCGGACAGGTCCTTCGATATGATTGCCATGCTAGATAGCGGCGCTCAGATGAGCGAGGGCCTTAGGCACCTCGTCTGGGTCCTCCTTCTCATCGGATTCGCCACCAAGATGCCCAGCGTGCCAGTCCACACCTGGCTCCCCGATGCCCACGTCCAGGCCCCCACTGCAGGGTCGATGATTCTGGCCGGAGTCATGCTGAAGATGGGTGCCTACGGGTTCCTAAGGGTCGCAATCACGGCATTCCCCTCTTCAACCGTGGTCTTCACGCCCCTCTTGGTCGTGCTTGGCATGGTAAGCCTGGTCTACGGGGCCTGGGTGTGCATGGGTCAGACGAACCTCAAGAGGATGGTGGCCTACTCATCCGTCTCCCACATGGGCCTGATCTTCCTGGGTATAGCCACCATGCAACCTCTGGGGATCGCGGGGGCCCTGTTCATGATGTTCGCCCACGGGATAATCAGCCCTCTGCTTTTTGCCGTGGCTGGGGCCTTCAAGCACCACTACCACACTCTGGAGATCGGCTCGATGAGGGGGATAGCTCACCACAGTCCGTGGCTCTCAGGGCACATGATGCTGGGTTGGATGGCGAGCCTGGGCCTGCCCATGATGGCCGGTTTCGTGGCCGAGGTGGCGGTTATGATCGCATTCTGGATGACTTTCGGGTGGTGGGCACTGCTTCCTGCGATGACCCTCATCATTACCGCTGTCTACTATCTAACGTCTATGCAGAGGACGATATTCGAGTCCAACGACCCCCACCAGGGGAAACTGCCCGAGACCCTCGACCACCACCCGAGGGACATCACCTGGCATGAGAACGCGGGAATGGCGATCCTGGGGGCACTGACCATTCTATTCGGCATACTCCCATTCTTCTTCTGGGACATGATGTCCTACTGGAGCATAGAGGTAATCGAAAACGTACTCTCTGCTGCAATGCAGGTCGAGGGGGTCGAGCCATGACCTCGGAGCTAGATGGCATGGACATTACGCTGCTTCTCCCCGAGGTCATACTCACTCTGGGCCTGGCTGCGATTATCCTCATCCCCAATCTGGGGGACGCCAGGTTCAGGATACCACTCACAAGCGTCAGGCTACCCGTCCTGATAGGAGGGACTAGGTTCGAAGCCACTAGGGATCCGAGGCTTCCCAACTGGATGGCTATGGGCACACTAGCGGCGGCGCTGGCAGCTGCCATGACCGCGCTCCTTCACCCAGCGGACTGGTCAGGCCCAGTGGGAAACGCTCTGGAGGCGGATCAGTTCAGCATCCTCCTCACGAACATCTTCCTCTGTGTACTTCTCCTGTGCTCAGCCGCCGCCTCTCTCAGCCTCCCCTCTGACCCTCATGCGGAGCCCCCCGCAGAGGGGGACGATGAGGCCACAGAGTCGAGTAAGACCTCCGCCCTGTACGACAACAGGAGGCAGGCCGACTTCCACATCCTCCTGCTCACAATGGGCCTGGGCATGTCCCTGATGGCCAAGTCGACGCACCTCTTCATGCTCTTCGTGTGCCTCGAGCTAGCATCCCTCTCCTCATACGTCCTCGTTGGCTTCAACAAGCAGTCGGAGGCCGGCGGGGAAGCGGGAACCAAGTACTTCATCGTAGGATCGGTAGCGTCTGCTGTCGGCATCTACGGAATGTCGCTGCTGTACCTTTGGAGCGGCGACCTAAGCGTGTCCGGACTCTCTGAGCGGTGGTCCTCCATGGAAACCCTCGACCCCCTGGCAGTCGCTGGCGTGGGGATGATGCTAGTCGCCTTCGGATTCAAGGTCGGGGCCGCCCCCTTCCATCTCGCCATCCCAGACGCCTACTCGGGGGCTTCTTCGATGGTCGCCGGGGTGCTTGCCACGGCATCAAAGGCGATGGGCTTCGCAGCACTTCTCAGGATCCTCGTAACGGTAGCATTCCCTGTGTCGGGAGATGCATTCTGGTTCGGCACCATCGCAGTGATCTCGGTCGTTACCATGACTTGGGGCAACCTTGCCGCCCTCTCGAGCGACAACCCGAAGAGGGTGCTCGCCTACTCCAGCGTGGCGCATGCGGGCTACATGCTCGCCGCAGTCGCCGCAATAGGATCGGGCCTGGCGGACGCGGACTCGAAGGAGCTCATCGTGACTGCCGTGCTGTTCCACCTTTGTGTCCTCGTCGTCTTCAAGATGGGTCCTTTCCTGGTACTCTCTTCGATAGAGAGGGAGGGAGGGAGCCACAGGATGTCTGGGCTGCACGGGCTCGCAGGTAGGGACCCCCTGCTGACCGCCTCAATGTTCGTCTTCATGCTCTCTCTAGCAGGGGTCCCGCCTTTCTCCGGATTCCTCTCGAAGCTGCTGATGATCAACGGGATCGTTAGCGTCTCGGCCGGATCTGGGGGGGCGCCAACAATCCTCTCGTGGGCCACTAGCGTAGAGCCCGTGTTCTGGCTCGCGGTTGCGATAGTCCTGAACAGCGCTCTGTCGGTATTCTACTATCTGAGGATGGGGATGGTCATGTTCTTCGAGCCTAACGACGGTGACGGCGGGTCTCCCTGCAGTCCCGTACTCCGGGGAATCATAGTGGTGATGGCTCTACTCTCGCTCTCCTTCGGGGTCGGACCCGCCAGCGAATGGCTCCTGGGGATGGCCGAGCAGGCCGCAGAGGCGCTGCTGCTCTGAATACAGGCTCAACTTCACATAGGGGTCCCATGACCGGGGGGCGATGGCCCGAAGGGAGGAGTCAGTGGACACAGAGCTACTGGCACAGATGGAGTCCGGTGGGGACCGGATTAGGGTCCCTCTACCGAACAGGAAGGTGAACGAGATGTTCGCCATCGCCGACCAGATCCTCGGTGGAAGGAGAGTCCGCTCGGTCTGCGAGGACGGGGAGACCCGACTCTCCAGGATACCCGGTAAGATGCGTAGGAGGCAGTGGGTGAGGGAGGGCGACCTCATCGTGATTCAGCCTTGGGAGTTCCAGGACGAGAAGGCCAACGTTTGCATGCGCTA
>CAYFID010000009.1:0-28630 GCA_964343205.1 uncultured Candidatus Poseidoniales archaeon | reverse complement strand
TCATACCCCCGGCCACCGACTTCTCGATGATCGACGAGATCCACCAGGTTGACGATGGCGAGTGCTTCCAATGGGCCAGAGCCCTAGCAAGGAGGGAGGGCATGTTCTGTGGAGGATCTTGTGGAGGCTCTATCAAGGTGGCACTGGACATAGCCAAGAGGGCCGAGGAGCAGGGGGAAGCTGCGATGGTTGTAGCGATACTTCCCGATGCTGGGAACCCATACCTGTCCAAGTTCTACAACGACGACTGGCTCAGGGAGAACGGATGGGATCCCGAGAAATGGGACTAGTCAGACTTTTTCGAAAGCCTTCTCTAAGTCATGGATCAGGTCTTCGACATCCTCTATTCCGACAGAGAGCCGCACCAAACCGTCCTCGAACCCCCTAGACAGCCTCTCCTCCCTAGGAACCTCGGCATGAGTCATGGTTGCAGGATGGGTTATCATCGTCTCCACTGCGCCTAGGCTCTCAGCCAGCAGACACAGCTCAACCGCGTTCATCAACCTCTTTCCGGCTTCCAACCCACCTTCCAGCTCGAATGAGATAATTCCGCTGTACCCACTCATCTGAGCCTTGGCGGTCCTGTGCATCGGGTGGGACTCCAGACCCGGGTAGATTACCTTCGAAACCTTGGGGTGGTCGTCCAAGTAGGCCGCTATCTTCTCAGCGTTCTCCCAATGCCTCTGCATCCTAAGATGCAGAGTCTTCAACCCTAGGATAACAAGCCAACTGTCGAAAGGACTCGGGACTGCTCCCACACTCTTCTGTATGTACTTCAGATTGTCATACAAATCGGTCCTGTTGGTCACAATGACACCGCCGATAATCTGGTTGTGGCCGCTGAGGTACTTCGTAGTGCTATGTAGAACTAAGTCAGCCCCATAATCCAGGGGACGTAGGAACACCGGGGTTGCGAAAGTAGAATCAACAACATAGATCAGACCGTTTCTCTCAGCGATCTTCCCGACGGCCTCCAGGTCTGTCACCTTCAGTAGTGGGTTCGTAGGAGTCTCTATCCAGACCATCTTGGTCTCTGGACGAATGGCTTCCTCAACGTTAGAGGAGTCTTGTGAATCAACATAGGTGAACTCTACACCGTAGTTCGACATTAGATTGTTGAATAGCCTTGCGGTTCCACCGTAAACGTCGTCGCAACAGACCACGTGATCTCCTTGGCTGAGTAGCTTCATGCAGCTATCAGCACTAGCCATCCCGCTGGAGAAGGCTATGGCGTGGCTGCCCCCCTCTATTGCTGCCAGATGCTCTTCCAGATCCTGCCTTGTGGGATTTGAGGACCTGGTGTAGTCGAACCCCTTGTCCACCCCTACCTCTTCTAGGACATAAGTGGCGGTCTGGTATATGGGTGGGATGATTGCACCGGTAGTTGGGTCAGGCTTGCTGTTTCCCCTCACTGCTTTGGTATCGAAGTCCATGGCTCTCAGGCATACGCGGAATGAATGCCTGCAAAAGGGTTTCAGTTACTAATTCCTAGTTTCTACCTTGGTTCCGACGTACCAAATACCCACTAGACCCACAATGATGATGGTCGCCGCCCCGAAACCAGGATCGGCCCCGTCCCAAGACGACGGATCGATCAGGATGCCATCTCCTTTCGTAGAGACGAACCAAACGAAGTACGACGAGAGGGCCGACATAAGTCCGATGAAGAACACAATCCCGTACTTTGCATGCCGGGGAATCGTCTTGCCAGTCGCATAGTACTCGAACACTGCCGGACCGAAGTATTGGTTTGTCAGGGTCCACCTGAACATCCTCTGGCTAGAAATCGAGAAGAAGTATGCAGCTGGAACCGCCCAAGAGACCGTTGGCCATCCCGGAATCCAGATTCCAATGATGGCAAATACGATGAAGAGGCTTCCAAGGCCAACGTAAAACCTGCTCTTTGTAGGACTGCTGGAAACGGAATATCTCTCTACAATTTCTTCTATATTTTGTAGCCTTTCCATACGATCTAACAATTGCCCGCACAATCCGCGTATAAGTTGGACTATTACGAAGGCTCAAGCGATAGGCCCGCCACAGAAGGATATGGGCGCGCCTTTCGTTTTGCCTAGGGCCGCCTCATTGGAAGATCCACTGAGAATTGCCGTCCTAATCTCCGGAGGCGGATCCGGTCTGGATGCTCTCCTGAGGTTCCAATCAGAAGTACCTCGATGCCATAGGACCGTTCTAGTATTGGCAGATAGAGAAGATGCAGCAGGAATCCATCATGGCTTAAGTCGTGGGATTCACTCCAAGGGAATCTCAATTCCGGATGGTTTCCCGAAATCAGAAAGTAGGATTGAACACGAGAGACTAATCCAAGATGAACTGGAGTCATCGGGAACAGAGCTCGTAGTCCTAAGTGGTTACATGAGAATCCTTACCCCGTGGTTCGTTGGAAAGTGGAAGGGACGTCTGGTAAACATACATCCTTCTCTATTACCCGATTTCCCGGGACCCCATCCTCACAGAGAAGTACTCTCTGATGGTGTTAGTATTACTGGATGCACAGTTCACCTAGTTGACGAAGGAGTAGACTCTGGTCCGATTCTAGCCCAAAGCACCGTCCCAGTATTTCCTGATGATGACGAGAGCTCTCTTCAGGAACGAGTAAAGAAAGCCGAGCATGTTCTCTATCCAGAGATACTAGAACTTCTTTGTTCGGGAGGGGTTTCTCTCTAGGTCTTCATGGGTGTTGAGGTTCCTCAGAATAAGCGGGTCTTCCACTAGTATGGAGTGCTGCGTCTCCGAGAACTGCACGTGCAGTGGCCTCCTGTCTCCTTCAATCATTTTGAGAACCAATTCTGGCCGTATCAGAGCTAATAGAGGATGGGCTCTTTCTCCGTCATGAGGCATGATTAGGGAGTCAGCCTCGTCTAGACCTTCCTGTAGTGAGTAAAATAGCTCCTCGGTGACCCATGGACTGTCTACAGGAGCCAGTTGTAGCGTACTGTAAGCCCCCAACCGAGGGTCATGCAGGGCCTCTTCCAAGGCGTCGATAGGCCCGGAATGAGTGCTTCCATCTAGAACCCACTCGATTTCCAAATCGCTATCGAATGTCGATCCGTATTTTTCCACATCACTGGGTCTGGCTACTGCAATTCTGATTGGTTCCAAACCTGCTCCAGAAAGTGAATTGACTACTCGACAAATCATCGACTTCCCGTCAACCTCGATCATAGCCTTGTCCGCTCCCATCCTAGAAGAACGCCCCCCAGCTAGAAGTAGCGAACGCATGAATTCACCTCAAATCATCCAAACGCCGCAAAGCATGCTTTATCTCTTCCATCAGATCCATTGCTCTGTTAATCAGCATCTCCCTGTCCTTTCTTGAAGAAGCCTCACTTAGCCAATCCATAAGTTGTGTGATATCCTGAGAGTCTCTTTTTATTGTCCACTCTAGCACCTCCTCTGCTACTGGATCGTCGGAGGGAAGTAGGCGCTCTGCCATGCTCCTCAGGAGTGCCAGTAACGAATTAGTACTATGGTTTACTGGACACCACTCTTTCCCTTATCCTCCTAAGTAGGGAGTCCCCGTCTGGAATTTCTACGGAATCCAATAGATCGATAATTTCCTCATCAACCTCGCCCCCAAGTTTTCTTGTTGCGTGTATGGAAAATAGGGCCAAGTGTGAATCCACCAGCCTCCCTCTGCACCAAGTTCTCAACATCTCCTTAGTGGGCATAGAGTGACCTGCTCGAGCTAATTCCTCAATGCTCAACAGCAATGCTTCTGCTGGTTCTGAAGGATTTATCGAAGAAGCTAGAATCTCCCAAGGATTCGTGCCCAGGCTCTCGTGGTCAATGTTCGCTAGCAACAGAGCCGCAAGAGCAACGTCTTCCCTCCCATGCCTCTCCCATAGCAATGGAATTAACTTGCAAAGAACCCGGTGATCGCTTTCTGCTTTAGTTAGCAGCCACGATGCGACCCTCCTAAGCAAATCATCGGGTGTACCTAGGTGGAAAGAGTACCCTGCCGATGCTCCTAGGCGGTCTGTGCTGGACTTCATTATCATTGCAGGGACACCTATCGGATATGCTTCACGAATTATCTTCGCCAGTCTCTTGTGCGATCGATGAGAACCTCTGTCCTTGATTGCGAGGAATTCGTCTAGTAGCTTAGCACCGCTCATTTTTCCTGCTCTTTCCTCGTGCGTTTTTTGACCGTATCGAAAATTTCACGAAGATTGTCCACTGAGGCATTCAGTCGCATCCTGTATTCGTCAATGAACGAGCGATGCACGATTTCTTCCAAATGGCGGTCCAAGCTCCTAGATATAGCTCGATGCTCGGCGTCTTCAATACCGAACATCATCCTAAGATACGCTATCTGTTCTAGGACGTCGTCCGATCTATCAGTGTGAATAAGCATGGCTTCCAGTACTTGTCCATAAACCAACCTCATCTCTCTTTCATCAATCCCTTCCCCAATGACGGATTTTTCATCGCCAGACAAAACCAATTCGTACACCTTCTTTGGCTCGTCCTCCTTCAGCTTTAGAGCATGGGCTAATTTGACCAGAATCCTCTTTTCTCCGTTAGATAGCTGTCCGTCTCTCAAAGCAAGCCTTGTCGCGTTGAAGAATACCTTCGACCGGTCATTCACTACTTCTGCCACGCCCCTCGATGGATGCACTATGACTTAACGGCTGGGGCTGGCCATGCTGGAAAATAGTTTCAATATACTGAACAGTAGCATTCATGAAGCCCCCTCGTGCCGGACTGACTGCTGATCAGCCCACTCGCGGGCGCCCTGCGCCCATCCGAACCCCCCGCCAAAGTGGCGAAAACGGGGGCAAGGCCCCGGTTTGGGGCCGAAAGGCAAGAAGGAATGAGAAATATGCCAAGTGAAGGAAAATATGTCATACACGCAACAATTAGAGTCGACGGCACCGTTGCCCGAAAGGACGTTGTCGGAGCCATTTTTGGTCAGACCGAGGGTCTTCTTGGGGAAGGCCTCCAACTAAGGAAACTACAGAGGACCGGTAGAATCGGACACGTCGATGTTAATTTGAACAACAACAAGGGAAGAGTCCAAGGGCAAATCGAGGTATCTTCGTCAATAGACCAAGTAAGTACAGCCGTGATAGGGGCCGCGCTAGAGACCATCGACAGAATAGGTCCATGCAAGGCAGTAATAAAAGTGAAGGAGATTGAAAATATCCGATCTGCAAAGAGGGACCATGTAATAGACAGAGCCAAGGAGCTTCTATTGGGAATCGTCAATTCGGCTTCTGGTGAGTCAAAGAACATCCTAGACGAAGTAAGATCGGTTCTAACGCTCGATACTGAGATAGAATTCGAAGGGATGACCGCTGGACCAAATGTAAGGGAATCCGATGCGATAATTATTGTTGAGGGAAGAAACGATGTCCGAAATCTTCTGAAATTCGGGATTAATATCGCTATTGCTACAATGGGGTCTGGAATCAAGCCCAAGCTAGCAGAACTTGCTTCCAATAAGAAGACAGTTACTGCGTTTCTGGACGGCGACAGAGGTGGAAAGCTACTCCTGATGGAGATCAGCGGAACCCTAGGCAAGTCTCTTACTCACGTCGCATTCGCCCCACAGAGTAGAGAAGTTGAGCATCTAGAAGGCAAGGTCGTAACAAAGTGCTTGGCCCAAAAGGAACCAGCATCAAAGGCAGTAGCTAGAATCCAGACAGAGATTCAGAAGGACGACGATGCTTCGGTAGGCAAGGGAAAACCATCATTGGAAGCCCCCGACGACGTAAAGGGATGGGCCCCAATGATGGACGGCCTAAAGAGAAATCAAGCCGTAATCGTTCTTGGCGATGGATCTGGGTCCGATCCAATAAGTGCCAAGGATCTAGAGGCAGCTTTAGGTAAAACCGATGGTGCTCAGGGACTCGTCTTTTCTGGGAAGGTTACTAACAGGATTCACGAACTCGCTTCTGGAGCCGGAATCAACAATGTAGTTGGCAAGTCAGTAGGCCCTCAATCTCTGAAACTTGGCGTCCAGGCATACTCAGTTAGCGACTTAGAATGAGCCAATTTTTGAGGCCTTTCTGGCAGGGCTATGCCCTGCCAAAAATTGACCTCAACTAGTGCCCCTCAGCAGAAGCCATCAAAAGTCCCTCATGCCCGCTGGGATCGATGCAAGACACTACCATGGCAATACTAACACTCTATGGAGTATTGTCAGTCGCACTCTTTGCTCTCTGGATCAAGCATAAATCCGTTTTGAGACAGAGACAGAAGATGGCAGCAAAGCTGGGGTCAATGAGAGGTAACCTTAGCGATACCTCTGATAGGTTGGACCTTCTTTCAAGAGGAGTAGACACAATTCTTTCTGATGCACCTGAAGTTCACGATCTTCTGGGTGTACACAGGTCGCTAGAATCAGCCGAATCGCTCCTTTTCAATCAAGGAATTCCAATCAGCAATAGCGAGTCATGTGCGATTGCCAGCCATGCAGCCAGGGCACTACTGAATCACTACCCAGAAACAACCAGAGAAGGGGAAAAATCCCCCGTCCCGGGACTAATGCCCCTCTCAAAGCGCCTAGCGGCGATCTTTACAGAGGCCGAGATGAAGGCTGAGGACATCGAGTTGACAGCAGGAGAACATAGGAGGCTAGGAGAGCTACTACACTTAGTGGCTAGGTTCGAATGGGCTGCGGATTGCTTCCAGCGAGCTAATGATTTGGACCCAGAAGACGAGTCAGCACTCAGGTCACTTTCTGATATCCAGCGGAAGAGCGGAAATCTTGAGGCACTAGACAGAACCCTAGAGCGGCTTCTAGCAATAGTACCCGACGATATTGGAATCCTTAACGAGCAATCAATTCTTCTCGAAGGAAGAGACGACGAGAGGATTGAAAGGAACGGAAAGAGACTTGAGGCATTAGGGGTTTCCAGTAGAATTTCAGAGGATGAGCTGGAACTCACTGAGATTGCCCATAGAGCGAGGGTAGCCGAAGGTGGGGCAGAAAACCACCCCGACCTCCCAATAAGCACCTCTAGTCTCACAGAGAAGGCCGCCAAGCAACTAATGCTTGGAGAGGTCAGAATAGCACTAGAGACAGTTGAACTAGCTATCGAGAATGATTCCAATTTTGGTCCTGCTTGGTCTTTGAAGGCTAGATTAGTAGCTGCTGCGAGGAACGATACAAAGGCCGCGATAAAGTGTGTAAGACGAGCAAATGCTTTGGGGGAGTACACTGCGATTCTAGAATCTGAGATCCTTGAGAATGATGGGAGGACGGATGCCGCAATCGAGGTACTAGACGAACACCTGTCCAAGTCACCGGCTGATGCAGAGGCGAGAGGGAGGCTTAGCCAACTCTGGCTCAGCAAGGGTTCCACTGATTCTTCTCTGGCAATCCTCGATGGAGCTCCAGAGGAATCCTGGGATTCAGTGACCATGAACGTGATGAAGGGAAGGCTCAGTCTAGTTGAATCGGACGAGCACCGTGATGAAACCGGGAAGCTCGACCCAATGGCTGTGATAGACTCACTGGTATCATTTGACAGGGCAATAGAAATCGATAGGGAGTCCGGGCTAGCTTGGTTAGGCAGGGCCAGAGCTCTCAGATATCAGGGAGCATTCGACGAGGCCGAGGTGGCATTAGTCAGAGCTCGGAGACTTATTCCTGAGCACCCCTCAATACCACTTGAGGAAGCCCAGTTAAGCCTAGATGTCGGTGATTTAGAGCAAGCAAACGCTCTATCGTTGGAAGCAACAACCACTCTTAAGAGCAGCTCCACTGTTCCATTCATTCGCGGGATAATCGCAGCTAGGCTGGGAAGGCTAGAGGAAGCCAAGAACTTCTTCACAGCTTCGTTGCAGATCGATCCTGATCATGTTCGTGCAAGACTCAACCGATCCTCTGCTGCCCTTCTATGCGATGATCTAGAAATGGCCCTTGACGATGCAAATCACCTTGTAGCTTCCCGCCCGAATCACCAGCTTGCCCGTCTTAGGAGATCGGAGATTCTCATGAACCAAGGAGACTGGAGTTCTGCAGAGGAGGAGCTAAGCCATTTACTCAAGCTAAATCCCAATCATTCTCTTGGTCTCGTGCACTTGGGGACATGCATGATCGCCATGGGCAAGTCTGAGCAGGCGGAAAAGCCACTCAACAAGGCAATTGCAACGGATCCCACCCTCTCAGAGGCATGGTATCAAAGGGGCCTTCTATACTTGGACTTCGGAAGATCAGAAGAGGCAATTTCAGACTTTGAGGGCGCAGTTAGGGCAGATTCCCAACACATCGACGCCAGACTAAGGATAGCCGCAATATTGCACGAGGGAGAGAACTCGGAAAAGGCAGTGGCGGCATGGAGAAAGGTACTCGACGTAGACCCACAGAATAGACTTGCAAGGAGACGTTTGGAGGAGTGCAGAGACCAGATAGCATCAAGAAATGAGGCACTCGTTCCAAAGGATTGAACAGCATTCACTCGATCGGGCAATCATGCATTTGTCCCAGCCCATTGAGCCAGGATCAGAAGCCCCAAATTTCGAACTGCCTAATGCCAACTCTAGATCTGGCCCAGGCACAATGAGCCTCTCTGACGTAATGGGTGCGAAAGGTGCGATTGTGTTCTTCACTTGTAATCACTGCCCATACGTAGTCGGCTCTGAACCACGAATAGAGAAGGCCGCTGAGATAGCAAGGAGCGAGGGCTTAGGCTTCGCTGGAATCAACTCTAACGATCCGGTAAAGTATGCGTCAGACTCCTGGGATAATATGGTAAAGAGGGCTGACAGGGGAATGTCCTATCCATACCTTCACGACTCATCACAGGAGATTGCTGTCTCTTATGGCGCAGAAAGGACCCCTGAGTTCTACCTGTTAGACTCCAATTGCAAGGTTGTATACAGGGGGCGGCTCGACGACTCTCCCAGAGACCCATCGCACGCGACCTCTTCAGACCTAGAGAATGCTATAGACGAGCTAATTTCCGGCAACGAAATCTCCGTCTCAAGGACAGAGAGCATTGGATGCTCTGTCAAGTGGAAGGAATAGGTGCTAATTTGGGGATGGGCATCCCGGCTAGGGTCTTCTACACAGTGATGCGGCTCTCCCCTCCGTGGGTGAGAAGCCGTATGTGGAAAGTCCTCTACCAACGAATGGCAAGCTCTCAAGACGACCCGGAATTCAAATTCATGAACTATGGTTTCAAGGACGACTCAAGACCTCAACTATCCCAGGAGGATGAGCCCAACAGGCTGTTCATCCAACTATATCACATGAACATTAGAGACATTTCCCTGAACGGCAAGGATGTTCTTGAGGTAGGATCAGGAAGAGGCGGGGGGGCCGATTGGATTTCTAGGACAATGAATCCAAAGTCCCTAGTTGCCGTGGACTACTCCGAACAGGCAGTATTACGTTGCATTGACTGGTACGCGTCCCAGAAAAATCTTTCATTCATCGAGGGAAACGCAGAGAAACTTCCCCTGGAAGGAGAGTCCTTCGATGTGGTGTACAACGTCGAATCCTCTCATTGCTATGGGGACGTCCAAGCATTCCTTCATGAGGTATTCAGAGTATTGAGGTCAGGAGGGAAGTTTTGCTGGACAGATATGCGTGACCCCCAGACAATGCAAGAGATGCACGACCAATTCACAAAGACCGGCTTCCAAATAGAATGTAAGAGTGATGTAACCAACAACGTCATCGATGCTTTGAACGAGATAGATGAAAGTAGAAGGGGCATGATTCGAAAGAGCGCGCCCGCCTCTCTGAGGAAGAGCTTCGAGACTTTTGGTGGCGTCCCCGGTACCGCGGTTTACGAAGCCTTAAAATCTGGCAGAATCGGTTATTTCCGATACCTTCTTACAAAACCCTAGAGATCAGTATTGTTCTAGAACCAATTCGGTCTGAGTAGAGTCAATATCTCCAGGGGCCGCGAGCCACATCCTGTCCAACAAGTTTCGAAGAGCTACCGTGTCGTCAACGTGCACAACTGCGACCAAATCCGCGTCACCACTGATTTCGTAAACACACTCCACTCCCTGCCACCCAGAGAACTCTCCAGCTAGGGTTCCAATCTCGGTACCAGATCCGACCTTTAGTCGAATTAGTGCCGTTAGTCCAATCCCTGCCTCCCTTACCGTGTAACCTCTGATGATACCGTCTTCTTCCAGCCTCTTGATTCGAGTCCTTACCGTTCTTTCAGTTACTCCGACGGCCTTCGCAATATCCACATAAGGAGCACGTGCAGAGTCTCTGAGAAAAGACAGAATTGACCTATCAAGGGAATCTACGTTACCCATTAAAGTCACCGAAAAAAGATCAAGTTATGTATGTTTCTTGATACATTCCATTCTTTTAAAGTCAATATTTTCCGTTTTTCAGACTGGGATTCATCGGATTCGATTGGTTGTATTCAAATGGGATGGCTTGTTTTGCGGCTCTATGGGTCAGGAGGAGGCAACCTCCCAACTCAGGATTCAGGAGTACTTGGATGACGTCTCAGGAATGGATATCCCCCATTCATTCTCACAATGGTACAATGTAGATGTCGCTTCTCTTCTGAGTGGATCTAAGATAGTCGGCCATGAGCTAGATCCAGTTTCTGGCTCTTCCCTGATTTTCCTGAAGAGAAGTGCAATGCTTTGCTGTCCAGAATCAGGCAGGATTCATCATTACCCAAAGCATCTCCTGCACTGCTTCGTTGATGACAACAGGTCTAGTCGTAACGAGGCCGACGGAGTTCTAATGCGTGCTGAGTTGTTCTCGATTTCTCCTAATAACGAGCAATTATGCTGGGAGTGTTGCTGCAGATCGGAACTAGAGGTCCCTGAAATCCAGAACAAGGTCTCCAGATGGCTTAGTTGGCTCAATACCTAGGAGTGAATTGCGCTACCTTGAGAAGTCTAATGGATGTCGGAGTAACAATGGGTGCCGCTATCAGCGACATCTTCGCTCGGGTGATACTGGACTCACGGGGCAATCCAACCATAGAAGTAGACTGCTACGTAGATGGCAAACTGAGGGGGCGTGCCTCGGTCCCATCCGGTGCTAGCACAGGAACTTACGAAGCAGTAGAGTTGAGGGATGGCGGGGACAAGTGGATGGGCAAGGGGGTCCAAGAAGCGGTAAACAATGTCAACGGGGCGATAAGAGATGCTCTTCTTGGAATGGATCCTGCCGACCAGGTAGCCATAGACTCCGTTCTAATTGAACTGGACGGAACCCGAAATAAGGCAATATTGGGTGCAAACGCCACCCTCGGGACCTCCTTGTCTTGCCTAAGGGCCGCTTCAAAGGGGGATATGTGGACACATATTTCTTCAGGTGAAAATGCAAGCTTACCGGTTCCGATGATGAACATCCTGAACGGAGGGGCCCACGCCGTCTCGAACGTCGACATTCAGGAATTCATGATAGTACCTCACGGTTTTGACGACTTCTCGGATGCTCTAAGAGCAGGAGTCGAGGTTTACCACTCCCTCAAGTCGATTCTGAAAGAACAAGGGCTACTGGGAGGAG
The DNA here is from genome assembly GCA_964343205.1 of uncultured Candidatus Poseidoniales archaeon. Classification (GTDB taxonomy): domain Archaea; phylum Thermoplasmatota; class Poseidoniia; order Poseidoniales; family Thalassarchaeaceae; genus UBA36. The sequence continues at coordinate 17,160 of CAYFID010000009.1, read as the reverse complement.
TCGGTGACGAGGGAGGATTCGCTCCAAACCTCCCAAGAAATGAAGAGGGTCTAAGGCTCGTCCATGACGCTATTGGAAAAGCCGGTTACTCCCCCGGAAAGCAGATCTCAATCGCATTGGACGTGGCTGCCCAGGAGTTATTCGACGGAGGCACTTACCAAATGGACGGGCAGGAACTCTCCGGTTTCGAACTGGGCAAAATGTACTCAATATGGCTAGATGAATACCCAATAGTTTCGATTGAGGATCCATTCGGGGAAGATGACTGGGATTCCTGGGTAGAGTTCACAGGACGAGAAGGGCATCGTGTCCAGATAGTGGGGGACGATCTTTACGTGACAAACCCAGAACGACTAGAGAGAGGAATAGAAGCGGGTGCATCAAACGCCATACTAATCAAACTCAACCAGATAGGCACCGTATCTGAGACAATGGATGTAATCAGCATGGCCAAGGAGGCAGGGTTCGGAACGATAATCAGTCACAGGTCGGGTGAGACCTCGGATGATATAATCGCAGACTTGGCTGTAGGGACCAATTCTGGCCAGATAAAAACAGGGGCACCTTCTCGATCTGACCGAACCTCGAAGTACAACCAACTGCTCAGGATTTCGGAATCGGAAACTGCGTATTCATCCCTATTCTAGAGAGGACAAGATCAACGGAAGGACGATGCTAGCATCGGATTCGATCACGAAACTCGGGGTATCTAACGCCAACTTTCCCCAACTAATTTTCTCGTTGGGCGGAGCACCAGAGTATCCCCCATAAGACGGTCTCGACTCTGAAATCTGTGCGAACCAGGACCAGAGCTGTACATCCACATTGGCGTCCTGCCTCAGCATGGGAACTACTGATATGGCGAAGTCTCCGGAAATCCCTCCGCCAACTTGCAGGATACCCGTGGGCGAATCGTCCTCTCTGTACCAGTCTGCCAGGGATTGCATTGCATCCAAGCCCGTTCTAACGATGGAGTTGCTCTTCAAAGTGCAGTCCAGAACCCTTGCGGCAAGCAGGTTGCCAATAGTTGAGTCCTCCCAGCCAGGGGTGAAGATGGGAAGGTTGGCGTCCGCTGCTGCCATTAGCCATGAGTTTTCAGGCGGCGACGAGAATTCCAACTCTCCATGTAGAAGAAGGTCATAGAAGTACTCATGTGGGAAACGGCTGTCATCCACTGCCTCCGCCTCCTCCCAAAGCTCCATCAGTTTCTCTCCCACCTTTGTAATGGTGCTCTCAGGGATTGCTACATCTGTGACTCGGTTCAGCCCCCTCTTTGCCAATTTTGCATCGTCTTTCCCGCTCTGCTGCCTCCAATGGGGGATCTTTTCATACTCAGATCGTGAGATTAGACTGAAAATATCCTCCTCCAGATTCGCACCAGTGCAGCATATCGCGTGAACTCTCTGCTGCCTAATTGCAGGACCAAGGCTCCTACCAATTTCGGCTGTAGACATAGCCCCCGCCAAAGTCACAATTAGCCTGCCTCCTCCTGAAAGGAACTCCCGTAGGGACTCCGTACATCGAGCCAACTCTCCAGCATTGAAATGCTTGTAGTGGTCTTCCACGAAATCCCGAATTTCCATCTAGCCACCTCTGAAACGTTTTACACGGTCCCTGTAAACCAACCTTAGCGAAGGAATTTCAGCCAACAATCTTTCGTGAATCGAGTCCGCCAGAGAGTCTGGGCACTGATTTCCACAGGTGAATACGTCTACTGCCAACAGACCCCTGCCTGAGTAGCAGTGGGCACTAACGTGACTCTCGTCGATAAGGACCACTGCTGCGAAACCGGGAGGACTGGCGACTCCATCGAAAGTCTCCACATGAGAGTGGACCTCTCTAGCACCCGAATCACGAACAGACTTCCGAAGCACACTAAGAACCCAATCTCCCTCATCGTCTCTTGGGGACTGGTATTCGACGTAGTCCAAGAGGACATGGGCACCAGCCGAGTCAGTCTCGCTCACGCAGCCACTGCCGAGCCACCAAGATTTCAAACTCTCTCTTCGATCAGCCAAGATCTCAGTCGGTCCAAGCCTTCGTGAATCGCCTCTTCGTCAGTAGCGTAAGAGACTCTTACGAAACCCTCTCCACCAGTAACCAAAGAAGCAGGAATCAGTTGAACACCCGCTTCTAATGCCCCGTCTGCAAATTCGATGTCAGTCATACCAGTTCCCGTAATATCTGCGAATACGTAGAAAGCGCCTTCTGGCTCAGGGACTCGAATTCCGGGGATGGACTCCAAGCCGCACTTCATGATTTCTCGCCTTTTGATATATTCTTTGTTGAACGATTCTACCGACACTTCGCACCCCAGGGCGACCCTTGCAGCTTCCATCATGAAGGTGGGAATGTGAGATGCCGAGTTTGCTTGACTCTTTTTGGCCGCCTTCACTGCCTCTTCGGGACCAGTCAGGAACCCCACTCTCATACCCGTCATCGCCCACGACTTCGACCATCCGTTAATCACAATCGTCCTATCCTTTCCACCAGGAATATTTGCGGGTGAAACGTGGGGCCAATCTACCCAAATCATCCTAGCGTAGATTTCGTCTGATACTATCCAAAGGTCATGCTCTACCGCTATCTCCACTATTTCAGAGATTTCTTCAGGTGTGAAGACTGCACCAGTTGGATTACATGGAGAGTTAATCAGAATCATCTTCGTCCTTTCTGTTATAGCGCCACGAATAGCCTTCATATCTGGGTGAAAGTTGTCCATGTTTACCGGAACGTGTACTGGAACGGCTCCGATGAACTCCAGCATTGGTTCGTAAGATGCCCAGGATGGTGCTAGCAGTATAGCTTCGTCACCGGGCATTGTTGTTATCAGGAATGAATATAGTAGAGCTTGCTTGGCACCAGGAGTTACTACGATGTCCTCTGCGGCAACATCGATTCCATGGTGTCGTTCCAGGTAGTCTGCCACAGATTGGCAGAGTTCCACAGAACCCTGTCCACGGGTATATTTCGTCTTCCCATCTCTCAACTCCCCTATTGCAGCTTCAATTATCTCTACTGGGGTATCAAAGCCAGGCTCGCCCACCGTCCACCTGACTATGCCTTGCCCAGGAGGCTGGAGGTATGGTGCGAACCCAATTCCCAGACCTTCAAACCTAGACGATACTCGAGGCACGCCTACACACGACCCCTTCCTCCCAATGAAGGTATGCCGAACTACTCGGACAGTCTTCAAGAGAGAGAGGTAGGTCGGTGGGACACAGCACGAGTGGCAGAGCAGCTATGCAATGGACTGCAGATCCATGGACCCGGGTGCAAATCCCGGCTCGTGCTCCACATTCTACACATTACTGCATTCAATTCTACAGGGTTAGAAGGGAAGCACTTCACTGTCCACATTCCCCCCGGACAGAATAATCCCAATCGAAGAAATTTCTTCCTTCTCTATGAATTCTCTCGTCAGAACCGCGGCAAGAGAGATTGCGCCGCTGGGCTCCACAACAATTCCGAAGACATCGTACAGTGTTGTCATGGCTGCAAGAACATCCTCGTCACTCACCCTGATAATCTGCTTTACGTAGTCCCTGATAATCGGCCAAGTAAGATCTCCCAAACTGGTAAGGAGCCCGTCGCAAATCGTGTCTGGATCAGTTTGAGGGGTGAATTTACCTGACTCTAATGATCTTGCAGCGTCATCGGCTCCTTCGGGTTCTGTACCGAAAACGACAGCGTCTGGAAGCAGGGCCCTCGTTGACAAACAGGTGCCAGAAATCAATCCTCCTCCGCCTACTGGACAAAGAACAGCATCTAGATTTCCACATTCCTCAATCATCTCCTTAGCTGCAGTTCCTTGCCCGGCAATCACATTTGCATTGTCGAATGGGTGAATGAATGCTGCTCCCGTTCTTTCCAGAACTGAGTTTGCAGCCGCTATTCTCGAGTCTATGTTTGGCTCACAAAGAATCACCTCGGCACCATGGGTCTTTACCCCTTCAATCTTGATCTTCGGGGAGGTCTTTGGCATTACGATATATGCAGGAACACCTCGTTGCTTGGCCGCTAGGGCTACTGCCTGTCCGTGATTCCCGCTACTGTGAGTGCATATACCAGCACCTGCCTCTTCCCCAAGAAGACTCACAGCGTTGGATGCACCTCTAAATTTGAACGCCCCAACGTGTTGGAGGCTCTCACATTTCATGAAAACTCTCCGCCCAGCCATCTCGTCTATCTTCTTGGAATTGATAACTGGGGTCCTTGAAACGACCCCCGTGAGCCTTTTCGCCGCTTCCTCAACGTCAGCGAAACTCACGGCGTACATGCTATCACCGAACCACCCAGAGAAGAGCAATACATCATTACTGCGGCTCTCTCTCGTCAGCCCGTGTCAGAGCATAATGACCCTGCCCAGTGGAAAAACCTTGCAGCCCTCTCTTCATTGCTTATTCTAAATTCGTTGGTAATTGGGGTGGCCCCTAGGGGTCCCTGGGACGACGAGGGGTTCTCTCTAGGAGTTATGGGACTGGCAGGTATGGTAGTCGGCTACGTCGCTTGGTACCGGTTTAACTTCAAACGAAACGGGCTAATTCCTTGGATTGACCTTTGGGAGGATCCCGAGAGGTCTGCTAAGAAGGAGATGCTCGCAGCGGTCCTTGTTCTCGGTCTTTCATGGATTGCAGGAAACCCTCTGCAACCTTATTTGCCAGACCCAACAGGGCTGTTACTTAGCCTACTAGGCCTCCTCCTAGTCGTTCATTCTGTATATGTTCTACTTAGTGTCGGCCCACTTAGTGAGGACTAACTATCTCCGTCCGGGTTTCCAGAATTGGAGAGGCAGTGCCGCTTCACCCCTCATCGCACGGAATGCAAGGTGATCTGCCCGCTCATTCCAGCGATGCCCCTTGTGTGCTGAGACATGCTCGCCCAATAGAGGAATCATTCCCGAAACCTCGTCCCATAGGGCCCTAACCCTAATTGATAGGCCTTTGTTTGCTTTTGCTCTCCAGGAACCAGATGCAACGTTCAAGGCGTAATTTGAATCACTTCTAATTGTCGCGCATTCCACTTCGATATTTCTCAAAAGCCACCTAAGGGCGTGAGCGATTGCGGATAGCTCTGCTGTGTTGTTTGAGCCTACCTCGGCTCCCAAATAATCCTCTTCCGATTCTCTAGTAACCACTTTCCCACTTAATTCGATAATTAACTTGCCCTTTCCGTTTCCAGAACCCGAATCGCCCTCTATAACGCAGAGGCCCCAGCCGGCTCTAGTCTCTGAGCTGACGTTACGGTTCTCAGCACAAGACCCATCGACGTAAATGTGTACCCCGCGCAAATCACCCATATTCAGTCTCCGATCAATGCGGAGTAGCTATCTGCATTAATGAGGCCACTAGCATCGAACTCACCTTGTGTTCTGATTTTGCAGATCCATCCTGACCCGTAGGGATCCTGGTTGATTTTTTCTGGGGCTTCCTCTAGGGAATCGTTTACCTCTGAAACCTTACCTGCGACTGGAGCATAGATCTCACTCACAGATTTCACAGATTCCACACTAGCGAAAGACTCCATTAATTCTACCTCTGAACCGACTTCTGGTAGTTCCACCCACACTACTTCTGTGAGTGCGTTCTGAGCGAAGTCGGTTATCCCAATGGTAAATTCCCCACCTTCATCTCTTACCCATTCGTGTTCAGCAGTGTATCTTAGATCCCTCGGCACTTCTCCCATGCTACCACCAAAGCCTTCCTGATGTCGGAGGGGGGTCAAGGTTTCGCTCGCTACTCCTCACCATGCTTGGTCTCCAAGTGACCCATCTCCATCTTTGCCCAGTTAGTGCCCAGATTTTGCAGGCTGGCCTCTTCCATCTCCTTCTCCAACCTCAACCTCATTTCATATTCGCTCTCTCTGCTCACCAATGTGTCTGTAAGCCATGATCCATGTTCTCTATCTTTTCCAGAAATTATCAGTGCCAGAAGCAGAGCGGACATCAACGCCAACGATGTTGGAATCATCCATACCCACCCATCGGTCCAATCCCCTTCTTCGTCTAGCACAGCAATTGAGACTGCTGCAACTAGAGTAAAGAAGAAGCCACCAAGCACCCGAGTGAGCCTGATTGCCGAAGACTCCATGAGCCCACGTTCGGTATGTCAGGCATCAACTTGCCCTAGCTTCGCATCAGAACTCTTGGATTAGCTTGTGGATTTTGTAAGGAAGAAGTGACCTGTTAACGGGCGTTACCTCTAGTATCCTAGCGTCGTCTCTTCTCCGGATGTCCTGAAGAAGCGGATGCCTGCTTTTCTTGTGAAGTGTTAGGAGTGTAGGCATGTCGTTTTGCAGAGCCAGCCTAACCGCCCTTACGAACCCCTCACTCTCAACGGTAAACTTGCCAACCTCGTCAATTATCATTATCTCGCAGTTCCCGATACTGTCCAATATTGCCGGGACCCCGACTCTATCAATCTCGCTGGGGTCAATTCCGAAGCCAAGCACCCTGTTTCTGGAGTCAATCTCACGATGAGCCATAACCCCCTTCTCTCCAGTAAGGATGTTGATGCAAGCGTACCCTACCCTTTCGCCATCCTCTATCACCGGTTCACATCTCATTCCACCGACAATGTGTTCTGGTGGAGAAGGCCCCTTTGTCCTCCTTGCCCCTCCCCCCTCTTCGGTTATCATGTCAATTACCTTTTGCAGAACTGCAGACTTTCCCGAGCGAGGTAGTCCTGTGATGCCAATCTTCGGATTAATGCCCATATTGCTCTCCTAGCTCTAATCCCGATGCAGGAACGCCCACCGTATGCAAATCAAGGATATTAATTCATTCTTCAAATGGACGGTTTCCGGAACTAGGAAAACGGAATCCTAATCAGTCGGCTACACTGAGCTATCGTTTCCTGAAACCGAAAACACAGAATCATCTTCTAAAGAGTCGAACGGAAGCATCTCAATCTCGTAGTTGTTCACGTTGTTGTTTGCAGCCCATGCCTTTGACCAGAGATCCAAGTCATCGGAGTTCAAGCGAGTGGCTAGGAATGAAAGCCCACCCTCTAGGGTTCCGAATTCCTCCTCTAGCCTCCTTGTTACTTGTTCGGGTAAGTCCAGGAAGCTGACAGAGTTGCCAAGCACACATCCTGAAGGCACAACTGCCCACACCAGACGCCTCTCGACATGGGGGTTGACGATTGCTTGGCAAACTATTCTTGCTGGTCCTGCCATCTCTGACGGTCCATTCCAGGCCGCCTGGCCCCAATTCGAATCCTTGGAATTTTCTGTGTCGAATGCAGGGTGACTAAGAACAGCCTTGCCGTTAACAAATTCAATGTGGGTGGCACGGATAAACGGAACAATTTGCTCTCCAGCCATCCAGTCGCAGATATTTTTTGACCAGGATGAACGGTCAATATCCCCCACCCTGACCTTTATCGCTCGTCCATTCGGATTCAGCCATGTTCCTTCTTCGATCAGCCTAGGCTTGTCTGAGAGCGAACCAATAGCTGACAGAGTCCTGTTTCTCTCAATCTCCGATCTCGGCATCTTTGGAACCGCCCATGAAGTGTCAGTCCAAGATGACCACGGTCCCCTTTCCAGCTCTAGGAATGGGGCTCCAGATGCCAGACCTCTGCCCACGGAAATATCACTGGTAGTGAGAGGTCCAAAGCTAGTAAGAACCTCTGTGGAACCCCCCACGGTTACACCCAGAACAGAGACTCCCTGCGAGCCTCCGAAAAGCAGCTGGTTATCTTCAGGGAAGGACCAAACAGAGTCCCATTCATTTTTCTGAACGAGAAGCTTTCTTAGTGGGACGCTACTTTTCTCCCGTAGTACTGAATCGGGTACAACTAGCCTAACCCTAGCGCCTTTTTTGGCTAACTGTAGAGACCTTTCGATATACAATCGATATAGGTTCACGTTCCCCTTAATCGCTGAGAATCTGGGTTTACCGTCTACTCCCTTGAATTGGCGAAGCTCTTTTGAGAGGCTCTTCCTCATTCTGCTTCCTTCTGGGTGGCCTCTAAACCTGTCTTTGATCCTTAGCCAGGGTGGCCTTGTCACCAGAAGCTCTGGTTTCTCATTCCAGGGCCACTCTCCTCTTAGTGGGTCTCCGCACCTAATATTGCTTTCAATAATCATCTCAGCTTCGTTTCGACCGATCCTCCCATCGTCGCCTTCACCATCAAGATCAACTAACTCCAATCGAGCTAGCACAATAATTAGCCTCTTCCTAGCGCTATCAACGGCTACCTCAGAAGTATCCACTAGTTGAAGTCCCTCCAATAATCTAAGAGTATCCTCTTTTCTTTCAAGTGGGGCGAACATCGAAATCCTACCGGAGTGGATTCTCAGGATCCTCTCGGCGAAAAGCCCTGCCCCCACACATGGATCTGCAAATGGGAGTGGTATTCCGGACTTCGTTCTGTTATTTGTGTGGTCGCTCTGTCCCTGCACCTCCGTACCCTGCTCACTGATATTCTCATTGAATTGTTTAGCAAAGGTCCTGAAGCTCGGTGGCAATGCCGCCAGAGAGAGAGTAGCTGGGGGCTCTCTTTTTCTATTCCTTCCGTGGTGCAGCTCATCATACAGAATTGCATCTACAAACTTAGCTGGTGTGGCATATACGCCTCTTGGGGAACGACCGTCGCTCTCGGCCTCGAACCTTGCTAGGAGGTGATCTAACACTGTTCCGGGATTGCTTAGGAGGCCAGCGGGAAGAGTGGGCCAACTAGGGGGCAGGTTTGCTGCTATTGGCTGACCATTCCTCGTCGCAGAAAGCCAAGAATCTAGCCAGATAGAAATCTGTTCTGTCCTTTCAGGGCACTCGTGATCGAGTCTCGCATACCACCCAGAAGTTTCGCTTGTCATGTGGTGAACCGGCGGACACACTCCTCTTCTTTCAAAGGTTGTATTGAGTCAGCCTAAACTGCTCACCCGCCGATAACAAAAACGTCCCTTTCAATCTCTATTATCTCTTTTCTTTGTAGAAGCCAAGAGATCGATTCGTCCACGTCCTCAGCGCTAATAACTGACGACTCTAGCAGGCCGATTATGTCGTCGAAATGCATGCCCTTTCCCACGACATTTGCGTCTTCAATGGATATCAATATCTTCTGGCTTACGTATGCTAGCAATGGGTCGTCATCCGCACCAAGAATGCCAAAATCGACAAGAGGGTCAGCACCTTCTACATCTGTAGAACCTTTCGACACCTCGTTTTTTGTAGGGCCGTATACGTCGAACAGGTTTCTCTGATTGGGATCAGAAATAGCGGTGCCGCCCGACCCCTCCCTCCTCCTCTTCATCTGCTTGGCGAGATTCTCAATCCTGTGAAGCCTCTGTTCGTATCTTAGCCTCTCTCTCCCTAGGTGTGACTCCAAAAGTTCGAGCTCTTCTGTTGCCCTCTCTTCTAGCCACTTAGCCAAGTCCCAGTTTGGATTCTGCCTAAGCATGGCCTCCCAAAGGTGAGAAACTGAATCCGGTAATGTCCTGACATCTATCTTCCGCCCAGACTTGTCTTCCTCGGGATTCCCTTCCATGACATGTTGTCCACTTGACCGTCTATCAATTATCTCCCACTTTACTCAAAGAATTGGTCAGGGTTGGATTGATGAATGAAAAGCTACTGCCGGGAGAAGATGGGAACCTATAGTGTGACTCTTCTTCCTGGAGATGGGACGGGAAGAGAGGTGATGGAGGAGGTCAAGCGGGTCCTTTCGGTTTTCCAGGAATCAGGCCTTATTCGCCTTGAAATCACAGAGATTCCTTGCGGAGGCCAGCATTATTTAGAAAACGGAGAAGAATGGCCAGAGGGATCCTTCGAGCACTGTCGAGACCAGTCCGACGCAATCGTGGTAGGAGCCGTTGGTTGGCCTGGTGCTACGCTGCCAAATGGCGACGTTGCCGGGGGGCAGGTTCTGCTAGGACTTAGATCCGCTCTCGACCTATATGCCAACGTCAGACCAGTCAAGCTTTACAAAGGAGTAAAACACAAGGTTCACGGGACCTTCAGAGATGTTTGGGACCACGAATTGGTTGATATGGTCTTAGTGCGGGAAAACACCGAGGGTCTGTACCACGCTCTACTCAGAAGGTCGGCAATGGCTGCCAAGGGCGGAGATAAAGACGACCCATTAGTTATCGATAGGTTCCCCGGACTAAACGGACAGGTCGAATGGGACGTAAGGCCGATTTCGAGGAACGGTAGCGAGAGGGTCGTGCGATTCGCATTCGAACTCGCCAAGCATCGAGAGTCTAGGATGGGGGCCCCTCAGAGGGTGACTTGCGTAGACAAGAGCAACGTAACAAGGGGGTGCCGATTGTTCAGAGAAGTTTTCAGAGGGGTTGCATCAGATAATCCAGAAATAGAAACAAACGAGGCCTTCATCGATGCCTTCTCTATGTGGCTAGTTAGAAACCCAGAGGAACTGGATGTCGTGGTCCTTCCCAACATGTTCGGCGACATCGCTACAGATCTAGCATCAGTTCTCCAGGGTGGAATGGGCATGGCAGCCAGTGCAAACATTGGCGACAAACACATGCTTTTCGAACCTGTTCATGGGTCTAGCCCCAAACATGCTGGCCAGGCAAAGGTCAATCCAATTGCCGCACTTTCTTCAGTACAACTAATGTTCGAGACATTGGGTTCAAAGAACGATGACGAAGACGCTAAGCTGGGTTCTGCAATTCTTGAGAGAGCGATATCCGAGCACCTATCTTCAGGCGCCCCTGTTACCTATGACCTCGGGGGTGCAGCATCCACAATCCAAGTAGGGAATGCGATTGCGGAACGGTGCATGGTGCTCCTGACAGAACAGTCTTCCTAATTTCTTCTAACCGAGTTCGCCATGCACGAAAGTGCGTCCTTCAGTGCCTGACTGTTGTCCCAATCGGCGATCTGGCGAGATCCTCTCAGGGTTTCTTTGAGCAGTAATTTCGATGCTCTCGAAATCTCGTCTACGATAGTCACGGTTGCCCCAACCGAACTTCTGGACAGGGGATTCAAATCAACCACAAACACCTCTTTTCCTAACCTCACTAGGGCTTGGCACCTATCTCCATCCTCTAGCGGCACCAGAATGGAATCTGCTGATCCAATTCCCACTTCGGTGCATAATGATCTTGGCCCCTCAAGACCCTCTATCCTATAGTCAGGGTCTTCACCAAGGAATCCAACCTCCCCAACTGCCTTTCCCCAATCACCGTCGAAACCTTCTGGGCCGGATTCTTTCGAAACTATGTGCCTCTGCTTCTCCAGTAGTGCGAGAAGTCCTGAAACTCTCTCGGGCGTCCTATAGTACAGATTCACCTCTATAGGACAAGAAAGTACCGTGGCCACTCTCACCAGCTCCTTTCCTGCAAGAACAACCGTGTTTCCGTTTACGGAAATCACAGGATTATCCGAGTCTAATAGTCTTGCAGCAACCTCTCGGATAGCTAGTCTTGCCGAGTCAGTAGTCTTCTCACCGAGCAAATAGTCGAAAGCCTCCCCTCTGCCATGGGCTATCATTGCAGAGGCAGCAAGAAGACCATCGGTGCTAGCTTCGACAATCTTCTTTCTTGCTAGGAGAGAATCCTTCCTCGGGTGAGCGTCAGGAATGTCCACCATCACATTTCACCTACCATCATCGAAACGTCTAGTTGCGTGGCTTCCATGTTGACTTCGCTTGTCGATAGAACGTCTACTCCAGAAGCAGACCAAGACTTGAGATCCATCCTCTTTACCCCTCCCGAGCCCTCTAAAATGCACTGGCTCCTAAGTCCGATTCTTACCAACTCATCGTGAATCTTTTCGCATTCAGAAGGCCCCAAATTATCCAAGAGAAGGGTCACAGGTTCATCCCCGCCTCTATTCGATTGACACTCCGACCACGCTTTAGCCGCTGCGAAAGCTTGGGTATCCCGACGAACTTCAAGAACCGTGAACGAGGCATGTTCATCGAGGTCAATGGATTCAACCACCGATTTTATGGCCAAGCAGTCGTCTTCGCCCCCAGACTCCACCACCGCTAAGTCGTTCTCCTTTATCATCAGAGCATCAGACCTGCAAAGTCTGTGGGTTAGTCCACCACCGACGTGAACTGCCCACTTGTCCATAAGACCCCATGCGGTCTTTCTTGTGCATGCTATTCCTATGTCCCCTGACTCCTCTACCCAATCCGCCGTCGCCGTTGCAATACCTGACATCCTGCCCAATAGGTTCAGAAGTATTCTTTCACAGCTTAAGACACTAGAGGAAGGGCCATTCAGCGCGAGAATCTTCTGTGTCTTCGAAACCTTTCCCCCCTCTGAAACAAACCACTCAATCTCGCAAGAGGGAAAATGCCTTCCAACTAACCTTTCGATAGGGGGTCTACCAGCCACCGTCCCGTCGCCCTTTGCGAATACTGCCCCCCTGACGGGCACTCCCGCTCTTGAATCAGTTGCTGAGTCATCGGATACAATTGCCCCGAGCCATCTATCAATTGACTCTTTGAATAGTTCTGTTGGCTTCTGAGCCTCTCTGTTATGACAAAGAAGATGCGAACGGTCGTGCGGCAGCCTTTCCACGCCCGGGGGGGATGTCGCCATGCCTTGAAGGGTCCTAGTTTACGTCAAGCAAGTCAACCTATCGAATCAAACCCCGACTCCGCTGCCGTGAGACATGCAAGTACGTCATCGACCGTTGCCCTAGATTGCCCCAATCCATCAGATTCGATGATTATTGATAGCTCTACTGAACCCCGGCCTCCGACCAATTCTGCTTCAAAGTCATCAGGATCGTCTGGAGAAATTGCCGCAAGCAAAGCCTCCCCTTTTTCACGGGTGCCCCTCCAGATTACCGAGGTTGTCGCCTTTGTCATCAAACTCCCCAAAAACGATTTCCGTAAGCCGAATCCTCGTCCTCTGAGAACGATTGGACTACAGTTCGAAGAAGATAGTATAGGACCACTGAGAATATCGGGAGCCCCCAGTCCTCTCCCAATTGGCTGAATGTAGGGCTATACCCCTGTCCAGAAGTGATTTGGAGAGCCACGTCTACAGTTGCCGCTATGAAAGTGTAGATGACCACACTTAGGCCAATCAGCAGAACACTCCTGCCAGTGAATGAACCCTCTTTCCACCTCAGAACCCCCAAAGCGAGCAAGAACGAGAATATCGATCCGACGATCCACTGGAGTACATCGTCGACCAGAGCTATCACCTGCCAGACCTGTCCCTTGTCAGCAGGAACAGTGTCGTTCATCCCATCCCACACGGTCGCTATAGCTAGGAACAAACAAACGATGGACATCCCCCAGAGTAGAGATGAGAATAGACCTCCAGTAGCGCTGTCTCTCATCTCCATCGCGACCCGTTCCATCTGGGCCTCCAAGCCGAGCCCCTTTCCCAAGACCCACAAGCCGATAATCAGCGGCAGGGACCCGATAAGGGCGATTCCGTTTGGCAAAATCAGACCAAGCCCGATAATGATTAGGAAGATCGCCAGTGGGACTAGCAATCTTGCCCTGAATCTCGGGTCCTCCACTGCCTTGATTATGTAATAGTAGGTCCCCTCTATTCCCTTCGATTGTCTGACTATCACTTTCTCCACGGTGTCTACTCTGACCCTAGAAGTGATTATTGGCAAGCAAGCCTCATCGTCAGCGCCGTCTGTTACAAGCAGTGCAGTGTCCGGTTGAAAGTCCTGGATGACCTCGTCAAGCTGGCTGGCTATGGCTCTGTCGCTCCTGGGCCCGACTCTCACGTCTCCGGTGAGAATAGCTATCTGCACCTCGTCGCTAGCGCTCGCCCCCTCGGCCACCCTGTCGTGATGATGCAAGGCACCAAGCACGGCATTGGTATCAGACTCCTCAGGATCCGCAATCCCTAGTCTCAGAGCTGCAGTAAGGCAGGACTTACGTCCCACCACCGGTCCTCTAATTCCAGCTTTGACCCCTAGGTCGTTGTCCCTATCAATGGTAAGTACCAGGGTGCGAACCATTTTTCCCCTCCGTTTGTGAGACGTTGTAGGGCATCTGCTTATGAGCAATTAGGCAGTACAGATCACTCTTGAGAGATTTGCCTCAATTTTCTGGCATAGTACGTGCTTGTTGGCCGTCTTCTGGTTTCATTGACATGTAACGCCTCCTCTGTTTGGCTCTGATGTATTTTAGAGGGTGAGTCAACCACTCTTGATCGCAGAGCGAGTCGTCCCCAATGCTGACCGGGCACCTTGCATTAGTCTTCAGTGCCGCGCAACCGTGAGGAGTGTATTCCCTCTCATAGATCTGGCCCACTTGGTACGCCGTTGTATCGGCATCGTAGTCCGGAGCGTTTGCGAAGAAGCTGCAGGTCTGCTCTTGAATTAGCCCAACAGACCTTGAGAATGCAGCTAGGAACACCCTCCCTACATGATTAACGTTGACCCCTTGGTTCAGTTCAGATACTGCTGACTCGAAGCATGGCGGCCAATCCTCCCTAATCGCTGCGGTCATCGGCATCTCCTCCTTCACCCTTTCAGATAGAAGCCCGGTTATCCTCTCTACTGGATCAGCAAATTTTGCTGCGAATTCATCATCCATCCTCTCCATTCTGTTATTGCAAGCATCACGCAAACTCTCCCTAATTCTCTCCTTGATCAATCTTGACGCCCTCTCTCTGCCCGTCTCCCCTGCTCCAGCATCCAAACACACCAAACCTCCCTTTGTAGGTCTGTTCACCAACCTCCAATATTTCCCGGAGATTCTTGGGCATAGTTCGATGAAGTCTACCATGGGAACCCAGTACACTTCCGCGCCATCAATGCCTTTTTGTGCTGATAATCCAGAAATATAGGAGGACGAGATAACTGAGAAATTTTCCGAGTCCATGCCAAGAAGACGATCCGCTCTGCTCGCCTCGCCTTCGATCCATCTCGAAAGAAGCCTCTCGTCAAAAGACGCGCAGACTACTAACATAGCGTGTAGAAAGGAAAGTGCCTCCGTCATCCTTCCCACCTCGGTTGAGATGTCAATGTTCGACGAAGCCCCTACTCCTTCATCCTGGATCACTGAGTCAACCAGTCTCAGCCTTCCCCTTACCCTAACATCTTCCAACCAGGGGGCCTCTATCAGATCGTCAACAGTAATCCCATTTTTCTCCAGCATTTCTCTGATGAAAGCTCTTCCTTGGGGAAGGAAGGGGTAACGAGCCAATAGACCCTCGTCTTCAATCGTTGGGACTCCGAGAGGCATCGGCACGAGCAATAGTGTGCCGCGAGGGTTCTTCAACACTCACCGAGCCCTTCCACTGGAGCATGTCACCTAAAGGGAACCCTGCAGAATTATTGCCTTCTAATGAGGCTCTGGTCGAGATCCAAGACGAAGTAAGGGAATATTTCGGCTGGCATGAGTCTGATGATCTTGCCAGCGCCCAAGAATTGATTCACAGGGTAGAGGCCTCCTCGATAGAAAACTGGGCTAGGCATAGGAGGGCCGCCTCGTTATCCAAGCTCTATAGAAGGATTGTAATCAGAGCCTCTCCGATTGCCGTTCTGGGAGCAGCGATTGAGCCAGAAGAAGTGGTCCGGATACTTGGCACACCCACTCTAATCGTTGCCGCCGACGGGGCCTCTGGAGTAATCTCTGAACTGCCTCGGTCTCTGTCCGATAAAGCCTGGTCAAGGATGGCTTGCATTGTCAGTGATGCCGATGGAGGGCAAGGTACAATTCAAGCAGTAATGAGATGTGTTCCTATTATCTTACATGCTCATGGAGACAACCGTGAGGATTGGCTTTCATTGGTTGAAATCGCCGAGTCACAGCCCCATCCTTCGGACTTGATATTAACTCATCAGACCTCTTCTACAATAGACGGAATGCACAACCCCGGTGGCTTCACTGATGGTGATCGGGCTGCTTGCTTCCTGACTTCACTTGGCGTTGTTCCCGGTTTAATCATGATGTACGGGACTAGGACAGACATTGTAGGCAGGTGGTCAGGATCGACTGACGAGCCCAGGAAGATGGAGAAACTTCGATGGATGGATAGGTCTTTGCGAATCCAGGGAATATGGGATGACTAGATTTCGAAGCTGCCCGCTTCAACACTCGAACCATCAGAGGGGATGCTTCCAGAGAACTCTTGCAACTCACCTCTTATGTTCACAGAAACCATGAATTCGGTGTCTCCACCGCCTTCCTCTGTCTCGAAATGACTCACTTTCACTGTGTAAGCTCCTGCAGAGGGTGCAGACTCCCAGGAAATCGACCTAATACCAGAATCGGGATCGAACCCGTCAATGTCAAACGAACCACCTTCAAGTCCCTCCGGGTCAAAGAAAGACAACACATCTCCTTCAGAGCTCACTACAGATAGTCCCAAATCACTCGAACCCTCCCACGTCAGGCCCACTGAAACCCCGTCTTGTACCGTACCTACCCTTCTACGTAGGTTATCGACTTCTCTAGCTTCAGTGAAGTCTTCCTTGGGGTCTTGGGAACCCATCTCTTGTTTGGCTTCGGGAACCTCTCCATCTGGGCCAGCTATAGCAAACTTAGCGACAAACTGCAAGTCATTGCCTTTCACCATCGAGCTCTCGTAGAAGCGCTTGCTTTCACCAATTGTCACACTGACCTTGAAGTCGGTTTCGTTCTTCCTGTGAATCCTAGAAAGGAATGGAACCCATGAGAAGATTCCCTTTGTGTGGATCTTGTAGTGCCTAACTCCTACTCTGTAGACACCAGGAGGGGGGGTGCCGGTCCAGACAATGTTTTCCACAGGTGTCTTTGAAGTTGGCTTGAAGTTCATGTCAACGTCAAGCTCCCCCCCACAAGCTGAGTTCCTGTTATCGTGGTATATGTGCTCTCCAGAAGGAGTGATTACGTGAAGATCCAAGTCGTTCCAGTTATCCCATATTAGACTGATTTGGACCGCCCCCCTCTTGGCGCCCTCTCGCTCTAACCTCTTCTCCAGAGACGAAGCCTCCTTTGTCGAGACCTCCGCTTCCTGGACTCCCGGCCCCATCGGTTCAGACCCCTCTCCAAGAGAGCCGGAGACCGTGGGAGACCCCGACCTATCCCTTCCCCTTGTCCCGCTACCCCTCATGTTGGCAACATCTGAGAACTGATCCGGGAGGTTCCTTCTCGTCGGGGGGAGTATAGTTCTCCTCGATCCTGAACGCATAATCCGGAACAAGCCATTGAATGTAGCAATGAGAACGAGCAAGATTACAACGATGGATACAGCGTCCGCCACGTAACCGAACGT
>CAYFID010000008.1:0-28783 GCA_964343205.1 uncultured Candidatus Poseidoniales archaeon | reverse complement strand
ACACCACTGGATTAGCAATCCAGCGCAATGGCCAGGCTATGCGACTGCCGCAGCAAATGTTCGACCTCAGACTCCTGCTTAAGAAGAACGGTCAAGCTATTCCTCCTCTGCTGAACCTTCTGGGGAATCTACCGGGTCAACTAGTTCGGATGGCAGTCTCGCTACGAATACTATTTCGTCGATGAAACCAGTCCTATCCGAGTCACGAAGCTCCATGATCCGTGTTCCCTTTGTGACCTTGCCCAGGGTCTCTTTGGTCTGGGCCGCTGCCATCCGAATCATCATGCCCGAGCCAGTAAGCATGAACAACTGGTCCCCCAGATCAGGTATTTGTCGGACGCTTACAATCTGATCCCCTTCCCTAAGGGACATGGTTCGCACCCCCTTTGTACCTCGATTTGTTCTTCTATAGCCGTCCCTCTCAAAGACAGGGTTACCATCTTCATCCACCTCATTTTCTTGTGGTACCATCTCCCCAGAACCGAGCCTGCTTCTTTTAGCCATTCCAAACTTCGAAATTGTGAGGACGCTTGTGTCGAAGTCATCCGTTACAATCATCCCGATTACGCTGTCCCCATGGCTCAGCCTCATTCCTGAAACACCTTGGCTCACTCTTCCCTGCACCCTGACCACGAAAGTCGTCACAGTCCCCCCCGTCTCCGGGGAAGATCTAGACCTCTCCTCTGCGGGCATGAACCTGCACGCGTTTCCAAGAGCGGAGACAAGGACCACGTGGTCGGAATCAGTTGCTGGCCTAACTGTGACCAGTGTGTCGTCTTCGCCTTCAGCGAATCTCAAGGCATACTTTCCGTTTCGGTTAATTCTGGCATACTCGGATAGCCGGCTTTTCTTGATCCTCCCGTTAGATGTTGCGAAGATTAGGTAGTGGCCTTCCGGTTTCTCGATTAGCTCCCTGCTCATAGGGAGGATAGATACTACCCGCTCCTCTTCTCTAATGCCGCTGAGTAGATTCCTGATGTGGGACCCCCTCCCATATCTGCTAGCGGAGGGCGTCTCCCAGGCCCTGAGGCCGTACACCCTTCCCTTGTCAGTGAAGATCAGCAATCTATCCTTAGAGAAGCAAGTCACTATCTTCGATGGAGCATCTTCTTCTTTCGTCGCCACTCCCTTTAGCCCCCTGCCCCCCCTATTCTGTAGTCGGAATGCCTCAACGGGAAGGTGACGGATGTAGTTGTCCTGAGTGAGTGAGATCACTATAGCTTGCTCAGCAATGAGGTCCTCTCGGTCCATGGAGAGTGGGGCTGGGTCGATCTTTGTCCTTCTCTGGTCACCATGCCTGTCCACTAGTTCTTCCAACTCTGAGCTGATAATTCCTAGCCTCCTCTTCCTGCTCTCGAGGATCCCCTCGTAGTTCACAATCGACTCCTCTAGCTTCCCAAGTTCTTCCTCGACCTCCTTCACATTCATCTTGGTCAGCTGGTATAGGCGCCTCTCGGCAATCGCCTTGGCCTGTTTCTCTGAGAAGTCGAACCTCTTAATCTTGGGAAACTTCTGCTCCCCCCGTAGGTATTGCTCGAACTGGTCACGTGAATCGGATTCCCTGCCAACTTCGATAATCTCGCCCATTCTGTCTTGCGCCCTAATTAGCCCCTCTAGAATGTGGGCTCTAGCTTGGGCCTTATCCAAGTCGTACTTCGTCCTACGTTCGACAACTGACTCCCTGTGCCTGACGTAAGTGTGCAGAATGGTCCTCAAATCCAGTTGCACGGGCTCGCCCTTCAGTATTCCCATCATATTAGCCGAGTAAGACTCCTGCAGCCTGCTGGACTGGTAAAGCTGGTTCAGAACCGCATGAGCATCCGCGTTCTGCTTGATATCTATCACCACTCTGATTCCCTCCTTGCTGGACTCGTCACGAATGTCCCTGATTCCTTTAATGGCCTCCTTCTGTACTAGATCTGCAATTCCCTGTAGCATTGTGGCCTTCTTCACCTGATAAGGGATGGAATGAACAATCAGTCGTTTTCCACTTGCATCGTCCTGGACCTCCACGTCGGACCTGATGTGGAATCTACCATGGCCGGTCCTGTACATGTCTACAATGCCGTCAATACCGTAAATCGTCGCTCCAGTTGGAAAATCTGGCCCCTTCAAGTATTCCATATACTCTAGGGCATCCACCTTTGGAGGGTTGTCTAGGCCTATCTTTCGGTCTTGCTCAATGACCCGCCCTATGTGGAAATTCACCGCGTCCACCACCTCGTTCAGATTGTGAGGGGGTATCTTCGTAGCCATGCCCACTGCTATCCCGTCACTGCCATTCAGAAGCAGGTTCGGAAGCCTCGAGGGAAGTACAGAGGGCTCCGTCTCGGTTTCGTCGAAGTTCGGCTCCATGTCAATTGTGTTTTTGTTTATGTCATCTAGCATGTGCTGAGATAGCCGATCTAGGCGACTCTCCGTGTATCGCATTGCAGCTGGTGGATCTCCGTCAATAGAGCCGAAGTTTCCTTGCCCGTCGATCAAGGGGTACCTAAGTGAGAAGTCCTGTGCCATCCGGACCATGGTGTCGTAAAGTGCTTGATCTCCATGGGGGTGGAACTTCCCCATCACCTCTCCCACAGACCTTGCAGATTTGCTGTACCCCTTTTCATGGGTGTGACCAGCCTGGTGCATCCCCCATAGAATCCTTCTGTGAACAGGTTTCAGGCCGTCTCGGGCATCAGGAAGGGCCCTTCCGATAATAACGCTCATTGCATAGTTGATGTAACTCTCTTTCATCTCATCTGAGATGTCTCTCCTGAGTAGATCTTCTGCCATTCCACTCACCTCAAACGTCTAGAGCCGTAACCTTGTTTGCATTCTTCTCTATGAATTCCCGCCTATCCGGGACGTCCT
The DNA here is from genome assembly GCA_964343205.1 of uncultured Candidatus Poseidoniales archaeon. GTDB lineage: Archaea > Thermoplasmatota > Poseidoniia > Poseidoniales > Thalassarchaeaceae > UBA36. The sequence goes on along the minus strand of CAYFID010000008.1, from coordinate 25,927 downwards.
CGCCCATTAGTACAGAGAATAGTGAATCTGCCTCTTCGGCATCCTTGATTTCAACTTTCATCATTGTTCGCCCCTCGGGATCCATGGTTGTCTCCCACAGTTGTTCGGCGTTCATCTCACCTAGTCCCTTGTACCTCTGTACATCTATTTTCGATGAAGGGGACTCCTTCTGAAGCCTCCTAATTGCCACATCGCGGTCCTTTTCGCTATGTACCCACTCGGTGTGCTTTCCCCTGGAGATGGAGAAAAGTGGGGGTGCAGCGATGAACACATTTCCGTTAATGATTGCTCGACGCATGAAACGCCACATGAAGGTAAGAATCAGCGTTCTAATGTGCGCACCGTCTATGTCTGCATCAGTCATGATGATGATTTTCCCATACCTCAGCTTTTCAGGGTCGAAGGCACCTTCGTCTTCCTCTTCGTTGCCTACTCCAGCTCCCAGTGCCCTGATCATCCTCTGTATCTGTTCGTTAGAGAAAACCTTGGTAAGATTCCTCTGTTGCCTCTCAACGTTGAGGATTTTACCTCTCAAAGGTAGGATGGCCTGAGTCCTCCTGTCGCGACCCATCTTTGCTGAGCCACCCGCACTCTCCCCCTCCACAATGTATATCTCGCACTCGTCTGGATCCTTAGACTGGCAATCAGCCAATTGACCAGGAAGTCCACCCCCTTCCAGTACGCCTTTTCTCCTAGTCAAGTCCCTCGCCTTTCTAGCAGCCTCCCTCGCCTTGCTTGCCAATACGGCCTTCTCCACTATCGACTTGGCCACGGCAGGATTCTCTTCGAAGTAATCCCCTAGGCGCTCATTGACAATCTGTTCAACAATACCAGCAACCTCGCTAGTAACTAGCTTGGACTTAGTTTGGGCATTGAATGACGGGTCTGGATGCTTAATTGAGACTACCGCAGATAACCCTTCTCTGATGTCATCCCCCGAAAGGCTGTTTACATTCTTCAGAAGGCTTCTAGATTGTGCATAGGAGTTTATTGTTCTTGTAAGCGAGCTCTTGAGGCCGGACAGGTGAGTTCCACCGTCTGTGTTGTGAATGATGTTTGTGAAGCAGTGAACAGACTCGGAGTAAGCATCCGTCCACTGGAGCGCAACCTCCACATGAACCTCCCCCTTGTCTCCCTGCTTTGATCCTAGGATATGGACCACGCCTTCATGGATTACTTCCTTGTTCTTGTTCATAGACTGGACATACTCCTTTAGCCCACCGTCATACTTGTGTTCAACCTCTACCGAGTCCTCGCCTCGCATATCTCGCAGGAATATTTGCAGTCCTGCGTTCAGGAAGGCAGTTCTCCTGAGTCTAGTGTTTATCCGGTCAAAATCGAACTCCGTGACATCGCTGAAAATAGTCAAATCAGGCTTGAAATTTATTGTTGTACCCGTCGTATCAGATTCCCCAGTCGATTTTAGTGCGGCCTTCCTTTCCCCTTTGGAGTATTCCTGCAACCACTCCTTACCATCCCTATGGATGGTCATTGCAAGACTTTCCGAGACTGCGTTTACCGCACTAACGCCGACTCCATGTAACCCACCAGCTACTTTGTAAGCTTCATTGTCGAACTTCCCTCCAGCGTGAAGTTTGGTCATTATCACCTCTGCGGCACTAACGCCCTCTTCGGGGTGCTTGTCTACCGGAATCCCCCTACCATGATCCACAACAGTTACTGAACCGTTTTTCTCAAGGTTGACTTCCACTGTTGGGTTGTATCCGGCAAGGTGCTCGTCAACCGCATTGTCTACGACCTCCCAAATGCAGTGATGAAGAGCCGAACCATCGTGGGGGTCTCCCAGGTACATTCCGGGTCTCTTTCGTACAGCCTCCAATCCTTCTAGGACTTGGATGCTTTCTGCATCATAGTCCTCTGACATTTTTTACCTCTCGTTGAGGGTTCCCTAAGGGAACCCTCAAAAATAATCAGCCATCTTAGATGGGCGAGGCATATCAACTCTCCTTCTCAAGAGGTCAATATGCGGGTAAATTAGCGGTAAATAGCCAAATTGGACGCCACTCAGTAACTCCTACCCTCGACATGGTTAAACAGGACACTTGAGTCGCGCCCTCAGATGGAAAAGCCCTTAGTATGCGTGACACTGAGGGGAAGGACAGCCGAAGAAATGTCCAACGACGCCTCCAGAGCAGCCGAAATGGGCGCAGATCTTGTTGAAGCCAGGCTCGACTTGCTCTGGACCACGGAAGAAAGGACTCGTAAACCCGGGGATTCAGAAGACGGAGGGTCCGAAGACTTCGAAGTCATCGTGAATCAACTTGAGTTGGAAGAGGTAGATTTCAGGGAAGCATTGGGTTATATTTCTAATGCAACCGAAATCCCATTGTTGCTGGCCTGTCGGTCCCACAGTCAAGGCGGATACTACCCTGGAAGTGAGGACGAGAGGATCGAGGTCCTTAAGGCGGCAATTTCTAGCAAACCTAGTTGGATAGATTTGGAGGCTGACATTCCTCCACAAATTCGGGGAAATTTACTAGGCCTCTTAGATGACGGCACGAAAGTAATCGCTTCTTTCCATTCCGCCAATGGACCTCCTTCCACTTCTGAAATCACTCAGGACGTATTGGACGCCAAGGAGATGGGAACTTTGGTCAAAGCATGTTATGCTACAAAAAATCGAACTGATGCTCTAAGGATTTTCGAAGCTGCGTTGGAGCTGAAGTCCTCAGAGTCCAATTTCACACTCATGGGCCTTGGTCCTGGTGGCGACTGGACTAGAATCCATGCCCCAATTCTAGGACAGTACATGGTATATGCAACAACAGAATCAGGATGGCATCTTGCACAGCAGGGAAAGATCAACGCCTCCGACCTCAGGATGGCCTGGGAAGTTCTTGAGTATGCTTGATCATCCGTCATTTAGGTACGGGACCTCGACCATCTCTCCCGTGCCCCCTCCTAGGGCTGAAGAGTGGTATTTCCAGTGCAATATTAGTGGGATAATGATGCATGACAGGGGGAGTGACCCCACTAGCATGTAGGCAGTAATCTTGGGTAGGGTCTGCCTCATCTCAACATCAACAAGAACCTCTACGCTCATGTCTCCGGATGGCATTTGGTCTCCTGGTCTACTGTTGTTCCAACCATCCAGTACGAGGTAGAAAACTTGCTCATTACTGCCCCCAAAACCCGCAAATGACCAGGCCGTTCCAGAGGAGTCTATTGCCACTGAGAACTCTTCATAGGTGACTGACTCATAGGCGTGGGAGTCCCTGTAGGTTATCCACGTGGCTAGGTCCCTCCACTCCATAGGTATGGATTCCATTTGTTCGGGATCGCAAATTGGATTCCAAACATCTTCTCCGCACATGTAGTCCATCGTGTACATACCGTAGTTTGAATCTGTAAGGAGGTAGACGTCACCTTTCGAGCTGAAGTCTATGCAGAATGTGTATTTCTTACCCGGTTCTAGGATCATCATAATCGATGTGGCCGACTTATTTTCAACCTGGATTCCCTGGAAACCGGACCAAGCCCCGTCCGACCACTCGGTACTTAGGTCCTTATCCAAGGCCTTGAGACTAGGATTTCCTTCGGAAATTTCCTGCAGGAATAGATCGTCGAACCCACTTCCCGGGGAACCGACCGATAGGTAGTCATCCGGGTCTTCTGTGAGATCCCAGTCGCTGCTAGGGGAAACTTGGCACGAACTAGATTGAGAGCTCGCAGGAGAAGATGCAAGATGCGCCGTAGATATGAGTGCGACCAAGAGAATCTGGACCCCCATCCCAATTCTCAGAAGATTTGTCCAATCACGCACTATTTCCGCCTCGTTCTGATCGGCCGGACGTAGCCCGACTCCCTGTTGGTCCTCTGGTCGGTGGTCAGATATTTTGGTTGTGGTGGGGGGGAGTGCTGGTCCATGCCTGGTAGACCCCCCTCGACTTCGACTTCTTCTACGTCATATTTCTTCACCATATCAATTGCATCCAGCTCATCGTCATCCTTTTCTCTCATGATCATCCAACCTAGGATGGCAACTAGGGCCACTAGTGCAATTAGGCCAGCGCTCTCCCTGCCGGGAATCAAATCGGACATGGAAAGGTCCGACAGAGTCTTGGGCGGGGCCGTGTCTTGCAGAGAGAGAACCGTGACTACGTAGTCCATAGAGGAGCATACTCCTACTCCGTCGCAAACAGTCATTGCAATCCTGATTTCACCCGGCTCCGTCCAGCTCTGGTTCGAGTCCACCCAGTCATTCCTAGTGTCCCCATCACAACCGTCAACGGTTAGGCAGTCTCTGTCCGAGAATACGTTGATGTCCCACTTGAATTCCAGTGAACCAGTCAGAATCTCGTCCCTGTCGTTGGCAGGGTTGCCGTCTCCGTCACTATCGAAATATGCATCATCATCCATCCATGCCATTATCCCATTTTCCAGATCGGAGTCGGTTGCTTCGCCGGAGAGGTTCACCAAATCCCCTGCAACTACGTACTCTGTTGAAGTCGGATTTATTGTGGTTATTTTGGGAGCATCGGAGACTATGACCTGCATTTCAGTAGTGTTTGAGTCGCCCCCCCCGAATCCATCTATTACGGTAAGTCTGACAGTATATTCTCCTGCTCTTTGATAGCTGTGCCAGACAATTGGGCCCGTTGAAGACGGGGTCGCGTCTCCGAAGTCCCAAATCCATTTTGTAATCCCACTCCAGTCAGGATCATTAATGTCGCTGGATGTTTTTCCGTCGAATTTAGGATCTGCGTCGTAACTTCCCATGCCGTCGAATTTTATCATGTCATACGGAGCAACGAATGCCCCTCCATTGGAGGTTCGCGGAACCTTCCATGACACGCTAGAATCCCAAGCAGGAATTCCGTCCATAATCTCTTCACCGTCACTGGGGCAGCTAAACGACAGTATTGGGACAGGCAATGGATTTCCTATGGACAAAAGGTATGTCTTCGGGGCCGATTCCAAGCCTCTCTCGTCGATAACTGTAAGGCTGACGCTGAAAAGACCGGGCTCAGAGAATGTTCTGCTGACCGATGAGGTGTTCTCAATTGGGCTATCTCGATCAGAAAATGACCAGATGTGGACGAGGGAAGAAGAGTCTCCGTCGGGATCAAATGAAGCACTAATGAAAATGTACGCATCACCAATATTCCCATCTCTCGGCCTCTCAAACAGCGCTACAGGTCTTTGGTTCAGAACTTCAACTTCCAGATGGGCGATTGTGGAATTTCCATCGTCATCCGTTACCTCTAGTGTGATGTTCTTTATTCCGGGCTCCCTCCAACCAACAACCGGATTCTCCTCAAATGAGCTTGTCTCAGAAAAATCTGATGACAAAGAAATCATCTCCTCCCCGATACTTACTCCTTCATCGAAAGACCACCTGAATTCTACGATAATCCCATCATCGTCTACAAAGACATTAGGCAGGGCTAGTGGAGTAACCGCATATGTTTGCAGGCCCTCTGAGAAAACTTGTCTCGGAACTCTATTTAGGACCTTAACCATAAGCGACTTTTGCGATGCCTGATTGCCATCGCTAACAGTTAACTCTGCAGAGTATACTGTGCCTTCCGCGCTCCCGTCCACCCAAGAGTGCCCTACTTCGAAGAGTCCGACGCCCGAGTCAGTCGACCCATCACCCCAGTCCCAGACGAAAAATAACTTACTTAGTGGGACGTTATCCGTGGTCCCGAAAGAAGAGAACTGGACTCGTTGACCAGTCTGGATAATCAGCTCTCCTTCGATGGCCAACCCATCTATGGCGATCTCAGGAACTGGGGTGGAATTGTCATTCACAGAGATATTCCACGAGATTGATTCAGAATAGTAACCGCCTTGGTCCTGAACGATTAGAGTAATCACATAGCTCCCCTCTTGCGCATAGGGGTGAACCGGGTTCTTCAGATTCGATGAATTGCCGTCTCCGAGATCCCAGATGTATGCTGCTGGTGTCTCATTGTGCCCGAAAGATCCGTTCTGAACCCCAAACCCCCACGAGTCATATCCACCGCCAAATATGTATGTGGGCAACCAAGTTTGCGTTGCCGAGGAAGAAATAGAACCTGAACTGACTGGCTTCATGTTGTAAACTCCCAATGGAAGAGACTGCGCCACGTCCTGCATTTGACCGGTCATATCCCAGACTCTTACGGTGAATGCCCATTGACTTGTGAATTGAGGCGTGAACCAGACTGACCTAATTTCTGGTCCGGTGTTGCTTGCTGAAACAGTGAACTCAATCGAGTCAAACTCTGTATTGTTCGTAAATGCTGAAAATTCGACAGACAAAGTCTGGTAATAAGCGCTTGAACTCACGCTAATCCCAATTTCTACACTATCGGTAAACTCGTCCCCATCTCTATCAAAACTTTCTAATGAGTCAATTGAAACATCTGCCGGACTGGTTACGGGGCTAGCACTAACTGTGAATGACCCAGATGGGTATGAACCTCCCGAAAGAACCCCACAATTGGCAAAGTCGAAGTCACAATCGTCAACTAGTGAATTATACCAAACGAGAAGCCAGACTTCTGAGGTGGTGTTTCCGAATCCATGGACCAATCCTGTTCCTTTCCCGTCATTCGAATCTATCCTCAGGTCCTGCATAGTCCACGTTCCTGATGGAAAATCCTTCACAAGAATGGTCCCCTCAAATCCGAATCTGTCCGGCTGAACTAGTATGCTTAGCGGATCCCCATTCCCTTGTGTGAATTTGAACGACTTTAGCCCCCATCCTTCAATGGTGTGCCCTGGAGATTGCCAGACCCCGGTCCACTGGTCGTTCTCGCCACTAGGGGCCGCCTTACAGAATCCCCCCTCTGAGCAATCGTCCGCTAATTCAAGGTTAGAGAAGCCAAAAGCGCCCTGGGAGCTATCTAGCGTCACAGCCGCACTAAAGTTTGCAAACATCTCACTCATAGTTGTCCCTATTGGTGTTGAGCCAGGACCGGGGTTTCTAGCCAGATTTTCTATTCCATTTCCTCCAAGATTTCCGTCCGAGACGAGTTGTCTGATTGAAGGGGCACCCCCTAGTTTGTCCGCCAGATAAGACAGAAAAAGGAAGCTCGAGCCATAATCCGCACCCCTGTCGTCCCACCACCTGAGACTTGTGCTTGAGTTGGTTGTCCAGGAGTTTACCTTGTCCTCAAGGTCAGAGTTTAATCCAAAACTAAGAAATTCTGACATCCCTGCTGCACCCTCGTCAATCCAGAGGTACTCATATTGGTCCATCGAGTTATGAATCATGTGCTCAAGTTCGTGAGCTAGAATTGGGTTCCTTCCAGATAGATCATCTATGTCAAGAAACAACGTTTCTCGGACCGATGAGAGTCCCGGCTCGAAATACCCCCCTTCACCCCCTGCACCATCTATTGAAAGAATTACAATCTCGATTTGGCAATTGGCATCTACATCCGGGACTCCTCCGAAATAGTTGGTTCCGGTTGGGAAAATTATCGACTCCCAGGTAGATGTGATATCATTCAGGGTCGTTGAGGAGACAATTTGGCCATCCTCTACGAAAACAGCAGAGTTCGAAGAAATCCTCTCAACAAAAGCAGGAACTATCCCATCGCTTGTTGTGAAGTTATCCGTGTCTCCCACCTCCCAGGAATTCTGGCAATTCCTAGGTTGGCTTCTCTGTCCAACCTCTCCATCAGATGAGGCCATTGGGGAAAGGAAAACAACGAGTAGTGATGCAATGATTACCATTGTTGTGCGGGTCGAGATGATTTCGTAGTCCTCGCCCATTAGAACACCGTTGTTCGACAATCTGATTCAAACTGCTCGAGGACGTATTTTAACATCGATGGAGCATCGTTCGTACATGGCGAGGGGTATCGGGGCCTCAATCGTATTTTCATCACTGCTTTTTCTGTGTTTTTCATACCCTCCAATTAATGCCGAGACTACAACAGAAGCCTTTAGCAGGGACTTGGTGATTATAGACACGGTCCCCCATGATTCCACTTCCTTCACACAGGGCCTGGAGAAAAGGGACGGAAATCTACTGGAAAGCTCGGGATTATATGGTCACTCTAGGCTTAGTGAGATTAACCTTCAAAACGGGGAGATTATCAGGCAGATTTCATTCGAAGACTCTATTTTCGCAGAGGGAATTACCGTAAGGAACAACTCTGTAATAATGCTCACTTGGAGGGAGGGGACAGCATTCGAGATCGATCTAGAAGATTTTAGCGTAATAGGAAACTACAGCTACGAAGGAGAAGGTTGGGGGATTTGCTACAATGGGGAGTACCTAGTGATGTCGAACGGGTCTTCTAGCCTGACTTTTCGAGATCCAGACACCTTCGAAATCAACCATTCCCTTCTAGTCACATTTGAGGAGCTTGGGGTAACAAATCTGAACGAGCTGGAGTGCGTCGGGGACACCATCTACGCCAACGTGTGGATGGATGATTCCATCCTTGCAATTAACTCCAGTTCCGGAAAAGTGAAGTTCATAGTCAGGACATCCAGTGTTTCAGAAAGCCAGGGAAAAAACGCTAACGAAGTATTGAATGGGATAGCCTACGACGAATCAGCCGGTGGATTCTGGATAACCGGAAAGAATTGGACAGAAATTTACCTAGTTAACTTTCATGAATCTTCGAACAATACGAATTCGCCAGACTCTTCAACCACAAACTCACTAATTCTCATAGTAGTTGGCATTTGTATTGTATTTTTTATCTGCTTCAGAATCCTATGGAGAAAAGATCCCGAAACGCCCAACTTCAAGGACCACCCCCAGTAGGATTGCACAATGATGGAGGAAGACGACCCTGGAGGCATAGACCTCGAGTACTTCCTAGAAGATATGTCTGGGGAGCGTTCTACAAGGGTCGCAGGCGCGATTATGATCATCCTCGGGAGTCTCTTGGGAGTCCAACTAGGAATTTTATTGATTTCTGCAAATCCGGACGAGATTCTATCCGGAAGTCTAGACTCAACTGAAGAATATGCTGATGTTTCTGGAATAGTAATTTCAGCGATAGTCGATGACAACTCGGGAGGTGATCCTGTAGAGGGGGTAAAGGTGAGGCTATTATCAGAAGAAGGTGCCACTACCGGCAAGGAGACTTTCACAGATTCAAATGGTAGGTTCTCAATAAATAACGCAATTCGAAACCCATCGATGCTTCATATTTCCCATCCCGGAAACAATACCACGAAGGTGTATTTTGTCCCCGGTGACAATGCAGATCTGGTTGTTACTTTGGCCTCTGGCGATGGGGAGGACGTGATTGACCTCAGGGGGGAGAGCCATCTAGCTGAATCGGTTTACATCGCCACTGCAATAGCTCTCCTGACGGTTCTTATGGGGCTCGCAGGAATTTACGGAGGAATTGAGGCCTACAGGGGGGATAGCTACAGGAGAGCATGGTGGTTCGGATTTCTCGGCCTTTGGAGTAGGGGGATGATTTTCATCGGCCCCCTTCTGATACTTATTGGGATGGGTTTGGTTACCCTTTCAAGGGGTCAGTTTTCTAGTGATCAATTAGAATGATCATTCTATATCCCCCAGGTAACGTAACCAGCATCAATATAATCTCCCCCGACCACCAGTGGGTGCCGAGGTTGTCATGTGTTCCTCTTCACGATAGAAGGCGGAGATGGAAGCGGGAAGGGACTCGCATCCGAAATTGTTGCGGATGTTCTGAGGTCTGAGTTTTCCTTCGCTTCAGTGGAGTATACTGCGGAACCTCGCAGAGGCCACGCCCTAGGTAGGCTCGCAATCGATTCGGTAAGGAAGAAATCAATGACTCCTGAGCAGGAGGCCGGGCTCTTTGCAGCGGACAGGCTAGATCACTCTCACGGGTGGATCCTCCCTAGACTATTGGAGGGCAGGGCGGTAGTCAGCGAGAGGAATATCCACTCCTCACTAGTGTACCAGGGGATAGTCGGGGGCATTGGTGTTGAAAGGGCAGCTCACATGAATTCTGCAGCACTCGTGCCCGATCTCTGCATTTGGGTTGATTGCGACCCTGAAATCGCTCTCAATAGAATAAGAAAAGAGACTCTGAGGGGCCTCTCAAACAAGGAGGAGTACTTCGAAACAACAGATTTCCAGATCAGGATCAGAGACGGCTACCGGTCTCTACTATCCGGAGAGGTGGAAATGCCAACCCCATTTGATATGGGTGCAATAATTGGTCCAATCACAAATGAGGGGTCTCAGGAACAGTTCCGCAAACTTCTCACAGAGGGACTTAGGTCATTCATGCACTCCAGACCATCACCGATTAACGTCGATATGGAAAAAGTCGACCAATTCCAAATTAGCTCCATAGTAAGAATGTCAAAGGGTCAAAAGACCCTCTCCGGTCTTGGAATGGATCCCGCCAAGAGCAAGACGGACTGGTTAGGTGGGAAATCCCCTTGGAAGGTACTCAAGTTAGCTCAGGAAGACCACCAGGTGACACTTTCTTCCAGCGAAGACCTGAGTGAAGAAAAAAAGCAGCAAATGCCCAAGAATATCCTCAACCATTCCATGTCTTCTGTATGTGGCACATTGTCCTTGGTTCACTCTGCAGAGATATCCGAATTGAGATCAGCTATGGGTCCTGTTAGGTGTGTCTCGATGAGACATACCCAGAGGATTGTCAAATTCCTGAAAGATTCAGGATGGATCTCCCAGAGGAAGACTTTGATAGGTAGGGAAGCCCCTAAGTCACAACTTCGGGAATCTTACTTTGCGTACGGCAGGCTTGTCCTTGCAATTTGGCCCCTTAGGGGGGCAATTAGGAAGTGGCAATTGGAAAATCCTAAGACGCACTTGCGTTTTTCTATGGGGCAAATCGTCAAGACTGGACACTACGAATCTGAGGTTAGACACCTGATCTCCCGACTCTCGATTTTAGGTAGTGGCTCAGAAGACAATCTTCACCCAGATAGCAAGGGGGCCCTGATCGATTGGTGGATGGGCAAGTGAGATTACTTCACAACCAATCTCGATCCAAGGGGTAGCTCTACAGACCCAGCACCTTCGAAGAACTTGGGCCTAGCTGAGAAAGCTGAGCAGAACCACCACCCTCCTACGATACCGGTACCAGCACCCGTGATGACCCTCAAAGGATTGTTTGACTCGTAAGAGTCCACTAGTAGCTGAGTGAATCCGTCGATCGCCAATGGAACTAGGCCCAGACCCAATACGAGCAAGACTGCCTTCATTCTGAGGTCCCTCTCATAGACTAACGCGATCCATTGGTCAGGGAAAACCGAGAGAAAAGTATCCCTAATAGTCCATCTATTGAGGCCTCTGAGGCCGAAAATCAAACATCCTATGGCGAATCCGAGGAAGATTCCGATATCTCTGGCGCAAACAGGCATCTGGTTGCCGTTAATCTCCCATGACCTCTCGTGCTTCTGGTGGCAATTCAAATCCCCGAATGCGTATGTGAAGGCCCAGACAGGGCTAAGCTCACTCCATGCGAAGGGCCCTCCATGTAGGGACTGGTCATGTCCTACCGAGGAATCCTCGCCATGGTCCCCATTACCCCAACTATCCTGATATGCGTAGTCTATTGCGTTAGCACGTCCTGATAGCTCAGGAACAGAGTCAGAAGGAAGCGATAACGGAGCGAAAACGCAGAGAAGGAGGTATCCGGCCGCTATTCCTCCAAGTATGGCTGAAACTTTCGTCTCAAGGCGCCTATCTGCAAGTCCGTTTTTATTCACCCCTTCACCTGTTGTCTCTAACTAGAACTTGCACATAGACTTCACCAATCGAATGTTTGTCGCCGCCTCAGTGAATCTTCTTTCTTAAGGGGCAATTCCCTAGGAATAGTTTGGAACTCCTTCGCAACAGGCCTCGACCACCCTCTTGCATTCCGGGCACTCCATGTGTTGGCGAATTTGTATAGCCGTTCCTCTGAACCCACATTGGCAGAATATGTCATCACAGTGGTCAGTATCCACAGTTAATCTCTGGTTGGGGGGTCCAAATCACTTTCTGCCATCAAGACTACAGAGACTCTAGTTGTCGTGACAGCACGCCAACAAGCCATCCATGAAGTTGTTCGCTACCCATTTCCGATAAAGTTGAGTTAAGGAAAGCTGCGATTAGCGCCCTCTTTGCGTCTTGCCTATCCAAGCCCCTAGATTCCAGGTAGAAAATCTGATCTTCGTCAATTGGCCCATTTGCAGTTCCATGGCCACAGCCCACCACATCGTGTTCCATTACCTCCAGCTCTGGAATGGAATCAGCCTCCGCATCATTCGAAAGCAGAAGGTTGTGGAAAATCTGAGCTGCATCTGTACCTTTCGCCCCATCGCTTACCCTCAGCATACCTGTTCCAACTGTCCTGCTTTTTCCCCCGCAGGCAGAGTGCCAAGATAATCTGCTGAAGGTTTCAGGTGCGTCGTGATGTATCTCTATGTGGTGATCCAAATGCATCGAATCAGCGGAGAGTATTGATCCCAGCACTCTTACACTACCCCCCAAATCTCGCATACTATATCGTAGATCCGCTTTTGTCCTCTCGGATCCCGAGGAGACAGTTCCTGCTCGAACCTGAGCATCTCTTCCTACAGAAATTGAATCCGTCCTAAGCATTGTACCCCTCTCCTGAAGGCCCAGTAGCACATCGTTCAGAATTGCCCCCTCCCCAACCATTCCTGTTCTTAGGAGTCCGAACCATTCGCTGTCACCAACAACTCTGGTAACGAGCTCTAGTTCTGACCTACCCCCTACTTCCAACGAAATGTGACACGCAGACGACCCCCCTCCAGTCTGTATCTCAAGAACTATTGGAGATTCGGAGGAGAATTTTTTGTCAACCTCAAGTGTCCATTTCGAACACTCTGAGGAGGCAAGTAGGAACGCATTTGTTAACTCGTATGAATCAGGTTGGTCCCTTTGCCTTACCTCTCCTTCAATGAGCCTAATTCCGTCTGGGACTTCATTTCCATCCATTGAAAACAGACTCAGGCTTGGCTTCCCAAGTTCAGGAACCTCAGTCACATCTCCAGAGGGATGGACCCTCTTCCAAGGAGTGTATCTCCAAAGATGGTCTGCCCTCTTGGGCTCTTCAAGACTCAGATATCTCGAGGCATAGTCCACCCTGCCACCTCATCCAATACTTCCTTCCATCTCCAGTGCCATTAGTTGGTTCAACTCAACCGCGTACTCCATCGGTAACTCTCTTGTGAACGGTTCGAAGAATCCATTGACGATCATAGCGAGAGCCTCTTCCTCAGAGTGGCCACGGCTCATGAGGTAGAACAATTGCTCGTCGCTGACCTTTGACACACTGGCCTCGTGCTCACATCTTGCTGTTGGGTTTGAGACTTCCATGGTCGGATAAGTATCGGACCTACTCGCCTCGTCTAGGATCAGTGCATCGCAGACAACGTTCAATTTACAATTGTCAGCCTTGGGTGAAACTGTTACCATCCCTCTGTAGGAACCCCTTCCACCGTTCTTGCTAATGCTCTTTGATAGAATCTTGCTAGTGGTGTTTGATGCTAGGTGGTGTATCTTAGCTCCTGCATCCTGATGTTGCCCTTCTCCGGAGTATGCTACGGAAATTACCTCTGCATGGCTCCCTTCCCCCTTCAGGATTACAGCTGGATACTTCATAGTCAGCTTGCTTCCAATGTTTCCGTCAACCCACTCAATCTTTGCATTCTCATGAGCGATTCCTCGCTTTGTCACTAGGTTGTACACATTTGCACTCCAGTTTTGAATTGTAGAATAGCGAATGTGTGCCCCTGGTAGGGCAACTAGTTCGACAACCGCAGAGTGCAGTGAGTCAGTAGAATAGGACGGCGCCGTGCAACCCTCGACGTAATGCACGCTGCTCCCCTCGTCAGCAATAATCAGCGTCCTCTCGAACTGCCCCATGTTTTTCGCATTTATTCGGAAGTAAGCCTGTACAGGCATCTCAACGTGAACACCTTTTGGAACGTAAATGAATGATCCCCCAGACCATACCGCAGTGTTTAGTGCCGCGAACTTGTTGTCCGTGTGAGGGACTACTGAGCAGAACCACTTCTTCACTATCTCTGGATGTTCCCGAAGGCCCCTATCCATGTCAAGGAAAATAACCCCTTGCTTTTCCAAATCTTCTCTAATGCTGTGATACACTGCCTCCGACTCGTATTGGGCAGTAACCCCTGATAGCCACTTCTGCTCAGCTTCTGGAATTCCCAGTCTTTCGAACGTGTTCCTGATGTCTTCGGGCACGTCATCCCAGTCTTTCTCTGTCGACTCTGAGGATCTAAGATAGTAACAGATGTTGTCGAAGTCGATCTCTTTTAGCAAGTGTGTGTTCCCCCAAGTCGGCATAGGCCTATCGGAAAAATGCTTGAACGCCTTCACTCGGATGTCGGTCATCCATGATGGCTCGTTCTTCAGTCCCGATATTTGTCTGACGACTTCTTCAGACAGCCCAAAGTCGAACCTAATGGTTGAATTTTCAGGATCATGCCATCCTGCTTTGTAGTCCCCCACAGCATCTCTGGCTTCGATGTTTTCGACCATGGTAACCCCCTACTCCCCATTCAGCCATTCGTAGCCATGTTCTTCAAGTTTAGTAGCAAGCTCTGGCCCTCCAGAGGCAACGATCCTCCCATCCATCAGGACGTGAACCTTGTCAGGTTGAACGTGTTCTAAGATTCTAGAGTAATGGGTGATGATGAGGGCACCTGACCCCGTTCCCCTAATAGCAGCATTTACTCCTTCCGCGACTGTCCTGATTCCATCTATGTCTAGCCCGCTGTCAGTCTCATCCAGAACCGCTAGCTTTGGACGAAGTAGCATCAATTGAAGAATCTCGAAGCGCTTCTTCTCCCCTCCGCTGAACCCGTCATTAACATACCTTGAGAGGAATGATCGGGGAATGTCCAGTGACTCCATTGCTTCGGTCAGAGAGTTCCTGAAGCTCGTCCCTTTCGCTTCATCTTCGCCATTTATGCTCGCTACTGATTTCCTGAGGAAGTTCCCAACTTGTAGGCCAGGAACTGCTTGCGGGTATTGGAAAGAAAGGAATACGCCCGCCCTAGCTCTTTCCCAAGCTTCCATTTCTAGCAGACTCTCTCCCTCGAGAATTACCTCTCCCTTCTCTACTTCGAAGTCAGGATGCCCCATAATCACGTTTGCAGTGGTGGTTTTTCCACTTCCGTTTCTCCCCATGATCGCGTGGATTTCACCAGCCCCAATTTCTAGATCTATTCCTTTGAGTATTTCATTTCCTTCTATTCCGGCATAAAGCCCTTTGATTTCCAGAAGTGGGTTGTCTGCTCCCATGGTTCTCATACCTCGGGCAATGATTCAACCATTTCAATCTCTGCTTCCTTCAGGTCACCCTATAATCCGACCACCTTTACGAGGAAGCGTGAACGAATCTGGTGAGGACATTCAATCTGAGTCTGAAAACCTAGAGCAGGCTTACAGATTGCAAATCGAGGAGATGATCAAGAGAGAGGCGAATAGGGTCATTTCTGAGCGCAATGATCCACTCGAGATTTCTAGGCTCTGCTCTCTTTCATTGATAGATCTCTTCGAATCGAAACATAGCGACTTAGTTCCTGCACTAATGGCTAGACTAGGCCCTGTCAGGGCTGCTTTGGATGGTCATGGGGGTGGTATATTGGTAGCCGAAGCTGAAATTGAGGTGAATAATAGCGGGAGAAGATCACTTTCGCTAGTTATAGACTTGGATGGAGCTTGCGTTTCTTGCGGAGCCGCACCTGGGACTCTGCAGGGCATTCAGGATGATCTGCTAATTGATGACGAGGTCTCTTCTGTACGATTCAGCTCTTCAATGCTAGAGTGGTTTGACGATCTCCAAAGAGAATTTGTCCTGAAACACGGAGGGGTTGCATTCGTCTAGGACAACCTTTCTGCTAACTCGTTCATTGCTCTAGAGGAAAATCCGAGTACATCAACTTCCTCTCCTTCGATAACTCTTGAGAATTCTCCAGCCCTTCCAGCAAGATCGTACCCACCCGCCTTCCCAATCCATGACCCTCTATCGAGCATCTCTTTCAGGACAGCTTCTTGGATTTCTTCAAATTCAACAATGGAGTAGTCAGTCCATAGAGAAGCCATCCACCCGTTGTCCAATTCGATCTCCCCGATCCCCTTCTGTATTATCGCTGTTGAGGACCAGACTCTGTGCCTCCTCCCTGAGAGCCTGATTAGTGTCGACGCTGCCGTAGCCACGTCTGCTGGCTTCCCCAATGCAACCTTATGGTCATCAGGGTCCTCAACCAACGTGTCGGACACAACAATGATCCGCCCGTCATCGCCACCTCCTACTACTAACGTGGACGAAGCGGCATTGGCCTTGTGCATGCAAGCTTCTTCCACCTGTGCCTTAACTTCTGTTCCAGCCCTGGGTTCCGGCTCCGAATATTCTATCTGGCAGACTTTGACTTTAACGCCGAACTTCCCCAACTCCTCCGAAAGCCACGAATGACGCCTTTTGGAGGCCGAAGCCAGCCACACGGTCCCCATGAAATACCTCAGCGGTCAACTCTCGACCCACAAACCGGGCATTTAGTCGAGGAAACTCCGGCATCAGCCACGAATCTGCTCCCGCACCCAAGGCAGACCACCTGCCCCCCTATCGATTCGGGAGGTGCGGGCATCACTTCGGAAATCTGCGGCAGGGTTTCGTCCTTGTCCCGATCCTCTGATTCAGAAGCGGCATCGGACCCCGCTGTTCTCCTAGCTCTCCTGTCTCGTCTAATCTGAGAACCGCTTTCGGTACCTTCGTCTTGCGATGCCCCATCATCCACGATCTCCACTTCGTCTACTCCGACTGGGATGTCAGAGTCACGAACGATGTCGACTACGTCATCCTCCATCATTACGCTCGAGCTATCATCTAGGGATCTCCTTTTCCCAACCCATCTGATTCCTTGTGCGGAAAGAGCCACGAGTGTAACAAGTCCTAGGATTAAGACTGCGAACGCCACTCCTATGACCAAGATCTCGAAGCTTTCCTGATCCAGACCGAGCGACGATCTAATTTGATCCGCTATCCCGCCACTCCTTTTTCCCCCCCCGTCATCGATGAGGGCCCTAATTTCCCATCCCTCTGAGGAAGACACCACAATCATGGTCTCTTGCGTCTCTTCGGACCGATCAATGGAATTGAATTGTCCCTGGACGATGGAATTGGACAGGCCAACCCATCCCTTCTCGAGGTCTATTAGGCCATACTCAACCTGGGGGCCATTGGGCCCCACTCTGTCAAAGAAGACTTGGATCCCCCGCTCAGTCTCAACTAAGTCAATACTCGATAGACCTCTGGCAGACACCCTAGTCTCCATCCCCTCTTCTGATCTGAAAGCCGAGTCAGTAACGTATACCACCAGCTCTGAGTCCTGGGGGTCCCCCTCCCTCCAAAGAGATACTAAGCGGTCTTCCTCGTCATCTACTATTACTTTCATTGTAGGCAATAACCCCTCGTCTCCAACCGCTTTTCGATAGGCCCAGGTTTCCTGGTCAATTTCCCCATGGGAATACCATACGCCAAGCCTATCCTTTCCAGTTGTGTCGTTTCTTACTGTCTGGTAGAGAATGTGGGCCTGTTCGTGACCGAATTCAACCGATAATGGGCATTCTTGTGCCGGATCCGCATCAATATCGTGAATAATGCTTGGATTCAGGGTCCAGTCAGAAGAGGATACGGGGGCCTCGCTATACAAGAGGAAGATGTCGGTGACATCCTCCAGGCTGCCTCCGCTGAATACGTCTCGATGATATCCCGAGACCAGAATCTCCGAGTCCCTCACATCAACGTCTATCCCCCAGTACTTTCCGTCCGACAGAGGGATTCCCGGCATTAGATCCTGGGTGGGGGACATCCTACAATTGGCGTCAATAGTCGAGTAACTTACAGTCTGCATAAGGAAACCATTGGAATTCAAGTACCTCCTTGTCCAAATAATGTGAGCAAACCCATCATCGGTACTGACTACAGAAAGGTCTCCTGACCAGCGGTCTTCAATCACATTGTTGCATTCTACTAGTGACTTACTAGGGGTCAATTTGTACATGTGCAGGGTACCATCACTTTCACTGATCAGGATGTCTCCCTCTTCATCATCGATACTTACCACTTGCACGGGTGTTTCGCCGGGATTAAGCTCAGCTTCCCTCGGGCCAGAAAGAGTTGAACTATCGACTATGAGGGTTCTCGTTCGAACATTGTTAGACCAGTCATTGTCAGATCCATTATCCAAGAGAACACTTACTCTCATCTCCACGGGCCCAGTTTGATTGGGGACGAATGGTAGCGAAAGGGTTGAGTGAGAACCTCCTAAGACCATTGAGAGGGTGGAACTGGAAATAACCTCCCAACCCCTTTCTGTCATTATTTCCAGAGTTCCGGTCACTCCGATTGCGTCCTCAGACCCTAGGTTATCAACTCTTGATTGCACAATTGCAGCCTCTCCCGGCCTGGGAATAGGGCTAGAAATAGTCGATGCAGATATGGCCCCGGATCTGATAGCTAGATCTACCCCAGGAGGTCGAGGCAAAACGTTGAACGTTCCCGACAATTCGTTGTTCCCGTCGTCTAATTCTTGAATGGCGTTCATTGGGTCTAGGGTAATCGATAGCAGGGCTTCCCCTGCATCCGGCGGGTTCCAGTACAGGACAACCTCGACGTACTCGCCTGAGTCGATGTTTGCGATCAAATACTCGTCTCTACGTTCTCCCCACTCCTCTAGGGTGATTCCGACGTCAGACGCAGCTTGGTCGCCAGTGTTTCTGATCGTTGCCCTAACTTCTAGGAAGGTGTTCACGTAAGACTCTTGCATGGGAATCCCGAACTCTTGGACCGACATCGATTTGCTAACGAAAAGAAGGTCCGGCATCGGGTCAATATTGTCTATTCTTACGATTCTGCGTATCTCCTCAGAAACTACCCCTACCGCACTTACGACTCTAACTGAGAGCCTGTACTCATCGTCCTTCAGCAGGGTTGTATCCCAGTCGAAACTCCAATCTGTCCAGCCATAATCACCATCCTGGCAGTTGCCACTGCTATCTCCCCTGAACATATGCACACAAGCATCGTGATCGTCTTCTTGTGAGTCTGTGTGGACATCATCATTCCACCCATCAAAAGCAATGTATCCGAACTCCCAATCCTCTTTATCCAACCTCCATTCGATAGTCGCGTTGAAAATTGACTGGAACTGCCCAGATACTTGGACGGTACCCTCCAGCTCCCCGGTGCCGCTGGGGGACTCTAGTGTGATGTTCACCTTTCCAACATTATAGCAGAATTCAGTGTTGTTGCTCCACCTACCGATGTCATTCCTAGCAGATGCGAAAGCGCATACTGAGATTTCCGTGTAGTCCTCAGGGAATTCTGGTACCGCGAAAGGTATCGTCCAGTTCATGATCCCTATCGGATTAGACCAATTGACGAGTATTCTCTTCGATTTGGGCTTCCCGGGCTCCCTGAATTCAATTTCTACAAAGGCCAGAACTTCTTCAATCGTGCCGTTGTTTTTCCCGTCTTCGTCTATATTTCCCCTTAGACTGTAAGTCTCTCCTTCTACTAGCCAAGACCATCTAGAAGGACTCTCAATTTCTACCCAGTTACCTTCTTGGCTTTCTCCCGGACCAGTGCTCTGGTTTCCTCCTCCGCCACCTCCTCCAGTACCGAACATTTCCGTCGCTACGCGCCCGCCATCAATGATTCCGAACCCGTACTTAGTGTTCCAACTATTTCCTTCGAAGGAATCGTCAACCGACCATTCACTCCTGAACTCAGAGCCACTGGAAAGGAAGCTCCTAATCGCCTCGTACCTCTCTATGCCAGGATCGTTTTCGTCCATGAATTCCATGTTTCTCTCTTCTCCGATTTCTAGCATAATTGCGACCAGACCGGAAACAGCCGGGGTTGACATGCTTGAACCAGACTTTTGGGTGTAGTCATCACTGGCCCTGTTTACCTCCGATCCGGGGATAATCCCGGAGGACTCTGCGTGCTGGGCAGAGTTGATGTTGGATCCGGGAGCAACCACCCATGGCTTCATTTCATCCCATGAGTCGCCGTCGTCGTCATCCGGCCTAGGACCGTAGTTCGAGTTCGCGCTAATCGAGTCATCATCACGTTCAATCGTGTTTTTATCATCCATCCAACCGACAGTGATTGCAGTGTCAGCGGCACCTACTGAGTTTACGTTGTTCGCTCCATCGTTGCCTATTGCTGCCACACACACCAATCCACTTTCAGAGGCCTGATTAACCAAATTAGCCTCGGCCGAGCTCCCGTCATCCCCTCCATCTCCACCACCTAAGTTTGCGTTTCCGAATGACATTGAAACGACATGAATTCCTTTGCTGGATGCATTGTTCCCCCAATCTGTGTCTCTGTTGTTTATCACCCATTGTAGCCCTGCTAGGATGGACTGGGAGTTCCCTCCCCCATAGTCTTCCATTACCTTAACGTCAACAAGATAAGACCCGGGTGCATACCCCTGGTTCTCTCTGCTGGAGTCTCCTGTTCCTAGTGCAATTCCTGCCACGTGTGTTCCATGGCCATCTCCGTCATCTGGGTCTTCGTCATTGCATCCCGATGACCCAACACCCGTGGAATCGCACCCACCTACCCACTTCGGGTCTTCAATGTCGTCGGGTTCGTTAGTATTGTCATTGTTGTCGTCAGAGAAGTCATCCAGTGAGAAATGCTCATTGTCGACACCAGTGTCAAGAATGGCAATAACCTTGCCAGATCCGTGGAAACCCAAGCCCCTTATGGTCTCGTCATATACGTCAGATGCCCTTACCTTGGAACCTTTGGTTGCCAAGTTGAGATAAGGGACAATTACGTTCTGTTCCTCTACAAGAACTACTCCCTCTAATCCCCAAATTCCAATCAGGGAACTGACTGGCACGTGATCTAGTACAATTGCATCAAGATGATCCATCACCATGAACCATGAGCCATTCTGATCCCAGCCATGCGACTCTATCACTGACCTAAGAGCTTGGATATCTGATTCTCCCGGGTGCCAAGCGTAGTGGACAATAATGGCGACCGTCGGCCTTCCGTCTTGTCCCATTATCGATGTCTTTGACACAGACTCCCTTTCTCCTCCTAAGATCAATTGTAACCTATCGTCTAAGCCATTAGAGTCGGAATCTGACCAGAAATCGTACCACCAGCCGAAGTCCATGACAGGAGGTCCCGAATCCAATGCGGAGAAATCAGGAGACCTGTCCTTTTCCGAGCACGCCTCATCTCCGCACATCAACGGGGGCACTACAGAGTAGTCTACTGGTTTCTCACCTTCTAGTACGGTGCCTTCACTAACGAAAACGTGGGCGGAGCCTATTGGAACGTCAAGTAAGAATACCAAAATTGCGACTAATAGAGGAACGAACTTCCTCGGTCCTTTACCCATGGCTCTCGTAGAGAGCCACAGTCCCGGCCTGTATAACTCCAACCTGTCAATGACTACCCAATTGGCGTTATGGCCACCTAATGTGTTCCTTGGATAGTGAGCATGCAATCCTACACACCCCTCTGTCATCTAAAGTTACTATCTCTCCATCACAAACTGGGCATATTGTGTGTTCCGATAGTTCCTCCAGCCATGCTCTACGCGTCTCCAACTCATCACCTTCCTCCCTAAGCCTAGAGAGGATTCTCGCAGCTCTTCCACCAAGAGGCTTTCCTGAAGACCCCCATGGGTCATTCGTCAAGTCCCCCATTCTAGCAATTGCCTGCTTCCTAAGGCCTTCTGCCAATGAAGATCGGACCTCAGAAACCCCCGGTTCCCCAACAGGGCTCGGAGCTCCTCTGGCAATCGGCCTAGCGAGGATATATGCCAGAAAGAATCCTCCCAAATGGGCCATGTGTGCGATATTAGATTCGCCCGCCGTACCACTCTGAATAGAGTACATCTGGAATATCTCTAGCCCTAAGCGAACGAATGCTATGAGCCAAACCGGCCAGGCTCTGATTAGGAATATTAGGGGAAACTCGATTTTTTCGTCGGGCCAGCATGCCATATAGGCACCCAATAACCCGAAGGCAGCCCCACTTGCCCCTATTGCCGGTACGTTGGAGTTTGGATGGGAGAAAATCCATGCTAGATTACCTCCAAGGAAACCTAGGAAGTACACTGCAATCCATCTTTTCGGACCCAACCTTTGCTCAAGCGGGACCCCTGCCAGAGCAATCACAAGCACATTTCCTAGGACGTGTAAGAAGTCAGCATGAAGCCAAGCAGAAGTTACCATCCGGTGGAAGTGGAGGGGTTCATTGGAAATAGACGGGATTATGCTTAGGAGGTCAATCGGGTAGAATTCGAATATCTCATGTTCAAGCGTTCTAAGAGTAAATTGTACAAAATGGGCAAGAAGAAGGGACAGTACCATCGCTAGCGCGAAGCTAGTTTTGTTTCTGGCCGCTGAAACGAATGGTCCCACTGAAACAACGATTATTACAGACAGCCAGAGTATGTCCAACCCCTCTAATTGCCCCCATGTAAAGTCGATATCCCTAGCCATCATCCAGTCCCCGGTGGCCGCTCTAAAGAGGGATTCGCAGATATGGAACACTCATACGACGGTGCTCAACCGGTAGATCATGGCGAACTCGACACTCGCTGAGGTGAAGTCAGCTAGTATTCATCGTGGTCCGAATATGGTCCTGGACGGAGTTTCAGCCTCGATTGGAATGGGCGAAATTGTAGCGGTGACAGGGGAGAATGGATCGGGAAAGAGTACATTGATTGAGGCATTTTCTGGAATTATCTCGCTCAGAGAAGGAGAAGTGGTGTGGTATTCGGAATCCGGGCAGACCGTAATTAGGGATTCGCAAGGTCGGAGGAATCCGCCTCCAGCCATGGGACTCACTCTTCAAAAAGACGGAATCTGCGGCGACGAGACAGTCTCTGAGAGGCTTTCTGTGGCCCTCTCTGTAGCCGGGGTTTCTCCAGACAAGAGCCAGATCTCAGGACTACTGGAAAACTGGGGCCTTTTCCATAGATCGAATGACAGGGTGGCACACCTCTCTGGAGGACTTAGAAGGAGACTCTCTATCCTATGCGGCTTGGCTCCAGCCGCTCTAAGCGAGCACCCAAGAGTGGTACTACTTGACGAGCCATCAGAGGGATTGGATGACTCTTCAAAGGCCACGCTAAGGGGCTGGATTAAGGCACTCGCTGAGAGGAGACATGGAATCCTAATTGCCACTCATGATAAGGAGATTTCTTCATGCGCAGACAGGGTCATTAGGATTGAGAATTCTACATTTATAGAAACCAAGGGGGAATCATTAGGCGAGCCCCACAATATCCCCGAAACATGTCCAGAAGAGGGCCAGAATCCGATTTCTTCCCTGATTCTTTGGTCCTTCAGGATGGAGTTTCGTAATCCGATCGACACAGTTGGCAGGGCTACCCCTGCGATCGTGGCTTTGCTCCTCTCCTATTCCCTGGTGGGCGAGATCGATCTTGAATCGCATGATAGCCGTCTCTTGGCAGCGTTGGTTTTAGCACCATCATTCATAGTTGCAGTTGCGTCTCCTGCCATTGTTTCAAGGCTTTCAGAGTCTGATTCCGGTCGATGGTGGAATGCAGTAGTCGGACCAATGGCACGACCAGCGTACTCTATCACTGGGGCATCCATTCTGCTCCCGATCCCTATTACTTACTTGTCATGGTTGGTTCTTTCCGGATCAGTCGATTCCGAAACCTCTTCAGAGGTCCTCAAGTGGTTATGGGTCCCCTCTCTAGCCCTAATGGACGTGGCAATTGCAGCCACTGCCCTCCACCTCCTAGTTTCAGACCTTTCCAGATCCAGCGCGGCCCCAGTCCCATTGCTGCTGGTAGTACTAGTTTGGCCATTCCTGGAACTTACCGCTGCCCTCTCGACGATTATAGATCATGGGATGTCTTTCGGCTTAGCAATAAACGACCCAATTCCCACTTGCCTGATTGCAAGCCTGATATCGGCTCTGGTCTGGCTGTCTGCTGTGTTGATCCCTGATTACTGATGAATAGCATTCATGACTGGACCTAGAATCGGAGACCCGTGCCTGATTTCAGATCTCTAGCTGTTCCCCTCACCTCGGCTGGCTTTGTTGGAGTTTCCGTAACAGCTTTTCTGGCCTTCTTTTGGGCACCTCTCGTAGACCCAAATGCATGGAACGCCCCAGAGGCATACAGGATTATCTACTGGCATGTCCCTATGGCATGGGCGTCATTCCTAGCATTCAGCATACTTTTCGTAGGGGCGATTTCTTGGTACAGAAGAAGATCCGAGATGGGATGGAGTATGGTTGTCATAGGGTCTGAACTAGGCCTACTATTCGGACTAGGAGTTGTCATATCGGGGCCAATTTGGGGGTCGGCGGAATGGGGGGTTCCATGGGATTGGGGAGATGTTAGGCTAAACACCTACGCACTCCTGACAGGTGTCGCCTTGTTCATGGTGATGTCTATGAGGAGTCAGCCTGAAGGCG
The DNA here is from genome assembly GCA_964343205.1 of uncultured Candidatus Poseidoniales archaeon. Lineage (GTDB taxonomy): Archaea > Thermoplasmatota > Poseidoniia > Poseidoniales > Thalassarchaeaceae > UBA36. The sequence continues at coordinate 1,502 of CAYFID010000008.1, read as the reverse complement.
AGGAGACAAGAGACACCTTAGCCGCAGTCGGGTTGTTCGGATTCATTCTAGTGCCAATTACCGCAGTGGCAACCACCATCTGGAGGAATCGCCACCCAGGGGTAATAGTAGTGGAAACAGAGGAAACTGGATTAGATCCGGAGATCAGACTAGTCCTGATAATTGGCGTGATATCTTTCATGACATTATTCGTCGGATTAGTAGCACTAAACTATGCAATCCACTCACTTCGAAGAGAACTTGGCGACAAGAAAAGGGAACTGGAAAAGGGGGCTTAGTATTGACAGGAGAAACAGAGGCAGTACTTGCTTATGGGGTTCTTTCCTTGATACTCGTTTATTACGCCTCAAGCAGATACAAGTCCCTAATAGACTTGCAATCAGAAATCTCTGAAGAAGGTGAAGATCGGGAAAAATAGGCCCTATAAGGGCTCGGAACCCTTCTAACGGGGCGTCTGAGCCCAGCACCGGGGAGATGAATGGCTGGAGGAGCTTTCTGCATCACTTGTGGTTCTGAGCCCCCGCTTTCCTCAGAAAGACTCTGCGAGTCGTGCCTCAGGCAGAGGACAGTACTCTCGAAGATGCCTGAGACTATACAGCAGAGGAGATGTGCAAAGTGCAACTCGATCGAGATCCGGGGAGGCTGGTCAACATTGGGCATAGAGGGAATCGCTGATCTGAGAATCAGGGAGAACCTGGTCTTCGAGGAAAGGGCCTCCAAGACAAAAGTGTCATTCTCGGTTCAGGAAATAGATGAAAGAACAAGCAGGATTCATGTGGATGTCTCCGGAACAATCGAGGGCCACACATTCGAGGACTCTCACTCTGCACTATTGCAGACTAGCAACGCCGTGTGTACTCCATGCACCAGAAAGGACGGCGACTATTTCGAGGCCACCGTACAACTGCGCTCCGCTGGAAGGAAACTGGACGCGTCAGAGCTCTCCAGCCTTAGGGAAACCTTGGACGAGCTGATAGAGTCGATGGAGACTAATCCAATGTTCTTCATCTCAAAGGAAGGTCCAGTGCAAGGGGGTTGGGACATCCAACTCGGCTCAAAGAGCCTAGCAAGGACCTGGGGGAGGAGGCTGACCAAGTCATTCGGAGGCACGGTTAAGGAGAGCTCGAAGGTAGTTGGAGTCAACGATGGGGTCGAGGTAACAAGGCTAACCCTGAGCTATAGGAAGCCAGCATACGCTATCGGAGACGTCATCAGGCACAAGAAGTCCCTGTGGATAGTGGACACATGGCAGAAGGAGGGCCCGATTCTTAGGAGGTTGGACAGGTTCGAGAGGACAGGTGCTACATGGAGGGACATGGAGTCTTCTACTGTTATTTGCTCACGATCCGAACAGACCACTGTCCAGATTCTGAATCGAGACACATCTGCCGCTGAGTTGATGGATCCATATGACTTCAAAGTCACCACAGTAGCGCTTCCATACGATGACGACGGGTCAGCGGAGGAATTACGCATCGGCTTCATAGACGGGGAATGGCTGG